>CANQTG010000162.1 GCA_947626715.1 uncultured Lachnospiraceae bacterium | reverse complement strand
GGCACCTCCTTTTTGGTGTCTGATTTATTGTAACAGGTAGTGCATGATTGTGTCTACTTATTTAGTATAGATCCAGCGGACGCGCAAGCGGCAACAGAAGCGCAGGCTGCGGCAGACACACAGACGGCAATAGAAGCGCAGGCGGCAATAGAAGCGCAGGCGGCAGCGGAAGCGCAGGCCGCGGCAGACACACAAGCGGCGGCGCAGGCGCAGCAGCAGATAAGCGCGGCGGAGGAGATCAACGCATATCAGGGAAGCTATCAAGTAAGCTGGGAAGGAACCTATGAAAATAAGCCGGCAAAGTTTCAGCTTAGTGTCGATGTTAGCGAGCCTAACGGCATTGAAGATCGCGAGGGCGGGCTGGATGATGACGGTAATGAGTATGCCATATACAATCGTGTAGGGGTGGAATATGGAATAGAGGAGATCAAGCCCCCTGCTCCCACTACCCCCACTACGCCCAGTGGCAGTGTTTATGGTGTTTATGGTGTTTATAACCGGATGGAGTGGCTTGCGATTGATTCAATCTATCCTTCATACGCTAGCGCAGACATTGAAGGCCTTATCTCGCTGGGCGGCGGGAGCTTCCAGATTTTGGATCCACGGGGCGGCACTGCGACACTGACGTTCGCGCCGGACGGAAGCGGCGTATCCGTGTCCGCAAACTTTGCAAATGGATTGGCTGTCGAGGATTTTGTAGCTCGGGTAGCTGAATAGGCAGATTTCCTGTGCTCACCGCTTTCTGACGGAAACAGCGTCGGAGCGGGCAGGCGGCGGTTTTTCGTATGGGAGTTCGCCTGTCAAGGGTATAGGAGGTTTTCGGATTCGATTCCTTTAAACAAAAGAGAGCTTTTGATGGCGGCAGTTTCCCGCATGGGGGGGACTGCCGCTATGTTTGTATATGGGCTTTTGCCTGTCGAGGGCATTGGAGGTTTTCGCGTTCCGAAAAATGGAAATGCCCGAAACCAAAATCCACCTGCTATGCGGGTGCGACAACAGCCGCCATATTTGGGTGCGGGAGGCGGTGATCTTAGGATCGTCGGATCGTCTTAGGGCGTTGTCTGAAAGCAGGAGGACATATCTGATCGGGGAATGGGAAACAGCGCGGCGATGAGAGAGGGGCGGGGTTGATGGGTGATCTTTTGGGAGGGAGGGGGATTTCAATGAGGTGATTATGAGGCGTTTGCAAAATGAATATGACACAGAATATGGAATCGTCTTCCGCTCCGCCTGCGCCCGCTCTGAGCCTGTAGTCTCAGAGACGTGCTTGGCAAAGTCGCGGAGTAACGATCCCATATTCTGTTTGTAAGTTTTTGCGGCGGCTGTTTTTTCAGGGAGCTATTTTATTATGCGTTGGTTTGCGCTTTTGGTCTGTGGCTGGGTTGTGTGGTTTTGGGTTGATTGTTTTTTCATGGGACTCTTTTATATGTTGTTTTGGGTATTTTATTTTTGACTGTTTTTGTGTTTTTGTTTTGACTATTTTTTCGTGGGGCTATTTTATTGTGCTTTGATTGGACTTTCAGTCTGGGGCCGTCTTTTGTGTTTTTGTTTTGATTTTATTTTTGGGTGGGGTGAAGAAAGGACAAGAGAGAGCGCGCAAGGAAGAAGGGACAAGAAATAATGCGAGGCTGGGGCAGGGGTGTTTCAGATGAAAAATGAAGTCAGTATATCAGATGGGAGGAGCTTACGCCTCTATGGGCGGTGAGTAACAAATTTGTATCAGCGGCGGGATTCCATCTTCCATCTGATATACGCTCTGCGAGGGCTGCGTAGAGATTCGGAGCAGAAAATGTCTGCGAAAGCGACCCGAATCTCGCGTTGAGATTTACAGGTGGGTCATGAATGGAAGATGACAGAAAAAGTTCACGAAAAATTCAGTTTTCAACGAAAGCGCTCCGATGTATAATAAAAGAAATGAAAGAAGGCGATATTTCTGAATACGACGGAGCGGATACACGAGCAGGACTTAGAGCGTCTGCGTTTACTCCGATATATGGACGATGATTTTATGACGGTCTGCCTTGCAGACAATCATGAGGCGGTAGAGCTGATTCTGAGGATCATCTTAGGGCTGGAGGATATAAAGATCAAATCGGTCAGGACGCAGGAAGTGATGAAAAATCTGCAGGGGCGTTCTGCGATTTTAGACGTTCACGCGGTTGACAGTGAGGGGAAAGAGTTCGATGTGGAGATCCAGAGGTCGGACGCGGGAGCGGGCGTAAAGAGGGCAAGGCACAACAGCAGTCTGCTGGATGCGCATATCCTAAAGCCGGGAGAAGATACGGAAAAGATTCCTGACAGCTATGTCGTTTCCATCACGGAAAATGATGTTATGGGGAAAGGTCAGGCCGTATATCATATACGGCGGTATGTGGAAACTGAAGAAGGAAAAGAATTGTTTGGAGACGGATCGCATATCCTATACGTAAATGGGAAATATCGCGGCAATGATGAGATCGGCAGGCTGATGCATGATTTTTCCTGCGCGGATCCCGATGAGATGAA
>CANQTG010000161.1 GCA_947626715.1 uncultured Lachnospiraceae bacterium | reverse complement strand
GGCTTCCGATTCCGGCTTGCCCGGATATGCCGCTGCAAACGCTGCCGCCAGTTCCGCGCTGACAGTATATTCGGTACTGTCACTGTCGAAATGAAAGGTTGTCCATTCATTCAGATTGCTTCCGATCAAAAGAGGAATATCTTTCCCTGATTCCGCAAAGCCGCCGTTCTCGGTCAGCACTTCCGTGGGGAAGAAATCGCCCTCGATGACCGGCTCCCATTCCGTGCCGTATCCTTCGGCCAGCGGCGCAGCGATCCGATATTCCTGCGCTGCTTGGGCAAGAGCCGCATCCCCGGCTGCCGAAAGTTCTGAATACGGTATGGATTGTATTTCTTCAATGTTATCTTTTGAAATATCAAGGTTTTTAAGAACAAGCTCCGTCAAGCGCTTACTCACTTCCAGAGAGTGGAACGTTTCGCCTACCGTCGGCGTAGCGCCGCTCTGAATGATCCCCTTCTGAAACAGTCCCTTTGCATAAGGCGTCCCCATCAGCGCCAGCACCTTCGCGCCGCCGCCTGACTGACCAAAAACAGTTACATTCTGCGGATCGCCGCCGAAGGCTTCAATATTATCCTGAATCCATCGGAGAGCGTCTATTATATCCAGAATACCGACATTGGCAGAATACCGATATTTCTCGCCATAATCCGATAAATCCAGAAATCCTGTAATGTTCAGCCTGTGATTGACCCCCACGACAACGACGTCGCCGTAACCGCTTAAGTTTGTGCCGTCATAGCCTGCTTCATTGGCGGAACCCGATGCAAATCCGCCGCCGTGGAGCCAGACCATAACCGGGCGTTTACCTCCGTCATGGATACCCGGGGTCCAGATATTCAAATTCTGACAGTTATTGTCGCCTCCGCCGGAGGAAGGGCCTCCAAGAAAACTGCCCTGCGGGGAAGCAGCCCCATATTCCATGGCATCCCTCACTCCGTCCCATGGGGTTACTTCCGATGCCGGGACAAACCTTTCTTTGGCTTCCGCATAGGGAATCCCCTTGTAGGAATATATCCCGTCATGAAAACTGCCCCGTACCGAACCGGCTGTCGTTTCTGCAACCGTGTCGCCGTTTTCCTTTGCCCGGGGCAGCTGCGCATATTCTTCGTCGGAAAGGATATCAAACCACTCCACGCCGGGTTTCCCCGGATTCGTATTCATTGCGATGTGCGCAAAGCTGGTATCCGCGCTGCCGCCATGCCAGTGCTTCACTCCCGGAGGGCAGAACGCTACGTCGCCGGGATACAGCACTTCAACCGGCTGGCCCTCTATCTGATGGTACCCGATTCCATCGGTGGCGATCAGGATCTGGCCGCCTTCGTGGGTATGCCAGTTATTGATCACGCCCGGTTCAAACACTACATAGTGCATTTCCGGCGCACCCGCCGCATTATCGCTGCCGATGATAGATGAGAGATAAACAGGGCCATTGAAGGTCTTCATAGAGACCGCTTTTGCCGCCCGTTGGAAAAGAAAGGCATTGTCCTCACTTATCGTCCGGCCTGTATATTCTTCCGTTTCCAGATTGGTATACCACTCGTCTGCGACTTCGCCGCTCATGGCGCCTTCTCCCGCCCCGCCGCTGTAATGGGAATCATAGATCACCATTTGGGAAAACCAGCTGTCCGGCGCAGCCCCATGCCAGTGATTGACTCCGGGCGCGCACTCTACCACATCCCCGGGCCGGAGAATCTGGGCGGGTTTCCCTTCTTCCTGATAATATCCGATACCGCCGGTAGCCATGATAACCATACCGCCGTGGGTATGCCAGCTGCTTCTGGCTCCCGGTTCAAAGATAATGTGATTGGTCTGCGGAAAGTTGTAAACTTCCTCATTGGAGATCATCTGCCCCAGATAGACGTTTCCGGTAAAACCGGGTACAGCGGTTTCCGTACCAGTCTGAAACGGAAGATCCTCACGCTTCGTCACGATGTCAGGGTCTCCCTGAAATTTAGAGGCCGGGCCGGATCCCGGCTCGGATTCCGATACCGGCTCAGACACGGTTTGGGTATCGGTTGGAGACGGCCCAAAGCCGACACAGACGGAACATAGGAGGATCGCGGCTGTCACAATCGGCAGAACCGCTCTGCCTTTGTACTTATTCATGATCTTTTCACGCTCCTTTATCTTCTGCCATGCAGCGCCCGGACAAAATTCGGGTCAAAGTGATTGACGATCTCGCTGCGCCCGATATCAAGCGGTGCGATCGCCTTCATTTCTTCATCGGTAAGACGGAAATTCCAGATGTCGAAATTCTGCTCCATACGCTCCCTGTGTGTGGACTTCGGGATCACGGCGACGCCCCGCTGCACATTCCACCGCAAGGCGACTTGTGCGGGCGATTTGCCATACTTTGCGCCGATCTCCGTCAGCAGCGGGTGCGTGAAGATTCCGTGACGCCCTTCCGCAAACGGGCCCCACGCCTGCGGCTGCACTTCATATTCTTTCATGAGGGAAAGCGCGTCCGGCTGCTGGAAGAACGGATGCAGTTCCACCTGATTCACCATCGGCAGGACATCCAGCGTCTCGCAGAAATCCG
>CANQTG010000160.1 GCA_947626715.1 uncultured Lachnospiraceae bacterium | reverse complement strand
GGGTCTTGCATTTCTGATATTCCATGATCTTATAGATAGTGCTATTATATCATGGAAGGCAGAAACAGGCAAGAGAAACGCGCTGATTTTACCATATTTTTCGGCAGAAAATGCGGAAAGATCAAGAGGGGGACGAGGATCTTTTCAGAGATTTTGGGAAAAACAGAGAAAAGGGGATTGACGGGAAAGGCGGCGTATGCTATAGTAAGGAAGCGAGATGGGATTTCAGGTCTTTTTTTTATGCTCAAATTTTCGGGCGGCAAAAAGAACTAGAGGATACAAAAAGAGCAAGCGGAGGGAAATGATATGCGTACAAGGATCACATTGGCATGCACGGAATGCAAGCAGCGTAATTACAATACGACGAAAGATAAGAAGACACATCCTGATCGGATGGAGATCAAAAAATACTGCAGGTTCTGCAGGACTCATACGCTGCACAAGGAAACAAAATAAGTTCTGGTCGTGAAAGGAAAGGGACAGTATGGGAGATTCGGATAAAAAGGAAAAGCCCAGTTTTTTCAGCGGCGTTCAGACTGAATTTAAAAAAATCTCATGGCCTGACAAACGATCGCTTTTGAGACAGTCGATCGCAGTCATATCCGCTTCTGTGATAGTTGGAGTAATGATTGCCGTGCTCGATCTTCTGATTCAGTACGGCGTAAGTTTCCTGACGATGTAGGAATGAGGAGAGCGTATTATGGCGGAAGCAAGCTGGTATGTGGTGCATACCTATTCAGGATATGAGAATAAAGTGAAAGCCAATATTGAAAAGACGATAGAAAACCGACATCTGGAAGACGAGATACTGGAAGTCAGAGTGCCGATGCAGGACGTTGTGGAGATGAAAAACGGCGCGCGCAGGAACGTCCAGAAAAAAATGTTTCCCGGTTATGTACTGATCAATATGGTGATGAATGACGATACTTGGTATGTGGTAAGGAATACCAGAGGCGTAACGGGCTTCGTAGGGCCGGGGAGCAAGCCGGTCCCGCTGACCGACGTGGAAATGCGCCCGCTGGGTATCAAGACGGAGAATATTTCCGTTGATTTCAAGGAGGGCGATACGATCGCCGTCGTCGCCGGCGTATGGAAGGATACGGTAGGCGTTGTGCAGAGAATGGATTTCGGCAAGCAGGCGGCCACGATCAACGTGGAGCTCTTTGGCAGAGAGACGCCGGTGGAGATCAGCTTTGCGGAGATACGGAAAACGGTTTGAGGAAGGTTCATAGCATAGAGTTCATAGGAGAGATCCTCTTATATCATATAAGGAAGAAGTATCGTATGGACCGTGGGAGGGAGAGGCGCAGGGCCGCCTGCGATAGACCCGCCACTACCACAATATTTTAGGAGGTGCCCAGATGGCAAAGAAAGTAGAAGGATACATCAAGTTACAGATCCCTGCTGGGAAAGCGACGCCAGCGCCGCCTGTTGGACCGGCGCTCGGTCAGCATGGCGTAAACATCGTTGAATTTACCAAACAGTTCAACGCGAGGACGGCTGATAAGGGAGATCTGATCATTCCCGTCGTCATTACCGTGTATGCGGACAGAAGTTTCAGTTTTGTCACAAAGACCCCGCCCGCAGCGGTTCTGTTAAAGAAAGCGGCGAATATTCAGTCCGGCTCCGGCACGCCGAACAAGACGAAGGTCGCTACGATCTCTAAGGATAAGGTGCGTGAGATCGCGGAGACCAAAATGCCCGATCTAAACGCCGCGAGCCTAGAAGCCGCGATGAGCATGATCGCCGGTACGGCAAAAAGCATGGGGATCGTTGTAGAAGACTGAAAAGATCATAAGTGGGAGGAGCCGTAAGGCTGCGCCACGACCACTGGAGGGAAAACAAAATGAAACATGGTAAGAAATATAAAGAGCTTGTAAAGCAGGTCGACCGCACGGCTTTGTATGAGCCCGCGGACGCGATCGCGCTGGTGAAAAAGCTGGCGACTGCAAAATTTGACGAGACGATCGAGCTGCATATTCGGACAGGCTGCGACGGCCGCCACGCGGAGCAGCAGATCCGCGGAGCCGTAGTGCTGCCGAACGGGACCGGTAAGACGGTAAGGGTTCTGGTATTTGCAAAAGGCGATAAGGTGAACGAGGCGGAAGCGGCGGGCGCCGATTATGTAGGCGGCGATGAGCTGATCCCCAAGATCCAGAACGACGGCTGGCTGGATTTCGACGTAGTGGTAGCGACGCCGGATATGATGGGCGTTGTGGGACGTCTCGGTAAGATACTCGGCCCTAAGGGTCTCATGCCCAATCCTAAGGCGGGCACGGTAACGATGGACGTTACGAAGGCGATCAAGGATATCAAAGCCGGTAAGATCGAGTACAGGCTGGATAAGACCAATATCGTGCATGTACCGGTAGGCAAGGCTTCCTTTACGGAGGAAAAGCTCCAAGAGAACTTTGACGCGATCATGGACGCGATCATCAAGGCGAAACCGAGCGCATTGAAGGGACAGTATTTAAGAAGCGTTACGCTGACTTCTACGATGGGCCCCGGCGTAAGGGTAAATGCGGTGAAGATGTAAAAGCGAGATACGCAGCGAAACGGGCGGTGGGATTGACCACCGCCTTTTTTGTATAATAGGAAATTCCTCCTGCCGGAGGAATCTATAATAAAAATGCCCGCATAAAAGCGGGCACAAGAA
>CANQTG010000159.1 GCA_947626715.1 uncultured Lachnospiraceae bacterium | reverse complement strand
TCTGTTCTATCTGAAATGCGTTTCTGCAATTCATTCAAAAATATTTCATTTTAGACTTGACTTTTAATAGTTAGTCTCTCTTTCTAAAAGACAAATATCTGATCGAGCGCCCGCAGCAGCTTAAAATCGCCCTTCGCCTTCATGCTGCCGCCCATAAACGCCCGCTGGAACGTCATACGGGACAGGGTAATGTCCGTCAGCGTAATGCTCCCGATACGGATATCCACATCCGCTTTTTGTACGTTTCCATAATAACAGTTGAGGCGCGGCCCGTCCACCTCTACGATCAGCGGCGTTTCCCGTTCGTCGATACGGAAGCGGTAGACCGCCCGGATCCCCTGCTCCGGTTTAAAGTGCGCCTTCAGATCCTCGATATAGGCGGCCTCCTCCGGCTCCTGCTGCTCTAACATTCCTTTGAATAAACTGGTCAGCTCCTGAATATCTTCCTTCTGCCTCTGCACATAGCTTTCGTCCGAGACATACTGCGAAAGCTGTTCCGATTCCTGCGGCGTCAGATCGTTAGTCTTCGTCACCGATATCATCTGCTTGATCGCCTGATTGCTCGCCGGAAGGCTCGCCGTCTTCTGATTGACCGTCCGGTACATGTTTTCGGCCTTTTTCTCTATGATCATCGTATATTCTTTATTCATTTCCAGATTGACCGTGTCCGCGATATAGCCGCAGACGCCGCTGCACGGCAGGCCGCCTAAGATCTCCCACGCCACCGACAGATCGAGCTTTCCCTCCCGCTCCCCGTACGTGGTTGACATAACGACGGGGCACATATAGATCTGGCTGATCTTTTCCTTATCGCCATACAGCCAGCACGCGTCCAGAAACTGGTGCATATAGCCGCCGATCCCGTGCCACTCTACGGTCGAGGCCAGTATGATCCCGTCGGCGTCCTTCAATGTCTGCGGCAGCGTCGCAATGCTGTTTTTCATCTCAAAAAGATTAAAGCGCACTACGGTGACGCGCAGCTCCTCCAAGACTTCCTGCATTTTATTGATAACATAGAGCGTCGGGTCGTCCATCAGCCCCCGGCCGCCATAATAAATATTGATCTTCATATCCGGCAATCCCTTTCTTTTCAGACTGTCCAAACGATTTTCAAGCCGCGGAAGATTATGTCCGCCAAAGCAGGCCCGAATCCCGCGCCAAGACCCTCAGGCGGGTCTGGAACACCGTTTCCAAAGGAAAATCACTCTATTTTACGATTTTTTATCACCTTTTGGTACCAGTACGCGGAATCCTTCCAGATACGCCGCTGCGTGCGGTAATCAATAAAGATCAGCCCGAATCTCGGGTCATACCCCTCGTGCCACTCAAAATTATCCATTAACGACCAGTGAAAATATCCGCGGATATCGCAGCCTTTTTCGATCGCGCGCTCCATATTGCGCAGATACGTCCTGCAAAAATCGATC
This sequence comes from uncultured Lachnospiraceae bacterium, assembly GCA_947626715.1. Lineage (GTDB taxonomy): Bacteria > Bacillota > Clostridia > Lachnospirales > Lachnospiraceae > VSOB01. Next base: position 1,277 of record CANQTG010000159.1, on the reverse strand, counting down.
CGGTCCGCATCATGCACGCCCCCGTCCTCATAGATCCGGTCGTTGCACGCCACGCCGTTTTCGGTCACATAGAGCGGCAGGCCGTAACGTCTGTGCAGAAACCACAGGCCGTAATCCATGACCTCGGGCGTGACCGGCCAGCCCAGCCCCGTGCGCGGAAATCCCTGATAACGCGCCACATAGCCGTCCTTATCGCACCACTGCCCGTTATAGACATTTATCCCCAGATAATCTAACGGCTGGCAGATCGTATCCTTTTCTTCCCCGCTCAGGGTAAATAATCCGATCTCATGCCGTCCTAAAACCGCCGGATCCAAAAACCAGTTGTGGGAAAAGCCCAGTCCCCTGCCCGTCGTCGGAAAGGACAGCTCATAAGCCTTTTCCTCCGCCTCCGGCGACGTATCTACAGGATAGCAGAGCGTCCCCGTCGTCGATACTCCGATCTGTATCGGCCTTACGGCCGCCCGGCGCATCGCCGCGACCGCCTTCCCGTGGCTCAGCAGGAGATTTTTCATCACGACGCCGGCCTCTTCCTCCGTCCACGTATAGCCCGGCGCGTGCAGCCCGTCCACATATCCCAGCTTTGCGATACACTGCGGCTCGTTGATCGTCCCAAACATCGTGATCCGGTCGGAAAAATGCTTCGTTACCTCCGCCGCATAAAAGGCAAAGGCGTCGCTGATCCCTTCCCACGCAAAGCCGCCCTTTTCAAAGAGCGCCTGCGGCAGGTCCCAATGGAACAGCGTCGCAAAGGGCTGTATCCCGTTTTCCAGCAGCAGATCGACCAGACGGTCGTAAAAGGCAAAGCCTTTTTCATTCCGCTTCGTATCTCCCTGCGGGAACAGCCGCGGCCATGAAAACGAAAAGCGATACGCCTGCAGGCCGAGCTCCTTCATCAGCCGCACGTCCTCCTCCAGCCTGTGGTAATGGTCGCAGGCGACCTGAAACGTCTCATTGTTTTTGATATGTTTTCCCGCAACGTCCCAAATGCTCGGACATTTGCCGTCCTCGTTCCACGCCCCCTCGATCTGCGCCGCAGAGCTTGCCGCTCCCCACAAAAAATCTTTGGAAAAACTCATTTCGTTTCCTCCTCGCCTATCGTAATTTCCGAATGCAAGTTCTTTCCGCTCACCTTGACGGTCAACCCGCCGCCCTCTTTCACCCGGACTGCCGCAAGCGCCCTGCCGTAATGGGTGACGGTTTGGTCGGAAGAATACTTCTCTTCGCTCTTTTGCTCTGCCGAGCCGAACGCCAACAGCTCGCCGTTCGTCTCGATT
>CANQTG010000158.1 GCA_947626715.1 uncultured Lachnospiraceae bacterium | reverse complement strand
TCCGTAAAGCGGACCCCGTAGCCGAAATAGATGACCGCGCAATCCTCCCTGACAAAGAAATCCACGTCCCTTCTCGCTTCGTCGCAGCAGTTCATGACATTGTCCACGATCCTCTGAGACTCGTTATCCTCTTCCTTTTCCCATTCGATCCCGCCGTCCGTGTACTTCCTATCTTCATTTCCTAAGATTTCCGCCAGATCGTCCTGCTCCTGCTCCTTAAACGGCCTGTCAAATAAGAAAACCGCGCTGCCCACATACACGGGCCTTGCCTGCTGCCGCCCCATCTGCTCCTGAAGCTGTTTTTCAAAGATCTCCTTGAGCTGTCCCAGCAGCTCCTCCCGCGCCTTCTGCGGGATCGCCGCCTCCGCCGCTTCCCCTTCCGCTACGCCTCGGTATGCCTCGAGCTTTTTCAGGCAGTCCGCCACGCCGTCTACCTTGCCGTCCAGCTTTTCAAGAGCCTCCGCGATATCCCGCGCCGATCCCACCGTCGTCTGGCCCTTCCCTGCGCCGGACAGCGCGGCTATGATCTGCAGGATAGGCTTCGCTATGCTGATTGCTTCCTGTAGCATTCTGTATCCCTCCTTCTGCGAGTTTGAAAAAGTATACTTTTTCAAATTCACATTTGGGGGCTCTATCAGGGCAGAAAATTTGTAAGAAACTCATTGAAAGATCAGGGATTTCCTGTTATAATTTGGAAGAATTGCTGATAAGATACAAAATTTGAAAAAGTATACTTTTTCAAATTCTTTCAAACAAAAAAGGCCGTAACATCTCTGTTACAGCCCTTTTTCTATATCCCTGCTTTTATAAGACTGCCGGTTTTCCGTCAGTTTTCCCTATTCTCCGCGCTGCCGCAGCCTTCGACTGCCTTTAGGGGACGCATTTTATCAATCTTCTGATCCGGTATTTCAAGTCCCCAGTTGTCCCAGCCGATATAATTATTTCTGGCAAATAATTCTATTTTTTCCTGTTTGGGAAACATCTTGGTAATGCCGTCGATCACTTCCACGGGTTTAACGCTATGTTCTCCGCGGCGGATCGTTACCATCTGCCTGACATTTCTCGCCCCTCGCGGCTGCGGGAATTTCCCCTTTTTAAAGGCTAATACAAATTCCGTCTGGCTCAACGTATAACGCCCCGGATTGTGAACCATCTTATCCCAGACAAAGGCAATGGTCTTATACTTAAATCCCCACGCTTCCCCTAATTCTATCGAATTTGCCATTTGCGGCCCCGTCGTCCACATAAAGAGGATACAATCATCGGAAGCGATCGAATTAACATCCAGCTCCTTTAACTGCTGCAATTTAACGGTAGGATACTTAAAAGAAGCCGAACTCAAAAATATCTTTTTTTCAAATCCAATATTTTCATCCTTTATCGTCGTTTTATCGTACTGCATTTTCCCTCCGTAGTCCCACGGAGGATCCGCATAAATAACCTGATATTTCTTATCGGGAAGCTCAGGATAAATCTCTTCTAAAGGATTAACCTTCGTTCTTTTTTTCTGTTCGGCATGATATATGGAATATGCGGTAATATTGGTTTTTTCAGTCTGAATCATACGCTCATATCCTCTCATGAATACCATAAATTTGCTTTAAGGATCGATATGGATCGTACTTATTATGCAGCCGTCGAATCTGGGAAAAGAAATATCTCTTTAAAAGAGGAATTGGTAGAGCATTTCAACACTTACTTAAAGGCTTATCTGGATTAATATTCCCCAACAGCCGCAACGCCAGCTCCATCTGCGGGCTTATCCATTTATTTTTATGATAGAGATAGACGGAATCATAGCTTTTTTCGTCCAGTCCGGTCTTTATCGGTATCAGCGAGCCGTTTTTCAATTCCTCCCCAATCGAATAGGTCGGCACGACCGCTATCCCTAACTGATTCGCCACGCACCGTTTTACGGCTTCTATGCTCTGCACCTTCATGTGCGGATTCAATACGATATCTTTTTCGGCAAGATATTTCTCCAGATCCAGCTGATAATAACCATCGGGCTCGTTGCAGATAAGGCTGAGGGGCTTGCGCTGATGGGGCGTGATAAAATCGAGCAGGCTTTTATCGGCGAGCGGTGACGCGACCAAGACCGCCTTGTACTGCCCCAGCTTTTTATGTATCACAGTATCGGGATAGCTGTCCTTTTCACAATTTATCCCGATATCGGCGCTTCCGTCCACAATCGCCGAAACGATCCCGCCCGCCTGCAGGGATTGGATCGCAAGCTGCACATTGGGAGCCTCACGGCGAAACGCCTGCAGAAACGGCTGCATGGTATAGATCAGGATAGAATCCGGGATCGCCAGCTTTAACGTGCCGGATATTTCCGAAAGGCTCTTCCCATAGTTTCCTATCCGCTCCGCGCCCCTCCCTTCTTTTGATCCGAATCTCTTCGCATCCCTCGCGGAACATATATAGATAAGAACCTGATGCTGCAAGCAGGGCGGCATCTGCCCTGCGGTGTAGGTCTGGAAGGGCATGTCCGTGGAGATGTAGTGAAACTGTTTGCAATAGCAGGATATGAAAATTAAATCATAGGGTATGAAAAATCGTGCGTGAAAAAAGTTGCCAACGGTTACTTGATAGTAACCCCACACATACGTTATAAAAATTTTTGTTGTATGCATACGAAAAGTGTGGTATAGTATTATCAGAAAAGGAAAGCACCCACTCCAAAGTGGATGCTCCCGGTTAAGCTAATGTCCTTACGGACACCGCCTATCC
>CANQTG010000157.1 GCA_947626715.1 uncultured Lachnospiraceae bacterium | reverse complement strand
GCGGGAAAACGAAGCGGGCGCGCGGATAAAGGCCGCCAACTTATAAACAAAAGAGGACTGTACGCCAATGATAAAAAAATTAATGACCCGGCAGCTCGTCTGCCTGCTTTTCACGCTTTCGATCCTGATCTCCTGCTGCGCCCTGATACGGGAAGCCTTTCACCCGGTCGCTGTCGGAGACGAGACCTTTTCTCTCGCCCTTGCGGCGCACAGCTATCCAGAGATTGTCTCATATACGGCCAGAGACGTCCATCCTCCGGTTTACTATTTTATCCTGAAATTTATCATCGATCTTCTGCATCCTTTTTCCGTATCCGAGATATCCGCGGGGAAGCTGGCCTCTGCGCTGCCTTATCTTATCCTCCTTGCCGTTTCCTGCACCGCCGTCAGAAAACGCTTCGGCGCGTTTACCGCCCTGTTGTTTTCTCTCTGCATAACGGGCATGGCCCACATGCTGGATTTTGGAGTCAACGTGCGTATGTATAGCTGGGCTATGCTCTTTGTTACGCTGGCCTATTTTTCCGTTTTTGATCTTTTGTGCGATACCCCCCCCCGCCAAAAGAAAGGCCGCCGCTGTGCAGTTTATCCTGTTCAGCCTGCTTGCCTCTTATACGCATTACTTTGCCTGTATCGCCGTTATGTCCCTCTATCTGTTTCTGTTTGCCTGCTTCCTTTGTTATGACCGCGCACGCCTAAAGCGCTGGTTTTTGTGGGTATCGGTCACCTGTATCCTCTATCTGCCGCAACTCATCATCGCCCTCGGACAGGTTCGGACCGTTCAGGAAAATTACTGGATCGAACCGATCACCCTGCGCACGCTGATCGATTATTTTCAGTTTCTGTTCAATCCCTCCATTTACCGTTTCCACAGCGGCACGATCTGCGGGTTTCTTTTATTCCTCACGATACTCTGGTTTCTCATATCTGGTTTTAAGCGGTACGGACAAGACAAGGTACGATCTTATCTGTATCCGCTGGCCGGCCTTTTCGCCCCGTTTTTTGAGATCGCCTTTGGAGTGGCCGCTTCTTTCCTGCTCCGTCCGGTTCTGGTCAAACGCTATCTTTTTGTCAGCGTCGGCGCAATGTGGCTTGCCTTTTCCGTTCTGGCCGCAGATTATCTGCGGGAAAAAGAAGATCGCCGGGCGCTCCCGTTCCTGCTCTTTTTGCTTTTCTTAACGCTTCTTAACACATACGGATTTGTAAAGCGGGAAGAGGAATACCGGCAGGGCTGGAATACCTTTTCGCAGACTTTGAACGAAGATCTTCAGGAAGGAGACGTCCTGCTCTCCAATTTTGGTCAGGTGCGCCTCTGTCTGAGCCAAACCTTCCCCGATCACCCTGTCTGCTACTATTGGAGACAAAAAACGGAAGATCTGTTTCTGGAATTATATCCGAATCTGCACGATACCAGAGATGTGGAAACGATCCTCTTCTATCTCACGCAGGACAACGCCATTTACTACGCCGATACGATAACCCTTCCCGAATTTCATTTGCAGGAAGAGCTTCCCGGAGAGTCTATCCTCTGCGAAAGCTTAGGGCGCTGTCTGATCGAAGATACGCCCGTCGATCTCTATCGTATCAGCAGAAAAGAAGGAACGAAATAGCCTGCTTCTATTTGGCTCCCTCTTTCACCCTCTCCAGCTCTTTTAATTCCCTGTAAACAGTTTCCCTTCCATGCAGGCTCAGTTTCTGCGCCGCGCATTTACTCATCTGCGCAATATCCAGACGATCCAGCTGAAACCTGCTCTCGTCAAGCTGCGAATAATATCCCGCGAACACTGCGCCGCCCAGACCTTCCAGATACTTCGCCGTCGCGATCTCATGCGGCTCATTGGCAACGATCACGCAGGGCAGCCCCGCCGCGTTCGCTTCAAACGGCGTTACGCCCCCGCCCGTGACCGCCAGATCATAGTGAGAAAACGTCTCGACCAGAGAAGGCACCGTAGAAAAGACCCGGTAGTTTTGATCGACCGTCTCCCGCAGTTCCCTTTCATGCCTGAAATTTGCGCCGGTAATGATATCCGCCGCATAACCGTACTTTTTCAATAAGCGGACGACCGGTACGGTAGCGCCGTACGTATCGCTCCCGCCCAGCGTTACGACGATCCGCCCCAGATTCTTTCGCAGCCTCTTATAGCGGGCGATCTCAGGATTTAAGATATTGTACGCCGCCCCCGTGAGCACCCGTTTCCCGAGGAGCCTTTCCGCCTCCCGCCCGAACATCATGCCCGCGAAATGGATATCCGCCAGCTCGGCTCCTCTGCCTCTTTCGTCGATCACCGCAAACGCGATCCGGTTTTTCGCCACATGCATACAGAGCGCATAAGAGCTCTCAAATTTATCGTTCAGCCAGACCGTGATCCCGTATTTCCCGATCAGGGCCGTCTCCCAGTCGCTGCTTTCATCCGAAAAATCCACGGGCTCAAAGGGGATCCCTTTTTCCTGTAAGATCCGTATCGAAGCCTCGTCGTCGTTGACCGCGACAAGATACGGCTCTTTCTTTTCCTCTAAATAGGAGATCAGATTCAGGGCGCGGAAAAGATGTCCCATCCCGCGTTTATGGGAGGCTTCTATGCATATTGCGAACATAAGCGGATCGCCTCCTGCGTCGTGACATATTCTGCCTTGCTGTGTCTTACGATATAACACGCCCGCTCATAATCTTCCTGCGTATCCACGGTCAGCCGTACCTGCGGCCTGTTCTTCTCCTTCACCGTCTGCAGGTTCACAGTCTTGAAAATCTCTGGATTTTCCAA
>CANQTG010000156.1 GCA_947626715.1 uncultured Lachnospiraceae bacterium | reverse complement strand
TTCGTAAGGCGGCGGCCTTTGGGCAGCCCGCTGACTTCCACGGTATACTCTTCGGACGCAATGCGGAGCTTCTGCTCTTTTGCCTCTTCTTCATCATATAGAAAGCGGATATCCAAAAGATCGCCATTTTTAAGCCTGCCGTTTTCGTTGAGCAGGCGGATCTTGACGCCTTTCAGAAAGGGCTGGTATTCAGGGCTTTTGCGAAGAGAGAGGGCGGCGGTGGCCTGCGTATCGTAGCCGGAATAGGCGACGGTTACATAGTCTCCGAGATCGAGCGGGCGAAAGCTGAAATACCAAAGAGCAAAGCAGACTGCGCAGAGCAGCGCCGCCGATAGAGCGGCGAGGCAAAGCCTGCGGCGTGTGCGCCGCTTTTTTCGGCGCCTTTGCGCGGGCGTGGGCATATCGGCCTTTCGCAGGCGCTTTTTGCTTTTTGGGCGTTTTTTCCCTTTTTTCTTTTTATGCAGTTTATCGTTATCGCTGACGGTCATATGGTTTTCCTGTATCGTGCTTTTGTATGGAATCCGGCGCCTTTGGCGCAAAAAAACATCACGAGGTTAAGTATAGGAGTTTTTGCGGGAATTGACAATCCTGATTTTGCGAAAAATAAATTAATAATTATTTTATAATTTATTTTTTAAAAAGAATTGACAATAAATAAGGTAAGTGCTATTTTAGGGTAAGAACAAATTAGCACTCATAAAAGACGAGTGCTAATAACTTCAAAAGAAAGGGTGATGGGATGCAGTTAGATGAGAGAAAAATGAAGATCTTGCATGCCATCATTCGAAATTATCTGGAAACCGGCGAACCGGTCGGCAGCAGGACGATCTCCAAATATACCGATCTGAATTTAAGCTCTGCGACGATACGCAATGAGATGGCCGATCTGGAGGAGCTGGGATACATTCTCCAGCCGCATACCTCGGCGGGCAGGATACCTTCGGATAAGGGCTATCGGCTGTATGTGGACAATATGCTTCAGGAAAAGGAGAGGGAGGTCGCAGAGATCAAGGAGCTTTTGCTGGAGAAGGAAGAGAAGATGGAACAGCTTCTCAAGCAGGTCGCCAAAGCGCTGGCCGTCAGCACGAACTATGCGACGATGATCTCCGCGCCTCAGGCTAGTAAGAATAAGCTGAAATTTATCCAGCTTTCCAAAGTGGACGCAAGGCAGCTCCTGGCGGTGATCGTAGTAGAGGGGAACGTCATCAAAAACAGCATACTCGATGTAAAAGAGGAATTGGACGACGAGACGATACTCAAGCTCAATATCCTGTTAAACACGCATTTGAACGGTCTGGCTGTGGAAGAGATCAATCTCGGAATGATCTCCTCGATGAAAAAGCAGGCCGGTATCCACAGCGATATCGTGAGCGAAGTGATCGACGCGGTGGCGGACGCGATCAAGGCGGACGAGGATCTGGAGATCTATACGAGCGGGACGAACAACATCTTCCGCTATCCCGAGCTGGCGGACAATCAGAAGGCGAGCGAGCTGATCAATACCTTTGAGGAAAAGCAGATGCTGACCGAGCTGGTTCAGGAAACGCTCGCAAACGAGAGCGAGACGGGGATACAGGTTTATATCGGAGAAGAGACGCCGATCCGAACGATGAAGGACTGCAGTATCGTTACCGCCACGTATGAACTGGAAGAGGGAATGCGGGGGACTATCGGTATCATAGGGCCGACCCGGATGGATTACGATAAGGTGGTCAATACACTGAAAACGTTAATGCACCAGCTTGACGCTTTATATAAGAAATAAAAGCAGGAAGGAAGAAAAAACGTGTCAGAAGAAAAAGAACAGGAACTGGAACAGGTATTCATACGGGAACCGGAGACAGGAGAGCAGGCTGCGCCTGAGACGCTGAAGGAAAAAGAACAGGAAGCAGAAAAGGAAGCGCCGGCGGATACAAAGGAAGCGGAAGAAGGCGGGGAAGCCTCCGCGGACGAAAAAAAGGAAGCGGACAAAGGCGGGGAAAAAGCCGCAAAAAAGAAGGCCAAAGCGGAAAAGCGGGATAAGGCGAAAGAAAAGATAGAAGAGCTGGAGGACCGTGTAAAACGCCAGATGGCGGAATTTGATAATTTCAGGAAGCGCACGGAGAAAGAAAAGGCGCAGATGTTCGAGACCGGGGCGCGCAGCGTGATCGAGAAGATCCTTCCGGTGGTAGATAATTTTGAAAGAGGCCTGCAGGCGTCGGAAAACGCCGAGCAGACGGACGGCTTTACGGAAGGGATGCAGATGGTCTACAAGCAGCTTATGACGGAGCTGGAGGCCATCGGCGTTAAGCCGATCGAGGCGCTGGGCAGGGAATTTGACCCCGATTATCATAATGCGGTCATGCAGGTGGAAAGCGAAGAGTATGAATCCGGCACGGTCGCGCAGGAGCTGCAAAAAGGGTATATGTACCGCGACACTGTGATAAGGCACAGTATGGTAGCGGTCGTACAATAAATAGTTGTTTGAATCATAATATAGATACAGGAGGGTTTCATTATGAGTAAGATAATTGGTATCGATCTGGGAACGACAAACAGCTGCGTAGCTGTTATGGAAGGCGGCAAGCCGACCGTTATCGCGAATACGGAGGGCGCAAGGACGACGCCGTCTGTGGTGGCCTTCACCAAGACCGGGGAAAGGCTGGTAGGAGAGCCGGCAAAGCGTCAGGCTGTCACCAATGCGGAAAAGACGATCTCTTCCATTAAAAGGGATATGGGTACGGACCGCGGCAGGACGATCGACGGCAAGAAATATTCGCCGCAGGAGATCTCCGCGATGATCCTGCAGAAGCTGAAGGCGGACGCCGAGAACTATCTGGGAGAAAAGGTGACGGAAGCCGTTATCACAGTGCCGGCGTACTTTAACGACGCGCAGCGTCAGGCGACAAAGGATGCCGGAAAGATCGCGGGGTTAGATGTAAAGCGTATCATCAATGAGCCCACGGCGGCGGCGCTGGCCTATGGTCTGGACAACGAGAAGG
>CANQTG010000155.1 GCA_947626715.1 uncultured Lachnospiraceae bacterium | reverse complement strand
GTCCGGCCCGCCCTCCTTGACCGCTACGGCGATCTCTCGGCCGATGATCGTAAAGATCTTCCCCTTCGCGGCGTCGTTCTTTTCTTTTTTATGCTTGATATTCGCAAATTTGGAATGCCCTGACATATCGTTTCCTCCTGTTTTCCGATCCTGTTCCTGCTGCTTTTCTTCCTGTTTCTGTTTTTTATTTCTTCTATTTCCCGCTTCGGTTCTTATTTCTATTTCTTTTATTTTACCGCTTCGGCTCTTATTTCTGTTTCTTTTATTATTTTACCACTTCGGCTCCCATTCCTATTCCCGCTTTGGTTCCCCGTCCTGCTCTATCCTTGTCGCCAGCACCGTCTTTATCACGCGGTTCCCTACCGAGAGCACCTGAAAGCGAAAGCCGCCCGCTTCCGTCTCAAACTCCTCGTTATCCTCCGGTATCCTGTCCATCTTTGAGATCAGAAAGCCGTTGATCGTCTCAAACTCCTGTTCCCCGAAGTCGATATGAAAGCGTTCCTCCAGCTCGCGCAGGGGCGTCAAGCCGTCGATGATGTATTCGTTTTCGCTCTTTTCCCGGATATATCCTTCCTCTTCATCGTATTCGTCCATGATGTTCCCGACGATCTCTTCTAGGATATCCTCCATCGCGACCAGTCCGGCGGTCTGGCCGTATTCGTCGATCACGATGACCATCTGGATCTTACCGGCTCGCATATTGTGAAAGAGCACGTCGATGTTGCGCGTCTCGGGAATGAAGCGCGCTTCCCGCACCAGTCCCTTGATATTCTTGATCTTTTTCTCTCCCGCATTGCCGCGTCCCGTTTCCTGCGCCCGCACCGCGTCCTTAAAATGCAGGATCCCTATGATATGATCGATATCGCCGTCGTAAACGGGATACCGGCTCTTATTTTCACTGATGATAAACTGCAGCGCCTCCTGCAGCGTCATATTGCCGTCCAGCGCAATGATATTCTTGCGGCGCGTCATGATATCCTGCGCCTCTTTATCTCCGAAATTAAAGATATTCGTGATCATCTCCGCTTCGCTCGCCTGCAGGACTCCCTGCTCGTGTCCCTCGTTCACCATCGAAATGATCTCTTTTTCCGTGACATCCGCATCCGTCTGTCTCCCCAGCAGCCCGGCCAGCCGGGCAAGCCCTTTTTTCCTCGGGGCAGTGGGCCCGCTATCGTCCATTCCGTCATCTCCTCTTCCAAAAGTCTTGTCTATCAATATAGCATTTTCTTTATTCCACGTCAAGAACGCCATTGGATACCCGGAAAACGACATTTCTCCCATATGTACTGTAGATCTTGGCTCCCGCGTCAAGCAGCGCCTCCTTCGTATCCTCCTCCGGCTCCCTTGCCGTCACCACCGCGTAGTCCGGCCGCAGCCGCTCGATCAGCTCCCGGCACGCCTTGTTGTCCCTTCCGTGGTGCGCCGCCTTATATACGTTCGCTTTGGGGAGGCGCTCCGTCAACAGCTCGCTGATCCGTTTCTTTTTCGCGTCTCCCGCAAAAAAGAAGCGCACTCCCTCATACTCCGCGAGCGCCGCGATGGAATAATTATTAGAGCTCTCATAGCTCTCCTCCTTTGGCGGATAGACCTGCAGGCGCAGCGCCCCGTAATCAAACGCGCACGGCTCCCGCGGCGTCATGAGCTCGGCCTTCTCCTCCGCCAGCTTTTCCTCTGTCCTCTCCTGTAAGTCGGAGCCCTTCTCACAAGAGGTCTGTATCACACGCTCCACCGTATAGGCGTCCAGTACCCGGCCCGCCCCGCCGATATGGTCCTTGTCGGGATGGGTCAGGATCAGCAGCTCGATATCGTCTACCCCAAACTGCGAAAGCCCTTCCAGCAGACTCTCCGCGTCCTCTTCCAGCCCCGTGTCGATCAAAATGTCCGTATCCCCTGTTTTCAGCAGAATGCTGTCCGCATCGTCCGAACAGGCGAAAAAGCAGACGGTAAGCTCTTCGGCGTTTATCGCCGCCGTCTCCGCCTCCTCCTTCGTCCCTTCGCCCGCGCAGCCCGATACGGCGCAGCAAAGCCAAAACAGCAGCGCGGGCAGCGCCAGACGCCCCCTGCTCCTGCTATAGCCCGAGAAAGCCCTGCGGGCGTATTTTTTATTTTCCTTATCGATCCTGTGCATTCTTTTCCTTTTATGTATCCAGCTCAAGACTGATCAAAAGCCCTCTGTTTACTTTTTCCATAATGTCCCGATCCAGATGACACACCTTATCTTTCAGACGTTTTTTATCTATGGTCCTGAGCTGCTCCAACAGCACGACGGAATCCCGTACCATCTCGTAACGGTTCGAATCCAATTCGATATGGGTAGGCAGCTTAGCCTTATTCATTCTGGAGGTAATCGCCGCGCAGATCACCGTAGGGCTGTGCCTGTTCCCGATGTCGTTCTGTACAATCAGCACGGGCCTGACGCCGCCCTGTTCAGAGCCGACCACCGGCCTTAGATCCGCATAGTAGATATCTCCGCGCTTCATATCGATTCAACACTTCCTTCTTCTGAACTTTTAACATGCAAGACCCGCTTTCAGGTCTTGGCTCATCCGCTATTATTGCCCCTTTTCCGGAAGGTATTCAAAATCGTCGTAATAATCTTTGTATCCCACGGCCTTACCGCCCTTGAGATAGACGCGCGGCACGCGCTTGCCGATATCGCAGACCAGCTCGTAATGAAAGCGTTTGGAAAGCTCCCCGAGATATTCCGCGCTGAGCGTTTCCGCGCCGTCCGTCCCGATCAGCGTCACCGTATCCCCTTCGCGCGCCTCGGGGATCTGCGTTACGTCCACCATCATCTGATCCATGCAGACCCGCCCCCGGATCGGCGCGCGCTTCCCGCGAATCAGCACGTGCCCGCAGTTGGAAAGCGTCCGCGGATAGCCGTCCGCATATCCGACCGGCACCGTAGCGACGCGCATACCCGGATAAGCCGTAAAGGTGCCGCCGTAGCTGATCTCCATGCCCGCCTTCAGCTCCTTGAGGTAGACGATACGGCT
>CANQTG010000154.1 GCA_947626715.1 uncultured Lachnospiraceae bacterium | reverse complement strand
GAGGCGGCGACGATACATTACGCCATCGCGAAAATATTCGGCCCGCTGCTTTTTGGGCGGGGCTGGTGCGGTTATGCCTGCTGGACTGCGATGGTACTGGACCTTCTTCCCTATAAGCAGCCGAAACAGCCGCCAAAAAAGCTGGGCTGGATACGCTATATCTCGTTTACGTTATCTCTTGTCTTTGTAGCCGCTTTATTTCTGGCGCATACCGGCAATATGGAGCGGATCATGTTCTGGTCGTTTATCATCGGAAATCTGCTCTATTACGCTGTAGGCACCGCGCTCGCATATTATTTTCAGGACAACCGCGCTTTCTGCAAATACATCTGTCCGGTCACGGTGTTTCTGAAGCCTATGAGTTATTATTCGCTGCTGCGGATAACGTGTGACAAAAGCAAGTGTATCTCCTGCGGAAAGTGTAAACGGGTATGTCCGATGGACGTAGATATCACCGACAATTCCAGAAAGAGAGCGAACGGAACAGAGTGTATCCTCTGCCTGGAGTGCGTGAGAAGCTGCCCCAAGAAAGCGCTGTAAAAAATTGAAATGGTGAAGTGAGCAGAATGAATTTACAACAACTAAAATATGTCATAGCTGTAGCTGAGACAAAATCTATTACAAAGGCGGCCGGGATACTTTATATTTCACAACCAAGTCTGTCCAATGCCATTAAGGATTTAGAAGCAGAGACAGGTATCGTCATTTTTGCCCGCAGCCGGACTGGTGTTACGCTGACAAAAGATGGCATGGAGTTTTTGGGATATGCCCGGCAGGTTCTGCAGCAGATGGAACTGCTGGAAGATAAATATATTACGGTTCAACCCGGAAAAACACGGTTTGGCGTATCCACCCAGCACTATACATTTACAGAAAACGCCTTTGTTGAGCTTGTGCGGCGGTTCGGACAGGAGCGATACGAGTTTTACTTCAATGAGGCAGGTACACATCAGATTTTGGAGGATGTAAAGAATCGGATCAGCGACCTCGGTATTATCTATTTGTCCAACGAAAATGAGACAGTTTTGCGAAAAATGCTGGAGGAATACGGACTGGAATTTGTTTCACTTTTTTCTGCGGCTCCCCATGTGTTTTTGCAGAAAAATCATCCGTTGGCTAAAAAGCAAAAAATTAAGCTGGCGGAATTGGCACCTTATCCACGGCTGAATTTTGTGCAGGGCAGTTATGAATCATCCTACTATGCAGAGGAACTTTTTAGTACAGTTCCGGCGGATAAGGAAATCCGCATCAATGACCGGGGCGCTATTGTCAACTTTATGCTGGGACTAAACGCTTACACTATCTCCAGCGGCATTTTCCCCAAATATCTTCATGGGGATAATATCGTCGCTGTTCCCCTTGATGAGGCGGAACGTATGGAGATTGGCTACATTCTTCCGGAAAGACAGCCTTTAAGCGAGCTGGGTGCCATCTATATCCGGGAATTGATGAAATACGCTCCTGCAGAGCCATAGTTTAAGACTATGAAATACGATATTAAATAGGCGTTACCTATTATGCAACTTGCCCTGCTATAATAGTATGCAGAAGGTGGTGAGAGGTAATGCCTATCTATGTACTTGGCAATTTTCTTATTTATTGCGTGATTAACGCATTTACACCCGGTCCTGGAAACATTCTCGCATTGAACACGGTGACAAACTATGGCTGGAAAAAAGGAAAGCCGCTATTTTTCGGGATATTTACGGGCTATTATGCCGTGCAGGTCATCTGCGCTCTCTTTGTCTATGGCGTAAGCGCTTTCCTGCCTGGCGTGCTGGACGTACTCAAATATGTCGGAGCGGCGTACATCCTGTATCTCGCGGTTCATATTGCTGTCAGCCATCCGGCGGAAGACCAGAGAGAAAAGTCTGCGTCTTTTATGAAGGGCTTCCTTCTTCAATTCGTGAATGTGAAAATATATATGTTCGGTATCACGGCCTTAACCGGCTTTGTCGTCAGCTACAATTCAACTCTGACTGCACTTTTGCTTTTTGAAATTGTCATTGCTACCATCGGTACTATTGCCACTGGGACATGGATTGTCGGAGGGCTGTTGATCCAGAAATTCTATTTGAGATATTATCGGGTTATCAATATTGTTCTGGCTCTTTCTTTATTAGAGTGCGTATTTAGTATACTTCGGTAGCAAGCGGCTCCGTATTCCTCGCACCTTACAGGTCTTTGAGGGCAGCAATAAAGAAAACAGCCGGTGACGGCCAGCTATCTATGCAGCATATTATTGCGCTTGAGCAATACTTCGGGATGAGTCATCTGGCAATGTTTTGGCGGCTGGTCTCGGAAGGGTATCTTTCTTCTGACAAGCTTAAAGATTACATTTCCGGTGTCATATCTGCTGCAAGATACCTCGGATTTGATGATAAATTGTATAAACCGACACCTGTTGAACTGCAGAAAAGAACGTATGGGCATTATCTAAAGCAGGTAGAAGAGTTACGGCAAAAAGATCTGGTCTCTTCAGGAAAGATCAATGAACTGTTACTTGATACTTTTCGCGACGACATTGCATTCGGCTTGGATAAAGATGATCAGGGAAGAGATGTAATTGACTGAAAAATATTTCTTTGATACAGATTGTCTCTCCGCTTTTCTTTGGGTTTGTGAGGAGAGCATTCTGGCAAAGTTATATGCAGGAAGAATTATTTTGCCCGCACAAGTCTATCATGAACTTCAGAAAGTTCCTCATCTTCTGACGCGGATCGATACATTGAAGAATAATGGGTATCTTTCCGTTGAGAGTATGAAAGCAGGTTCTGAGGAATACAACGATTATCTGCAGATGACAACCTCGCCCGAAGCAGGGATGAGAATCATCGGCAGAGGCGAAGCCGCCGAGATCGCTATGGCGAAACAGAGAGATGGAACACAATTTCCATCGGGATTTCATGTGACATTAACTTCGTAATTTACTGAGACATCAAGCAAATTGGTGGATTATAAAAATGAACAATGAATTTATTGCTTTTGGCGAACTGACTCCTCTCTCGTGGATGATTATTGGCATTGTCCTCGGGTTTGCAGTACAGTTACT
>CANQTG010000153.1 GCA_947626715.1 uncultured Lachnospiraceae bacterium | reverse complement strand
CTGCATCAAAGCTTCCTTCACAGCCGATGCGGATTTTGGAACATATTCATTTCGCGACACAACATCCCAGCCTGCATTTATAAGCTGTTTATCAATTTTTTCTCTCGCACATTCTTCTGGCAGCATAGGAAACACTTCCACTCATTTTAGGTTTTATGTTTACTTATCCAATTTGTAGTATAGCACAAAACTTTATGAATTTCGAGCTATTTTGTAATTTGAGTTTCCTATCAAAGTCATCCCTGAAAAAATAGGGAAACTCAAAAGAGCAGAGCGGAAAATCCAGAGGAATGCCTTGTAACAAAATCTCCCTTTTCTGCCGATAGATAGAAAAAGCGGTAAGGACGGGAGGAAAGATCATGACAGATATGAAAAAAATGCTCGATTCCATGGAACATGCTCTCAAAACACAGATTTACGCAAACGCCGAAAGACGTTCCAAAAGAGCGGAGCGGGAAGAGAAGGACTTTCAGGAAAAGCTCATGCGCGCAGCCGCCAATCAAACGGAGCTCGTCAGCCTTTCCGCCAAAGTCAAAGGCTCCGCGGAGGCCGTCCGCAGAGACCAGTTGATCGCTTTTCTGATGATGGGATTTTGACCTTCCATAGCGCGCGAGCCGCCGCTTTCATGCGGCGGCCCCATCTCTTCCACGCGCCGTTACCGGACATAAGCACACACCTATGCCAGACACAAGCCCATGCCGCGGCCGGACACAAGCTCACAATGTTTCCGGGCGCAAGCTCACCCTGCTGGCAGACATAAACCCACGCCATTGCCAAATATAAGCTCACGCTGCTGCCAAATGCAAACTCATGCCATTGCCGGACATAAGCCCATGCTGCTGACGGACATAAACCCACGCCTCTGTCAGACGCAAGTCCACGCGCTCACGCTGCCAAAAAGGAAAATGCATACGTCCTCATAGTCCCTCTATGATATAGAGAAAGATACGGCTGGCATGAAAAACGTCGTTTTCGTCATATTCCCCACAGGCGATCAGGGAAGCCTGCTCTTTGACGTCCGCTGCCGCGGCGGGCTCATATGCGACCGACCCCGTCTTGAGATCCACATCGGCGGTCTGGAAGGTACAATCAGGATCATACACGACGGATACAAGGATATCCTCATATCCGGGAGCGGCTTGATGTATCTCCCCTTCGCCGCCTTCTATGGAAGGGGAAAGCGTGCAGCCCGTCTCGGAAAACGCTGTGACGGTGCCGCTTAGATCGCCAAGCTCAAAAAGCCCGTCTCCATCCGGCGGATTTTCGCCGTCCGCCGCTTCCGATACGCCGCTTTCTTTGTCCTGATCGTCCAAAGCCGCCGGATCCGCTTCACTGGGAACGGCCTCCTGCTCCCGCTCATCTGATACCGTGTCCTGCGTCTGAGGCAGGGGATCGGAAGCCTCTTTTTTCGCCTGTTGCGCTTGCCGACCGCACCCCGCACAGGCAAAGACCAGCGCCATCGCTGCGAGAACTAAGATTTTTTTGTGTTTCATAAAAAACGCCTCCTTATTTGATTGATTGAAACAGATGATACGGTCTGAAACTTTGGAAAGTCATCTAAATCATAACGAAATATTTGCTTTTTCTTAAAGGATTTTTAGAAATTTGTCTGTTATCATAATATTTAGGACTCACCTGCAAGTCTTGGCGCGCGATTTGGGTCTGCTTTCGCAGACATTTTCTGATTTTTATCCAAGTCTCTGCGCATCCCTTGCGGAGCATATCGCAGATGGGGATTGGGAGCCGTCTCCCGTCTGATATGAAACATATCTCTTTTTCAGGAGGGCGCTATGCGGATACTGTTTGCAGAAGACGACCGGCAATTATCCGCCGTTATAGCGGAGTCGCTGCAGAAGGAAGGATATCTTACGGACTGCTGTTATGACGGGGAGGAGGCGCTTGCTTACGCCTTACATTCCACCTATGATTATGATATCGTGCTGCTTGACAGAATGCTGCCGATCGTTGACGGATTAACGATCTTAAAAGCCATACGCCAAAAGCATATCGCCGTACCGGTCATGCTCCTGACCGGGCTTGGCGGGCTGGAGGATAAGATCGACGGACTGGACTGCGGGGCGGACGACTATCTGGTAAAGCCGTTCCATATAAAAGAACTGCTCGCCAGGATCAGGGCGCTGACGCGCAGGCCGCCTTCCCTTACGGATAATCAGATCCTTACTGCATATGATCTGACGCTGGAGCGGGAACGCAGAAGATTATCCTGCGGCGGCCGTTTTGTGAACTTGACGCAAAAGGAGACCGACCTGATCGCGGTCTTTATGGAAAAACCGGATAAGACCCACAGCCGCGGCGAGCTGATCTGGCGGGTATGGGGAGAGAACACCGAGATAGAAGACGGCAACGTTGACAACTATATCCATTTTTTACGGAAACGTCTGCGGGAATTAAAATGCAGAGCAGAGATCAAGACGATATACGGAGCGGGATTTTGTTTCAGGGAATGGGAATGATAGAAAGATTACGCAAAAGGCTCACGCTGCTGTTCCTGTCCGTTACGCTGCCGATCTTTACGGCGGCTATGTGCCTGACGATAAACGGCACGGTCAAACGGATACAGAGCTATGAGATCGCTTACATGGAAAATACGGCTGACAGTATCATGGAACTGGCGCGGCAGACAAAGGATATCTCAAGCCTGAATCTGTCGGAATACTGCGATAAGCTGAATGGATTCTTTTTTATTTCCGACGGCATCTGCCAGCAATCGAATCCTAAAGATACCGGTCTTTCGGTCAACCGGATACGCGCTCAGATAAGCGCCGGAAAAGATCTTCTCTTTCGGGAGGAGATTGCGCCGGATAGCGCGAAGGCGGAGTCCGCTTCCCGGGCCGTCTGCACCTTTTACGACGGCAAAAAAGCGTTCTACGGACTATACGGCTCCTTTTCTAGGGACGGCGTTCCCTGCGAGATGGCTCTGGCCTTTCCCCGTTCGACCTTCCAAACCGTTTTGGTAAAAAATTGCGGCTGGTATCTGACCGTCTGGGCCGTCGTCTTCCTGCTGCTGTTTTTCCTGAGCCGTTTTTTGATCCAAGAGGCCGTTTATCCGGTAGAGACGGCAATGAAAAGTCAAAG
>CANQTG010000152.1 GCA_947626715.1 uncultured Lachnospiraceae bacterium | reverse complement strand
TGATGTTCTAACATATGCGCCTGAAAGTCCGTGACTTTTCCGATCTTTAAGATCCCGTTTTCACCCATCGCCGCCGCCCAAACCAGCTCGCTTCTTGCCCTGACGTCCTGCGGATCCTGTAACGTTGCCCGCAGATTGCGGATAATATTTCTCTGGCAGGCTTCGTTAATCTCGTCGGAGAGATTCGTTTCCCGCGGAGATCCCATATAGGTTTCCATACAGTGGGACAGCGCATCAAATGCCCCGGAAACGACCTGTTTCATCGGCATGGTCATCGTGTAGACCGGATCGAGGATCGCAAAATCATAAAACGCGCCCCACAGCGGGCCTTTGACCTTCTTTTCCTCGTTCGTGATGACCGCGCCGTTATTCATTTCCGCGCCGGTGCCGAACGCCGTCACCACAGCGCCCATCGGAAGAAACGCAGCGGGGCCGCCGTGCTTTACGGTTTCGAGTTCCCACAGATCCTCGTCCGTCTTTGCCTGCGCAGATATGACCTTGCAGCAGTCGATGACGCTGCCGCCGCCCACGGCGAGGATAAAGTCGATCCGGTTCTCACGGGCGAGCCGCGCGCCCTCCTGCACCTTAGCATAGGTAGGATTTGACATGATACCGGAAAATTCCGTGACATTCTTTCCGGCGTCGGTAAGAAGCCTCATCAGTTCCTCATAGATCCCGTTCTTTTTGATCGAACCGCCGCCGTAGGCAAGCAGCACGTTTTTTCCCGCTTTCGCAAGCTCCGCCGGCAGATTCTTTTCAGCCGCTTTTTCTCCAAAATAAACCGTTACGGGATAGCGGTAGGTAAATGTATTCATAATGGAAAACCTCCTGTCAAGTCGTATTTGGATCGTAACATTGACCGCGCCAAACGGCCGCTTTTATTTTACATTTCCTCTGATCCAATTCTCAATATGATCCGCAATTACATCATTATTAAGATCCTGAAACATCATATGGTCGTTTCCGTAGATCCCTTCATCCGGCAGGCTCACTACCGTGCAGACGCCTCCTGCCGCCGTATATGCTTCTTCAAATACATCCGCTGAAGATTTCATCATGGCCCACATACCGGCTGCCGGAACATTCGTATACTCCTCCCCGATATAATCTCCATAATAAAAAGCGATCGGAATCTTTTTCTTTACAAGAGATTGATAAGCTTCACTGTCCGGCATGGGAGCCATTCCCGGTTCGATCGCTATGATCGCCGCGATATGATCCGTATATAGTACAGTGTCCCAGCCGGGAATGCCGCCCTGTGAATGGGTAACGAGGATCGAATCCTTTCCGGTCTTTTCATAAACCTTATCAACGGCAGCCGCAGCCGCCTGCGCGACGACCGTGTTGTCAATGTTCTGATCGCCGTTTGCCGAATCCATCCCCGTATCCGGCGTCATCTGCCGGAAAAATTGATCCAATACCGCTTCTCCCCGGGGAAACTGCGAGTTCTCATTATAAGTAAAAGCGCCGTCAACATAGGTTCCGATCCGAAACTGGGTGTACCATGTCTGATCGGACGGCTCCGTGCTGATGGTTCCCGCAACAGAGGTCTGTCCGGCCTCCCCGCGTCTCGGCTGGTCGATCAGAAACACGCTATGGCCTTTTCTCAGGAACAGATCCGACCATCCTTCCCGCCCGTCCGGCGTCGTCATCCAGCCCATCCGGGACTGGCCGTATCCATGCAGGAATACCATCGGAAGGCCGGACTCCTGTGCCGGGATCTGATAAAGCACATTTGCGTGATCCACATGTGAGGTAGAACCTTCCCGCGACGTATAATAATTGGATACGTCAAAGGTTCCGTCCGACCGGATCACCGTACCGCCCGCGGAAAACATCCCCTGCTCCGCGATAGACAGGACGCCCTCCCTATCTGCACCGACGCCAGTCTGCGCAGATAAGGCCGTGCCTGCTCCCGTCGCAGCTTCGGCAGGCACGCTTGTCTCTGAAACCGCGCTTGCTTCGGCAGCCGCGCTTGTTTTAGCAGCCGCGTCTCCGTTTTCAAAAGCCGTTATCATACTTGCCGCAGCTATAAGCAAAAGTATTGCTGTCCATCTGTTTTTTTTCATAGGAAAATTCCCTCCCATTCATCAATCGTCATACTCCGGCGCCAAAATCTTCATCAATTCCTCATCATGGCGATAGGCCATATAAGAAGTTTCATCAAGAATCATGGTTGCGCCGCTGTCGCGTGTAAAGGGCTCCCATTTCGGAACACTGTCTGCCGAAGGCACACCGTTTCGCGCAAAGCTTACCCACAAATCCGCCATAGTGTCTTTCATTTCTTCCGAACCGCCGGATCCGAACATTCCGTCGTTTCGGAAGATCAGCGGAAGCTCTGCGCCGTGGTAGGAGCTCCCTGCTCCCTCATAGGTAAATACGTATCCATAGACCGGAGCGCCTCCCTGATTTGCTTTCTGCACCATGATCCTGCGGATGGAAGGCCGGATGAGCGTATCCACATGGGCGGCTTCCGATTCCGGCTTGCCCGGATATGCCGCTGCAAACGCTGCCGCCAGTTCCACGCTGACAGTATCTTCGGTATTAGCACTGCCGAAATTAAAGGTTGTCCATTCGTTCAGATTGCTTCCGATCAAAAGAGGAATATCTTTCCCGGATTCCGCGAAGCCGCCGTCCCCGGTCAGCACTTCCGTGGGGAAGAAGTCACCCTCAATGACAGGCTCCCATTCCGTGCCGTATCCTTCGGCCAATGCCGCCGCGATCTGATATTCCTGCGCTGCCTGGGCAAGAGCCGCATCCCCGGCTGCCGAAAGTTCTGAATACGGTATAGATTGTATTTCTTCAATGTTATCTTTCGAAATATTCAATTTTTCAAGAACAAGCTCCGTCAAGCGCTTACTCACTTCCAGAGAGTGGAAGGTTTCGCCTACCGTCGGTGTAGCGCCGCTCTGAATGATTCCCTTCTGAAACAGTCCTTTTGCATAGGGAGTACCCATCAGCGCCAGCACCTTCGCTCCGCCGCCTGACGGCCCAAAAACAGTTACATTCCGCGGGTCGCCGCCGAAGGCTTCAATATTATCCTGAATCCATCTGAGTGCGTCTATAATATCCATAATTCCGACATTGGCAGAATACCGATATTTCTCGCCATAGTCCGATAGATCCAAAAATCCTGT
>CANQTG010000151.1 GCA_947626715.1 uncultured Lachnospiraceae bacterium | reverse complement strand
CGCTTGTGGATATTTCGCCGCTGTCACGTTTAAAAGATTTGGAGGAAATTTCACTGGATAATTGCGCGATTTCCGATTTGTCGCCACTGTGCGCGCTTCATAAGCTGAATGAAATATCTGTGTACGGAAATACGGTTGAGATAGAGCCCTGTGACTTTAGATCGCTTGACAATTTGATGTTCCTTCACTTACATGGCGGCAGGATTGGCATTCCCAAATTGAACGGGCTGCCGAATCTGAAACACTTGTCCTTATCCTATATGGAAATGGAGGAGCTTCCGCCGCTTGGGACTCTGCCGGCGCTAAGTATTTTAAGTATTGATAAAAATCCAAATCTGAGCGACCTGTCGCCTCTATCCTCCTGCAAAAATTTAGAGAAACTGAACGCAAACGATACCGCTGTGACCGATCTGTCCCCATTGGCGCATTTGCCAAAGCTGCGGGAGATCACGCTGAGCGGCAGCAAAGTAACGGACGTTTCTCCTTTAGCCAAGATTCCTACGCTTGAGATGATCTGGCTGTATGCGACGCCGGTGGAGGACGTCGGCTGTCTGGCCGGACTCCCAAAGCTGAACGACCTCAATTTATTAAAAACGAATGTCACGGATCTGTCCGCCTTTTGCGGCCGCGAAAAAATCATCCTGATCGAGCGCAAAAAACGAGGGATCGGGACAGACAAAAAGACGGCGGCGGAGATTAAGAAGAAAGCCCTGCAGTTAAAAGAAAAAGCCAAAGAAATGGGCATTTCGCTAAACCCCTGCTTAAAGCGCACGCAGGTAAAAGCCTTTGAGGAGCGCTACGGCGTGAAGCTGCCGCGGGAATATAAAGCGTTTCTCACGCAGATCGGCGACGGGCTGGAGGGAGAAAATGCGATCACTCCCTTAGAGCAGGCGGTATTTGATCCTCAGCATGTGACGAAACGGTTCCATTTTCGTGAGGCATGGGTATGGGAGGAGGACAAAAAGGCAAATAAAGCGCGCATAGAATCCGCGCTCCAAAACGGACAGCTCCAGCTCGCAGACGCGGGGGACGGGCGTTCTTATCGGCTGATCGTCTGCGGCGGCGCAAAGGGCGAGGTCTGGGAAATGACCGACGTCGGGATCGCTCCCTGCCAAAACGGCGGGGACTTCTTAGAGTGGTTTGAGGCGTTCCTCGACGGGAAAGTAGAATAAACGGCTTGAAAATAGGAGAGATTTTTATGATCGCCTGCTGTAACGGCGGTACGAGGTCCGCGCTCTTTAAGATCAAGCGGCTCGGTCTTTCGGAGAATGAAGCAGAGCGGTCAGGCGGGAGCCGCTTAAAAAAATTGCGGGAAAAAGGCCGGGCGGACTGTTCGGGAACCGTAAAAAGTGGTATCATGTAAAAAAGGGAAAGGAGCGGATACATATGAGCAATCAGGTAATCGTGATCAGCAGACAGTTTGGGAGCGGAGGCAGGAAGATAGGCAAGCTCCTCTCCGACAGGCTGCAGATCCCTTATTATGACATGGCGCTGATCGAGATGGCGTCGCAAAGGAGTGAATCGGATTATGTTTCGCTTCTGAAGGTGGACGAAAAGCGAGTCAGCCGCAAATGGTACGAATTTCCAATGGAGATCGGATTGGAATATCAGATGAAGCGGGTGCCGATGAACGAGGAACTGTTCAGCCTGCAGGCGGAGATCATCAAGGATCTGGCTAATCAGGGCCCCTGTATCCTCATAGGCAGAGGGGCGGACTATATCCTTCGGGAGAATCCGAGGATGCTGAGCGTATATGTCCATGCCGATATGGAGACAAAGCTGGAGGTCGTGTGCAGGCACTATAATCTTTCCCGCGAGGAAGCGGCGGCTCTGATGCGCAAGACGGATAAGCAGCGCAGCGTATACTACAATTATTATACGGAATATAAGTGGGGAGATATCAATAACTATGATATCGCGCTGGATCGCGGGAAGCTGGGGATCGAACGGTGCGTAGATATTCTGGAAAATCTGTACCGCACGCTCTGACGGCGGATTTTAAAACTTGAGATTGAAAAAAACGCGCGGATTGGCTATAATGAAAAAAGTTAAGTACCTATGGACTATTGGAGAAAAGGAGTTTATGTATGAGGTTGGTTACACGTTCGGATTTTGATGGACTTGCGTGCGGCGCTTTACTGAAGGAAGCGGGTATCATAGACAGCTGGAAGTTTGCGCACCCGAAGGATCTTCAGGATGGATTGATCGAGGTCGGCGAAAACGACTGCCTTGCCAATGTCCCTTTTGTGGAGGGCTGCGGACTCTGGTTTGACCATCATTCCAGCGAATATGAAAGGCTGCAGCTTGCGGGCAGATATAAGGGAGAGAGCCGTATCACGCCGTCGTGCGCGAGGATCATTTACGAGTACTATGGCGGAAAGGAGCGTTTCCCGCAGTTTGGCGAGATGATGGAAGCCGTTGACAAGGTGGATTCTGGCAATCTGACCATCGACGAGGTGCAGAATCCTAAGGGCTGGATCCTGATCGGCTTTCTGATGGATCCCCGCACGGGGCTTGGGCGTTTCCGCAATTTTACGATTTCCAATTACCAGCTGATGGAAAAGCTGATCGACGCCTGCCGTACCATGACGACGGACGAGATCCTGAGTATGCCGGATATCAAAGAGCGGATCGAGATGTATTACGATCAGACGCAGAAATTTAAGGAAATGGTAAAGGCGCATACCCAGATCAGGGGCAATGTGATCATTTCCGATCTGCGCGGGGTCGATCCGATCTATACGGGCAACCGTTTTATGATCTACAGTATGTATCCCGAGCAGAATATCTCCGCGTGGATCGTCAGCGGCAAGGGAGGCGCAGGGTGTTCCGCGGCGGTCGGCTACAGCATACTGAACCGTACCAGCGAGGTGAATGTGGGCAGCCTGATGCTCAAATATGGCGGCGGCGGCCATAAAAAAGTGGGAACCTGCCAGTTTTCCGATGAAAATATGGAAAGCGGGCTCGCAGAGATGTTAGACGAGCTCTGCGCCCTTGCGAACGGGACGCAGGAATGAAACGGGAAGCCGTCTGAATGAAAAGGAAGAAAAGCTGTTGTAAGATGACAGGTTCATCTTACAGCAGTATTTTATATAATAGGAAATTCCTCCTGCCGGAGGAATCTATAATAAAAATGCCCGCATAAAAGCGGGCACAAGAATAG
>CANQTG010000150.1 GCA_947626715.1 uncultured Lachnospiraceae bacterium | reverse complement strand
TGAGCAGATACCGGAGGTATCGGTGCGGTATGTGGCGTCGCCCGGAGAGCTGCGCCGTCCCGATCTGATCTTTCTGCCCGGGAGCAAAAATACGATGGGCGATCTGAAATGGCTGCGCCAGAGCGGACTAGAAGGGGCGGTCAAAAGGCTCTCAAAAGAGATCCCGGTGTTTGGGATCTGCGGCGGGTATCAGATGTTGGGAGAGCGGATATCGGACCCTGACGGCGTGGAAGAGGGCGGGACGCTGCGGGGGCTGGAGCTGCTGCCGGTATCGACGATACTGACGAAGGCAAAGGAGCGCCGGCAGGTCAGAGGGAGCGTCAATGGGCTGGGAGGGAGTCTGGCTTCTCTCTCGGGGCTTCCCTTTTACGGATATGAGATCCATATGGGCCGGACGGAATTTGCAGGCGGCAGGGGGCGCGGCGGAAAGACCCGCGGGCTTATCGTGGCAAGCGGCGAAAACCCGAATGTCTACGGCTCCTATGTGCACGGGCTGTTCGATCAAAAGGAAATGGCGGCGGCCCTGCTGGAGACGCTGGCGGCGAAAAAGGGGATACGCCTAAAGGACGGCGGCCTTCTGGATTATCGGGAATTTAAGGAAACGCAGTATGATAAGCTGGCGGATATTATGAGAGCGCATTTGGATATGGAGGGAATCTATGGAATACTCAGGCAGGCCCGTTTGGAATAGCTTTTCCAGAGAGGAGCTGAAACAACTGAAAATCAGCGCGCCGGATGAGGAGATGAGACGGCGGGTGCTCGAGAACTGGGACGCGGTCGCAAAGCCCCTAGACGGAATGGGGAGGTTTGAGAAGCTGATCGCGCAGATCGGGGCGATCACCGGGCGGGAGGAGATCGATCTTTCCAAGAAAGCGGTGCTGATCTTTTGCGCGGATAACGGTATCGTGGAGGAGGGGGTCAGCCAGTCCGGTCAGGAGGTAACGCTCGCGGTCGCAAAATCAATGGCGAAGAAGCAGTCCTCGGTATGCAGAATGGCCCGGGCGATCGGCGCGGACACGATCCCGGTGGATATCGGGATCAACAGCGCGGAGCCGATAGAGGGCGTGCTCGATAAAAAGATACGGCGCGGCACCGGAAATTTCAGGAGAGGACATGCCATGACGGAGGAAGAGGCGGTGCGTGCGGTCGCGGCCGGAATCGAGATGGCGGATACCTGCAGACGGGCGGGATACCGGATCCTAGCGACCGGAGAGCTGGGGATCGGGAATACGACGACCAGCAGCGCGGTCGCCGCGGCTCTGCTGGGCTGCGATCCCGCGCTGGTGACGGGAAGGGGAGCCGGGCTGAGCGACGCCGGACTGCTGCGCAAGCGTCAGGTGATCGCGGAGGCGCTTACAAAGTATGAGCTGGAACGCGCGGATGCGCTTTTGATCCTCTCGGCGGTCGGCGGGCTGGATATCGCGGGACTTGCGGGCGTCTGTATCGGCGGCGCGCTGTTCCATGTGCCGGTCGTACTCGACGGGCTGATCAGTATGACGGCGGCGCTTTTAGCGGAGCGTCTTGCGCCGGGCACGAAGGCGTATCTGCTTCCTTCCCACAAGGGAAAGGAACCGGCGGTAGAAATGCTGATGCGGGAGCTGGAAATAGAGCCGGTCATCGACGCGCAAATGGCGCTGGGCGAGGGAACGGGAGCGGTCATGATGTTGTCGCTGCTCGATCTGGCGCTGCGCATTTACGAGGAGAAAACGACGTTTTCGGATATTGAGATCGACCAATATAAGAGGTATCAGTAAAATGCTGACATTGATCGTCGGAGGAAGCGGGAGCGGGAAGTCCGCCTACGCGGAGGAATATACGGTCAGGATTTCCGGCGGCGGGAAGAGATATTATCTTGCCACCATGCGCGTATCCGACGAGGAAGGGCGCAGGCGGGTGGAAAAGCACAGAAGGCAGAGAAGCGGGAAGGGCTTTGCCACGATAGAGCTGCCGACGGATATCTGGAGGGCGGCGGATATCTGGGACGCGGCAGAGAAAACCGTCTTACTGGAATGCCTGTCCAATCTGACCGCCAATGAGATGTTTTGCGCAGACGGCGAGCGGCCTGCCAGAGAGACGGCGGACAAGATCGTCCGGGATCTGGAAACGCTCGGCCGGTCGGCGGCGCGGCTCGTGATCGTATCCAATAACGTGTTTGAGGACGGCGGGAACTATGCGGAAAGCACGATACGGTATCTGGAGGCGTTAGGGGCGGTCAACGAAAGGCTTGCGGCAATGGCCGACCGGGTAGTGGAGGTCGTCGCCGGGATACCGGTCGTGATAAAGGAAGGGGACTGATATGCGGCTGATCAGGGCGTTTGCGATTTCGTTTTCCATGTATTCGAGACTTCCGATGCCGCAGTTCGCATGGAAGGAAGAGGATATGAGATATCCGCTGTGCTTTTTCCCGTGGATCGGCGCCGTCATAGGCGGCCTTATCTACCTTTGGGTCTGGCTGTGCGGCAGATACGGGATAGGGACGCTCTGCCGCGCGGCTGTCGCAGCGGCGATCCCTCTGCTTGTGACCGGAGGGATCCATATGGACGGCTTTCTGGATACGGCGGACGCGTTCTGCTCGTGGCAGGTACGGGAGAAAAAGCTGGAGATCATGTCGGATCCCCATATCGGGGGCTTTTCGGTCATCATGCTGGCGGCATACGGCCTTATTTATCTGGGAGCCGTGTCGCAGATCGAGGAGAAAAGCCTGCTGGCGGTCTTTTGCGCGGGATTTTTTCTGGCGCGGTGCCTGAGCGGGATCGGCGTCGTTTCCTTTCGGGGCGCGAAAAAGGAAGGACTGCTCTATACCTTCGCGGACGGAGCCGATAAGAGGCGCGTAAAGGGCGCGCTGTATCTGCAGACGCTTCTCTGCGTCGGATTTATGCTCTGGCAGTCCCCGTGCGGCGGGAGCATAGCGGCAGCCGCCGCGTTTGGCTCTTTTTGTTATTACTACCTTCGCTGTAAAAAAGAGCTGGGCGGGATCACGGGGGATACGGCGGGATATTTTGTGACGCTCTGCGAAGCCTGCATAGCGGTATCCGCCGCCGTCCTGAATGTCCTGTCGTGTCGGTAAACGGATCGGGAAAAGCGAAAGGAATAAGAGAATGAAGCTGATAATCGGCGGATATGCGCAGGGAAAGCTGCGGTATGCCTTAAAAACATACGGACTAGCGGG
>CANQTG010000149.1 GCA_947626715.1 uncultured Lachnospiraceae bacterium | reverse complement strand
GCGGATCATTGATAAGGTCAGGACAATCGAAAGCGTGATCGATATCGAAAGGACGACGGGCTGATATGGCAGAGATCAAGATAGGGCGTCTGATGATGGGCATGTGTCAGACAAATTGTTATTTTATGTATCAGGACGGAAAGGAAGAGGTCATCTTCATCGATCCGGCGGACAGAGGGGACTATATCTATAACGCCTTGCAGGAACGGGGCTTTCGCGTGGCGGGCATTCTGCTGACGCACGGGCATTTTGACCATATCTGGGGGATGGAAGAGCTGCGAAGGAAAAGCGGCGCGCCGGTCTATGCCTATGAAGGCGAGCGCGGGCTCCTAGAAGATGAGAAGCTGAACGTTTCCGCCGCGGCGGGGCGTGCGTGCAGCGTATCGGCGGACGTTTACGTAAGGGACAGGGATACGATCACGATCTCGGATATGAGCTGCCGTCTGATCGCCACGCCGGGACATACCGCGGGGAGCTGCTGCTTTTATTTTGAGGAAAGCGGGATCCTGCTCAGCGGCGATACGCTGTTCGCGGAATCCGTAGGCAGGACGGATCTGCCGACGGGAGATATGGGGGCGCTGGTGCGCTCCATTCGGGAAAAGCTGTTTGTCCTGCCGGATGAAACGCGGGTATACCCGGGACACGGGGAAGCGACGCAGATCGGGCACGAGAAAAAATACAATCCGTTCTGCGCATAGAAAAAGCACGGCGTTTTTCCTGCTTGGGAACGGGAAAGGAAATGGATGATAGCGGTAATATTAGATAAAGCGGGATTTGAGTATGATATCCATTCTCTGGTCAAAGCCTTTTACCCGCAGTCTGAGGTTAAGGTGTTTTTAGAGGGGACGAAGGATATCGTTTCCGATGAGGATCTGCCGATGATCAGGATTTTAAGGAGCAGCGAGGAGGTAACGCTGCTCCTTTCTGAATGCGGCGGGGGCGGCCTGTGGAAAACGGTTATGAGGCAGGCGGAAAACGTGGGGCGGGCAGAAACCGAGGGACAGACGGAGGTTGTAAGGCGGGCGGAGACGCCGCCGCTAAGCGCGGATCAGGAAAAGAGCCGGCTTCGAAATATCATAAAACGCCTTCTGTACCGGCTGCTGTCTGCCTATACGGGAAAAACGCTTCCGTGGGGGACGCTGACGGGTATCCGGCCGACCAAGATCGCGATGGGCCTGCTGGAGGCAGGCTGGACGGAGAAAGCGATCCTGACGCATATGCAGGAATATTATTATGCCGGAGATGAAAAGAGCAGGCTGAGCATTGAGATCGCAAAGCGAGAGAGAGAGATTCTCGCGGGGCGGGATCATGCGGCGGGGTGGAGTCTGTATATCGGGATCCCCTTCTGTCCCACGACATGCCTGTACTGTTCCTTCCCTTCTTATCCGCTCGCGCTGTGGAAGGAGCGTATCGAGGATTACCTGACCGCGCTGGAGGCGGAGATCGACGATACCGCGCGGGCGTTTGCCGGAAACGCGCCGGAGAGTATCTATATCGGCGGCGGCACGCCGACAACGCTTACGGAGGGCGAGCTAGAGCGGCTCCTTGCAAAGATATGCGCTTCATTTTGCATGACGCAGGTGCGGGAGTTTACGGTCGAGGCGGGGAGAGCGGACAGTATCACGCGCGGAAAGCTGGAGATCATGCGAAAATACGGCGTCAGCCGGATTTCCGTCAATCCGCAGACGATGAACTTAAAAACGCTGCGCCTGATCGGCAGGCAGCATACGGTGGAGCAGGTGGAGGAAGCCTTTTATCTGGCAAGGGAATGCGGGTTTTCCAATATCAATATGGATCTGATACTGGGGCTGCCGGGAGAGGGCAGGGAGGAAGCAGAGCATACGGCGCGGGCCGTCTGCCGCCTAAAGCCGGACAGTCTGACCGTGCACTGCCTTGCGATCAAAAAGGGCTCCCGTTTAAACGAATGGATCTTAGAAAACGGATACGATATGCTTCGGGGCGCGGATACGACGGCGGATACGATGATGCGGATCATGGCGCGGGCCGCGGCGCAGATGGACATGAAGCCCTATTATCTCTACCGCCAGAAGAATATTTCCGGTAATTTTGAAAATATCGGGTATGCCACAGAAGGCCGCTATGGCCTGTATAATGTTCTGATCATGGAGGAAGTGCAGAGTATCGTGGCGTTAGGGGCCGGGAGCATTACGAAGAAAGTCACGAAAAGGGCGTCGGAGGGCGGCCGTGAAAATATCCTGATCGAGCGGTGCGAGAATGTGAAGGAAGCGGCGCAGTATATCGAGAGGATCGATGAGATGATCGAGAGGAAACGCAGGCTGTTTGCAAGAGCAGAATGACCGATGAGAGCGGTGAGAGGTTGTCTGCAAGGGGGGGGCAAAATGAACGTTGAGCGCGGGCTGTCCTCAAGAGCGGAATGACCGTTGGAGCAGGGAAAACTGGGTGAAGCTCCCCCGCCTGTTAAAAAGGCGGCCTTCCAGCTTTCAATCAAAAGTCCTCGGGATCGGTATCCGAATGATAACGGTACAGCCTCCGCCCGGCGTGTCCTTTATGGAGATCGTACCGCGATGGAGCGTTACGATCTCTAACGCTATGCTCAGTCCCAAGCCGTAATGATGTTTGTCTGTCCTAGCAGGATCCCCAGAGTAAAACCGCTGGAATACCTTCTTTTTTTCCACTTCCGCGATCCCGGGGCCGTGGTCTTTCACATAAAAGAGAACGGATCGATCCGCTGTCTTAGCTCCCGCCCTGATCGCTGAACCGGGAGGGGAATAAGAGAGCGCGTTGTCAAGCAGGATCCCGAGAGCCTGCTTGATACGTTCCCGGTCGCAGGGCAGCGGGGGATATTCATCCTCGATATCCAGAGTAAAACGGATCATTTTCTCTTGGGCCTGCTGGCGGTATTCCTCCCAGCATTCGATCAGAAGCGTATCAACGTCAGTTTCTTTTATGCACATCGTCCAATGTCCCGTATCGCTCGCAGCCAATGAAAGCAGAGAGCGTACCAGATCGGACATACGGCCGCATTCGCTTAGGATAATTTTTTGTTTCTGCGCGGACTTGCTATCCTCTTCCTCAAAGTTTAATGTTTCCGCATTTGCCTGAATGACCGCCAAAGGAGCTTTTAATTCGTGCGAAGCGGATGCAAGAAACTCTCTTTGACTTTTCATTGCCGTCTCTACCGGATAAACGGCCTCTTGGATCAAAAAACGGCTCAGGAAAAACAGCAGCAG
>CANQTG010000148.1 GCA_947626715.1 uncultured Lachnospiraceae bacterium | reverse complement strand
GTAGCCTGATTGTGGCGTTGCTTGCCTTTCTCCAAAAGAGAAAGAAAAAGCGAAAATAAAAATGCCTATCCTGTCTGGTCCACAGGATAGGCGGTGTCCGTAAGGACATCTGTTCTGTTGGGAGTCTCCACTTTGGAGTGGGTACTTTCCTTTTCTGATAACACTATACCACACTTTTCACATACATACAACAAAAATTTTATGACATTTAACAGATCAAAAATGGAGGTAGTAACGATTATGATGAGTTTATTTGATGAGGAACAGATTCTAAGGACTTATGCGAAGGATATTGAAAAAGAAACGGAAAGAAAGGCAGCCGAAAAAATGATTAAAGACGGAGAACTTTCTCTTGAAAAGATTGCACGTTATGTTTCTGCATTATCAATGGAGGAATTAAAAGAAATTGAAGCCGAGGTCATGCAGTTAGCATAACCAACGATTCCTTCTCCAAAAGAGAAAGAAAAAGCGAAAACAAAAATTTTATAGCATTTAACAGATCAAAAGGCAGAAAAGCGGAAAGTCAAAACGCTTTTTGCCTTTTTTATTTTAAAGGAGGGGCAATGGGCAATAATATCCAGACCGACGCCGCAGGGCGGGGAGGCGGGAGATTGAAAAAGGGCTTGCTTTTACCCTTCTTGTCTAGTAAATTAAAATAGATAGCGGAATCTGGACGAAAGCCGAAAATGAGGAAAAGGAGAATGGGAACATGAAATACGGATATTTTGACGACGAGAAGAGGGAATACGTCATTACCGAGCCCAAAACGCCGCTGCCGTGGATTAATTATCTGGGATGCGAGGATTTTTTTTCGATCGTTTCCAATACCTGCGGCGGTTACAGCTTTTATAAGGATGCAAAGCTCCTGCGTCTGACAAGGTATCGGTATAACAATGTGCCCTATGATACGGGCGGCCATTATTATTATATCAATGACGGCGGCACGATCTGGAATCCGGGCTGGCAGCCCTCTAGGACGCCGCTGGATCTTTATCAGTGCAGGCACGGGCTGGGATACAGCGTCTTTACCGGGAAAAAGAACGGCGTAAAGGCTGAATTGACCACCTTTGTCCCGATCGGCGATAATTGCGAGGTCCATAAGCTCACGCTCTGCAACGAGAGCGGGGCGGCAAAGGAATTAAAGCTGTTTTCGTTTGTGGAGTTCTGCCTGTGGAACGCGATGGACGATATGACGAATTTCCAGAGAAATCTGAGTATCGGGGAGGTCGAGGTCGAGGATTCGGTCATTTACCATAAAACGGAATATCGGGAGAGGCGGAATCATTATGCGGTTTACGGGGTCAACGTAAAGACGGACGGCTTTGAGACGGACAGAGACGCGTTTTTGGGCGCGTACAACGGCTTTGAAGCGCCGCAGGCGGTCGCAGAGGGACGGACGAAGAACACGCTGGCCAGCGGCTGGTCGCCGGTAGGCGTGCACCAGATCGACGTAACGCTGAAAGCCGGCGAGGAAAAGAGCTTTGTGTTTGTGCTGGGATATGTGGAGAATCCGCAGGAGGAGAAGTGGGAGAGCCCGGGCGTCATCAATAAGGCGCGCGCCCATGCGATGTTAGAGCGTTTTGACAGCGCGGAAAAGGCGGATGCGGCGCTGGAAGCGTTAAAAGCGCACTGGGACGCTTTGCTGGATAAATTCAGCGCAAAGACCGGAGATCCGCGTTTTGACCGGATGCTGAATATCTGGCACCAGTACCAGTGCATGGTGACGTTTAATATGTCGCGTTCGGCGTCCTATTATGAGTCGGGGATCGGACGGGGAATGGGATTTCGGGATTCCTGTCAAGATCTGCTGGGGTTTGTCCATTTAATTCCCGACAGGGCGCGGGAACGTATCCTAGATATCGCGTCCACGCAGTTTGAGGACGGGAGCGCATATCATCAGTACCAGCCGCTGACGAAGAAGGGGAACGCCGATATCGGCAGCGGATTTAACGACGATCCTCTCTGGCTGATCGCGGGAACGGCGGCTTATATCAGGGAGACTGGCGATCTGGGGATCTTGGAAGAGATGACGCCGTACGACGGCGATCTGTCGAAGGCGACGACGCTGATGGAGCATTTGCGGCGTTCGTTCCATTATATCACGGAACATTTAGGGCCGCACGGACTGCCGCTCATCGGCCGCGCGGATTGGAATGACTGCCTGAATTTGAACTGCTTTTCCCGTGAGCCGGGAGAATCCTTCCAGACGACGGGGCCTTCGGAGGGGCCTGTGGCGGAATCGGTATTTATCGCGGGCATGTTCGTAAAATACGGCAGGGAGTATGCGGAGCTGTGCCGCCGCCTGCATATGGAGGAAGAGGCGCAGTCGGCGGAGCGGGAGATCGAAGCGATGTACCGGGCCGTGCTGGAATACGGCTGGGACGGAGAATGGTTTTTACGCGCCTACGATGCAAACGGAGATAAGGTGGGCTCGCGGGAGTGCGAGGACGGGCAGATCTATATCGAACCGCAGGGATTCTGCGTTCTGGCAGAGATCGGCGTAAAGGAAGGATATGCGGCGCGCGCGCTCGCTTCGGTAGAGGAGCGGCTGGATACCCGGTATGGCATTGTGCTTTTGCAGCCGCCCTACAAGGATTACCATCTGGAGCTGGGGGAGGTCAGCTCGTACCCCTGCGGCTATAAGGAAAACGCGGGGATCTTCTGTCACAACAATCCGTGGATCACCGCGGCGGAAACGGTGTTAGGGCACGGAGAACGGGCGTTTGAGACCTATCGGAAGATCTGTCCGGCCTATATCGAAGAGATCAGCGATATCCATAGGACGGAGCCGTACGTATATTCGCAGATGATCGCCGGGAAGGACGCGGCGCGGCACGGCGAGGCAAAAAACAGCTGGCTGACGGGGACGGCGGCATGGACGTTTGTAAGCGCGTCGCAGTATATTCTGGGGATCCGCCCCGATTTAGACGGGCTGCGGATCGATCCCTGCCTGCCCGCGCAGATCAAGGAATGCCGCGTTTCGCGCACATTCCGCGGCGCCGTGTACCATATCACGATCAAAAATCCGAATAACGCGCAGAAGGGGATACGCAGGCTGACCGTTGACGGAAAGGAGATCGTCGGCAATCTGGTCCCGGTCAGCGCGGCAAAGGAAGTGGAAGTGATCGCCGAGATGTAGGGCCCGCGGTATGGCGGAGCCGGATACGGAGTAAATAAGGAGGGTGCTATGGGATTTTCAGAGACATTTTTATGGGGCGCGGCTACGGCCGCTTATCAGATCGAGGGCGCGGCGGCAGAGGACGGAAGAGGCGCGTCGATCTGGGATGTATACAGTCATACGCCGGGACGGGTAA
>CANQTG010000147.1 GCA_947626715.1 uncultured Lachnospiraceae bacterium | reverse complement strand
TCTTATCGCCTAAGAGCATGGCCTTCATAACGGGCGCGTCCTCCCCGCAGACCGTATCCAGAACCGAGGCCAGAAAGCGCGAAAGCGCAAAAACCCCCTGTCCAAAGGCGCTGTACGTTCCGCTCCGGCGCAGTATCTTCGCGCCGCGGACGCAAAAGGCAAGCCCCTTTGCCCGGTAATAGGCGGCGGCGTCAAACCCGCCGGGATTTTTCTTCCCTTCAAAGTCCT
The DNA here is from genome assembly GCA_947626715.1 of uncultured Lachnospiraceae bacterium. Taxonomy (GTDB): domain Bacteria; phylum Bacillota; class Clostridia; order Lachnospirales; family Lachnospiraceae; genus VSOB01. Next base: position 3,310 of record CANQTG010000147.1, on the reverse strand, counting down.
CCGCCCAGCCGCTGATCACGATACGTTCCCCGATACGGGGCAGGCCGCCCGCTTCCTCTTCCTCCAGATAGCAGAGCGCCCCTTTGGCATATCTTACCTCAATTTCTTCTTTTTCTTTTGTGTTGACAGATTCTATGGGGAGATCGCCGTCACAGAACGTAACGGCGGTTAAAGATAGTGTGAAGCCGGCGGCGCCGTACTGCGTCCGCCTTTCCGCAATCTGCGTTACCCTGCCGGAAGCGGCGATCCGCCGCCCGCCCTTTGGCAGAGGGGACGGAGGCGTCCCCCGCAGCAGCAAAGCCAGAAAGAGCAGGGCCAGTATCCCCCAGCACAGCTTCGCTAAAGTATATCGTCTCATCAATCGTTCTTTCCTGTCCGCGGCCTCCTACTGGAGCAGCTCCAGATTCCGTTCAAATATGGTCGAGAACGGGATCGTTTCCCGGTACGTCCCCTCGGTATCGCCGTTGATCGAAATCTGCACCTTATTGATGTTGGGCAGCTCTACCAGAGAATTGGTGATCGAATAGATCGTCACCTCAGAGGTCACATTGGTCGTCTGCGTTAAAAAGCTCTCATTTAAGTTTACATAACATATCCCGTCCTTTACCGTCACGTTATTGATCCTCGTTTCCGGATTGACGGTCGGATAGAAGTCCTCGTTGTTCGGCCCTTGTATAAGCTGTTCTACGACCAGCTTTTCCATCGAGATATTGGTATTGTATACCACCGTCCGGTTCGTTTCGATCAGCCGCGTCCCGCTTTCATCCGTAAAATACAGCTTCAGCCGCGCCTTCTCGTAGCTGTTGATCTCGTCTCCGGCATTGTCGAGAAACATGGAGGCTTCCATGATCCCGATCGGATTGCCCGAGCGGTCCGTCAAAGGATCGCTGCGCACCTTCATCGAGATATAATCGATCCCGTTAATCTGCGTCAGCGTGCGCACCAGCGCCGCCCGTGTCAAGACCTCCGTCACCGCCCCCAGAGTGCGGTATCCCTCGTCCACGGTCAAAACGAGCTGTTCGCCCTCGCTGACCGCGTCCAGCACCGTAAACGAGCTGCTGATGACCGCCTTATTTTCCGCATTCTCCGGCGGCTGCGCCATCAGCTGCAAAAGCTCCTCTATCTGCGCGCCCGTCTCCTGCGCCGTCAGCTCATGCGCTTCGCTGCTGATCTTGGTTTCCTCTTTATTCAGATAATAGACATTGACCGTCTGCCCGCCGCCGCTCTCCTTCCTGCCCGCGCAGCCGGAAAGCAGCAGCATACCAAACAGCGCCAGATAAAAATACCGTAACTTTCTCAAGCCGCATCGCCTCCCGCTATACCAGATAGATCAACGGGATCCTGACCGTAAAGGTCGTCCCTTCATTTTCCCTGCTCTCCACCCTGATCGAGCCCCTGTGCATTAAGACGGCGCTCCTTGTGATCGCCAGCCCCAGACCGGTGCCGCCCACCTCTCGGGAATGGGACTTGTCCACGCGGTAAAATCTCTCGTAGATATGCTCCTGCGCCTCCTCGGGGATCCCAATGCCCGAGTCCGCCACCTCCACCGAAAAGAACTGGTGGTCCGCGTCCAGCGTCACCCTGACCCAGCCCTGTTCCTTATTGTATTTGATCGCGTTCTCCACCAGATTGGACAGCGCCAGCGTCAGCTTCACCTCGTCCACCTCGGCCGATACCGGACGGATGCTCTCGTAGATGATCTCCACGCCCCGCCTTCTCGCGATCGGCCGCATACGCTTTAGGATCAGCTCCAGCAGGGCGTTGATGTCAACCGATTCGATGTTCATATCCGACGCCTTTTTGTCCATGCGGACAAGCGAAAGCAGGTTTTCGATGATCTTGTTCTCGCGCTCGATCTCGTTCGCGATATCCGTCATAAATTCCTGATACAGCTCCACCGGCGCATTTTCCTCCGCCATCAGCGAATCCGCCAGCACCTTCATCGAAGTCAGCGGGGTCTTTAGCTCATGGGAGACGTTGGAGACAAATTCCTGACGGGAATCGTCCAACACCTTCATCCGCCCCAAAAGCTGGTTAAAGGCGTCTATGATATGCTCCGTTTCCAGATAATCGTTTACCGAGATTTTTTCGTCCGTAAATCCGGCCTTTGCCTCCCCGATCGCCTGCGTCACCCGCTCAAAGGGCGCTGTAAGGATCTTTGCCATCGCGGCCGCGATCGCCAAGATAAAGAGCAGGACGATCATCTCCATAATAAGGGATTTTCTGCCCAGTATCTCCAGCGTCGTTGTGACGGAATCCGTGGAAACGCTGGTAAGGAGCACGCCGTCGGAGAGCTTTTCCTCCTCCTTCTCCGTCTCCTCACCGGACAGGCCGTTCGTTATGCTGTTGATCGGCGTCGTGATCTCGATATAGCCGTTGCGCCTGTCGTAATTGGTCGTACTGCTGCCCTTAAAGCAGCGCAGCACCTCCTCCGAGACCACGGTCCTGCCTTCGCTGATCCCGTAGGTGTCCCGGATCACCCTGAAATTCTGATCGATGATCAGCACGCGCCCGTCATAGAGATTGGAGAACTGCTCCAATTCCGTATTGATCACTTCCAAAGAGGTATCGTGCAGATATCCGGTGTTGGCCAGATGATTGGCCAGAATATTGAACTGATTCTGCGCGTCGGCCGTCAGAACGCCCACCGCCTGATCCTCATAATTCTGCAGGATCGCGGTGCGTATCACCGTAGCCGGAATCATGCCCGCCAGTAAAATGATAAGAAAAAGACGTGCCTTCAGACTTCTCAGGAACTTAAACTTTCCGAGAATTTTTTTCGCTCTCGCAAACATCGCCAAACTCCGCTAGTATTTAAAATAATAACCGACGCCCCATTTCGTATGGACATATTTAGGCTCGCTCGGATTGGACTCTATCTTTTCCCGCAGGCGGCGGATATGCACGTCCACCGTCCTGACGTCGCCCGGATAATCGCTGCCCCAGACCAGCTCTAAAAGCTGGCTGCGCCCGTACACCTTGCCCGGATTTAAGACCAGCAGCTCTAACACTTCAAATTCCCGCGCCGTGAGATTGATCTCCCTGCCGTCGATCGTCACGCGCCTGTTATCCCGATCGATCCGCATATCGCCGGCCTCTAGGATCCCGGAGCGGGACGTCTCCTCCTTTTTCTGCGAGGAGGTGCGGCGCATGATCGCCTTGATCCTCGCCTTGACCTCCAAAATGTTAAAGGGCTTGGTGATGTAATCGTCCGCGCCGTATTCCAGTCCCAATATCTTATCCATATCCTCGCCCTTCGCCGTCAGCATGACGATGGGGACGGCGGAAAACTCGCGGATCTGCTGACAGA
>CANQTG010000146.1 GCA_947626715.1 uncultured Lachnospiraceae bacterium | reverse complement strand
CAGCGTGAACCCGCACGATCTGTTGAAGATCAAGGGGATCCGCGCGGTGCAGGATTATATGCTGCGCGAGGTGCAAAGGGTTTACCGTCTTCAGGGCGTTGACATCAGCGATAAGCATATCGAGGTCATCGTGCGCCAGATGCTGAAAAAGACGCGGATCGAGAGCAGCGGGGATACGGATTTCCTGCCGGGCACGCTGGTAGATGTTCTCGATTATGAAGAGATCAATGAAAAATTAAAGGCCGAAGGGAAAGAGCCCGCGGAGGGGAAACAGGTGATGCTGGGGATCACCAAAGCGGCGCTGGCGACCAATTCCTTCTTATCGGCGGCCTCCTTCCAAGAGACGACGAAGGTGCTGACAGAGGCGGCGATCAAGGGAAAGATCGACAACCTGATCGGGTTAAAGGAAAATATCATCATCGGCAAGCTGATCCCTGCCGGGACGGGAATGAAGCGTTACCGCGATGTCAAGCTGAGCACGGATATCGAATTGAACGATACGCTGGAGTTTGACGACGAGGAGCTGCTTTCGGAAGAAGAAGCGTACGACGGCGAGGAACCGGCGGAAGGCGAAACGTTCTACGAAGAGGAAGAGACGTTTGAAGCCGAGGGAGAGCTGGACGAAGAAGGCGAGGAAGCCGAAGCCGAAGAAGAACTGAGCGAAGAGGCCGAGGCAGTCGAAGCCGAGGAAGAGCCGGACGAAGAAAGCGAGGAAGCCGAAGCCGAGGAAGAACTAAGCGGCGGGGACGAAGCGTTTGAAGCCGAGGAAGAGCCGGACGAAGAAGTCGAAGAGGCCGAAGCGGAGGAAGAGCTGAACGAAGAAGTTGAAGAGGCCGAAGCCGGGGAAGAACCGGACGAAGAAAGCGAGGAAGCCGAAGCGGAGGAAGAGACGGGCGAAGAAAGCGAGGAAGCTGAAGCGGAGGAAGAGACGGGCGAAGAGGACTAGGAAGCCGGAGACGGGCGAAGAGCCCGAGGCGGCCTTTGAGCGGCTGAAAACCGGATAAGCGTGAAAAAAATGATTGACAATGCATTTGCGAGCACGTATACTATGATAGTGTGCACGTAAATGCATTGTTCTATTTGAATGGATTTTTTGCGCGCGCACAGGAAACGGAACTACATTATCATATGAAAGAGGTGAAACAAAATGCCAACATTTAACCAGTTAGTCAGAAAAGGCCGTCAGACCTCCGTCAAGAAGTCTACAGCGCCTGCGCTTCAGAGAGGGTATAACTCCCTGCGCAAGAAAGCGATCAACACTTCTTCTCCGCAGAAGAGAGGCGTCTGCACCGCTGTTAAGACCGCAACGCCCAAGAAGCCGAACTCCGCTTTGAGAAAGATCGCCAGAGTACGTCTTTCCAACGGGATCGAGGTAACGAGCTATATCCCGGGCGAAGGACACAACCTGCAGGAGCATAGCGTCGTTCTCGTAAGAGGCGGCAGGGTGAAGGACCTTCCGGGTACCAGATACCATGTGATCAGAGGTACGCTTGATACGGCGGGAGTCGCAAACAGGAGACAGGCCCGTTCCAAATACGGTGCGAAAAGACCGAAAGGAGCAAAATAAGCGTAAGCAGTTTTGCATGTACCACAAAGTAAGCTGATTTATAAGTGTTGGGATTTTGTGATAAGATTACCGCACGAACACAGAGTAAGCTTGTGAGTACCGATGAATTAAGTCTTTGATGATTAAGGAGGGAAGAACCGTGCCACGTAAAGGACATATACAGAAAAGAGACGTATTGGCAGATCCTTTATACAATGACAAGGTGGTAACGAAGCTCATCAACAACATCATGCTGGATGGCAAGAAGGGCGTTGCACAGAGAATTGTATACGGCGCATTTGCAAAGGTTGAGGAAAAGGCTGGAAAACCGGCCCTTGAAGTATTTGAAGAAGCTATGAATAATATTATGCCGGTTCTGGAAGTAAAGGCAAGACGTATCGGCGGCGCTACCTATCAGGTGCCGATCGAGGTCCGCGCGGACAGGCGTCAGGCGCTGGCCCTGCGCTGGCTGACCATGTTTTCCCGCAAGAGAGGCGAGAAAACAATGGTAGACAGACTGGCAAATGAAATTCTGGATGCGGCCAATAATACGGGCGCTGCCGTTAAGAGAAAAGAAGATATGCATAAGATGGCAGAGGCTAATAAGGCGTTTGCGCATTACAGATTCTAAAGGAGGAAAGACCTTTGGCTGGAAGAGAATATCCATTAGAGAGAACTAGGAATATCGGCATCATGGCGCATATCGATGCGGGTAAGACGACTCTGACAGAACGTATTCTGTATTATACCGGCGTAAATTATAAGATCGGCGATACCCATGAGGGAACCGCCACGATGGACTGGATGGAGCAGGAGCAGGAGCGAGGCATTACGATCACTTCAGCCGCTACGACATGCCACTGGACTCTGGAGGAAAACTGCAAACCCAAGCCGGGCGCTCTGGAGCACCGTATCAATATCATTGACACGCCGGGGCACGTTGATTTCACGGTAGAGGTAGAGCGTTCCCTGCGCGTGCTGGACGGCGCGGTGGGCGTATTCTGTGCAAAGGGCGGCGTGGAGCCGCAGTCAGAGAACGTCTGGCGTCAGGCCGACACCTACAATGTTCCGAGAATGGCCTTTATCAACAAGATGGACATTTTGGGAGCGAATTTCTACGGCGCTGTCGATCAGATCAGGACGAGGCTCGGCAAGAATGCGATCATTCTGCAGCTGCCGATCGGCAAGGAAGATGATTTTAAAGGGATCATCGACCTGTTCGAGCAGAAAGCCTATATCTACAACGACGATAAGGGAGACGATATCTCTATCGTGGACGTTCCTGACGATATGAAGGATGACACAGAGCTGTACCGCACGGAGCTGATCGAAAAGATCTGCGAGCTGGACGACGATCTGATGATGCAGTATCTGGAGGGCGAGGAGCCATCCGTAGAGGCGCTGAAGGCGGCGCTTAGGAAAGGGACGTGCGAATGTACGGCGGTTCCGGTATGCTGCGGTTCCGCATACAGAAACAAGGGCGTACAGAAGCTTCTGGATGCGATCCTTGAATATATGCCGGCGCCTACCGATATTCCGGCGATCAAAGGGACCGATCTGGAAGGCAACGAAGTGGAAAGGCATTCTTCGGACGAAGAACCCTTCTCCGCGCTGGCGTTTAAGATCATGGCCGATCCGTTTGTTGGGAAGCTGGCGTTTTTCCGCGTATACTCCGGCACTATGAATTCGGGTTCCTATGTCTTAAATGCAACGAAGGATAAAAAAGAACGCGTGGGCCGTATCCTGCAGATGCATGCGAATAAGCGGGCGGAGCTGGATAAGGTTTATTCCGGCGATATTGCGGCGGCGGTCGGATTTAAGTTTACGACGACAGGCGATACGATCTGCGACGAGCAGCATCCGGTCATTCTGGAGTCCATGGAATTCCCGGAGCCTGTTATCGAGCTGGCGATCGAGCCTAAGACGAAGGCCGGTCAGGGAAAGATGGGAGAGGCTCTCGCAAAGCTGGCGGAGGAAGACCCCACCTTCCGGGCGCATACCAATCCGGAAACGGGCCAGACGATCATCGCGGGCATGGGCGAGCTGCATCTTGAGATCATCGTAGACAGGCTCCTGCGCGAATTTAAGGTAGAGGCTAACGTGGG
>CANQTG010000145.1 GCA_947626715.1 uncultured Lachnospiraceae bacterium | reverse complement strand
TATGTCAAGGGCGTGAATATCGGTCTGGGGAAGCCGGGCTACTTCCCCGGCGAGGCGGCGATCACGAAAGAGGAATATGCGAGATGGTTTCAGGAGATCGGCGAGATGAACGCAAACTGTATCCGCGTCTATACGCTGCAGACGCCGGCCTTTTATGAGGCGTTCTATGAATATAACGAAACTGCCCAAAAGCCGCTTTATCTCTTTCAGGGAACTTGGTACGACGAGACGAGAATGGTGGAGACGCTGGACGTATACGACGAGGAGCTTCAGGAATATCTGTATCAGGATATGCGGAATCTGGTAGATATCATTCACGGCAACTGCGAGGTGGGAGAAGCGCCGGGGAAAGCGAGCGGCGTTTACCGTTATGATATCTCCCCCTACGTGATCGGCTGGATACTGGGGATCGAATCGGATGCGGAGCTGGTAATGCAGACGGATGAAAAGCATAAAGAGATCAGCTCCTATGAGGGGGACTATCTGCGCGCGGAGGATCTGGAGGCGTTTGAGGTATTCTGGGCGGAGACGGGAGATTACATTGTTTCCTATGAGATGGAGCAATACCATATGCAGAGGCCGGTGAGCTATTCCAACTGGCCGACGGCGGATATGCTGGAGCACCCCAGCGAGACGATGGGCGAAGAGATGAGCGTCGATCTGAACGTTGAAGATATTCAGACGACGGATGCGTTTGAGTGCGGCCTGTTCGCCTCCTATCATATTTACCCGTATTATCCGAATTTCCTGTATACGCAGTTGGAGTATCAGGAGTATGTAGATGAGGACGGCAGGGTCAATACCTACCGGCCCTATCTGGAAGAGCTGATTGCGCAGCATCATATGCCTGTGGTGGTCGCGGAGTTCGGAGTCCCCGCCTCCCGCGGGATCACGCATTCCAATCCCTATACCGGTTACGATCAGGGGAATTTAACGGAAGACGAACAGGGCGAGGTACTGGTCTCTTTGATGGAGGATATCCATGATACGGGGTATGCGGGCGGCCTGATTTTTACTTGGCAGGATGAATGGTTTAAGCGGACGTGGAGCACGGAAGCGTATACGACGGTGGACCGCAGGGCGCACTGGTGCGACGTGATGACCTGCGAGCAGCATTTCGGCCTGCTGGAATTTGTCCCGGGAGAGGAAGGGCCGGTCGTGGTGCTGGACGGCGATAAGTCGGAATGGGACGAAACGGACGTTTTGCTGGATACGGACGGAATGAGGCTCTCCATGAAATATGACTGCGCCTATCTGTATCTTATGATAGAGAAGGCCGATGCGGATTATGATACGCAGAAATTGATCGTGCCGTTTGACGTTACGCCCAATTCGGGCAGCCTCAGCTATGAGACCTATCGTTTCGACCGGCCTGCCGATTTTGTCTTATCCTTAAACGGCAGGGACGATTCGAGGCTGCTGGTGCAGAGCTATTATGACCGCTACCTGCATGATTACGACAAATACGACGATACCATTTCGGTATCGGCTGAGCTGACGCAGCCGGACAGCGGCGTTTTCCAGCCTATTTATTATTTTCTGGAGCGGGAACTGATCCTGCCGGACCGTCCCGTGGTCTATCCGGTGAAGAAGTTCGAGGGAGGCCGTCTGGTCTTTGGGACGAGTGACTATGATTCGCCCGATTATGATTCGCTGGCGGATTTCTGCTATGAGGGAGACGTAATGGAGATCCGGATCCCGTGGCTTATGCTGAATTTCCGCGATCCGTCCGCCAGAGAGATCGAGGACGATTTCTGGGCAAACGGCTATCTGTCCGGCATGAAGATCACGAGTATCTGGGTCGGTATCGCGCAGAAGAGCGTCGCGGACGTAAAGATGGCGGAATACCACTGGCGGGGCTGGAGCTATTATCCGTATTTTGAACGATTGCGGAAGGGATATTACGACGTGCAGGAGCAGTTTAAGGATATGGGGACGCTGCCGTGAAAGGGGCGGGCGGCGCGGCCTGCGGAGCCGCAAAGCCGTTAGGAGCGCCTAAACGGTTGTCAAACGGCGGAAAAGATGTTAGAATATACGGTAACGAGTGTCTGATTGGATAGGAACCGGAAGTGCGGAGGAGAAAGAATGGACAATTTTATGGACAGGCTGTCGCGCCGGCGCTTTAGCGCGCAGGATATTATGAGGGCGAATATGCAGGCGGAGGCGCAGGAGTACGAAAAAATGCAGGAACGCAGCAAAGCGCTTGACAAGGCCCTGAAGGAGATCCGCAAGCTGAATCAGCAGAACGCAGAGACGATGGAAAAAACGCGCGCGCTGGTGGATCAGCTGAAAAAGCTGATGGACAAGGCGGCTGGCCGTCTCGAAGAGGCGGGGGAGAAGAGCAGCAGGGATTCCGGCGAGGCCGCGGCCGCGAAGGAAGCGTCTATAGCCGCGCGGGAAGAGATCGGAACTATCCAGACAGAGCTGAAGGCGATGCAGGAGAGCATTCTGGCGGAGCTGAAGGCGGCGCAGGAAAGCGCGCGGGATAACCTAAAGGAGATACAGGAAAGCGTCGCTCTTGCAGCCGCAAAGACGCAGGAGAGCGCAGGGGAAAAGGCCGACGGGCTCGAAGAGAATGTGAAAACGGAGCTGAAGGAGCTTCAGGGGAACGTGCAGTCCGCGTTGGAAGAGGTAAAGGCTCTGCTTTTGGAGAATGGAAAATCCGCGGCGGAGGATCAGGAAAAGACGGCGGCGGCGGTTTCCGGCTTGGAAGAGTTTGTGCATAAGGAATGCGTAAAGGTATACAGGAACGTGCAGGCGGCCGTTGCGGAGGAATTTAAGAATCAGGCGAAGGCACAGGAGGAGAGCAAGGCGAAGGTCACAAAGAGCGACAACAATTCTTTTATGGTCACGGTGGCCGCCATGCTGGCGTCCGTCGGGAGCTTTGCTATTCTGGTAGGAATGATGTTAGGGTTCCTGTAAGGCGGTCGTTTCGGAAAGGGCGTATCTATGGGGAAGCAGTTGTGGAAGCCGGGCAATATGCTCTATCCCGTTCCGGCGGTGTTGGTCAGCACGGTATCCGGCAGCGGAGAGAGCAATCTGCTCACGGTCGCATGGACGGGTACGGTCAATTCGGATCCGCCGATGCTTTCGATCTCCGTCCGACCGGAGCGCTACAGTTACCCCATGCTCTGCGAGACGGGGGAATTTGCCGTCAATCTGACGACGGAGAAGCTGGCGTTTGCCGCGGATCTTTGCGGCGTAAGGAGCGGCAGGGATACGGATAAATGGAAAGAGGCGGGCCTGACGCCTGTTCCGGCGCGTATGATAAGAGCGCCGTTGGTCGGGGAGAGCCCGGTCAATCTGGAGTGCAGGGTGATCGGGAAAAAGGAGCTGGGGAGCCATACGATGTTTTGGGCCGAGATAGCGGCCGTTCATGCGGACGAGGCTTATCTGGACGCAAACGGGCGTTTCGATCTTGCAAAGGCCGGACCGATCGTATATTCGCACGGAATCTATTATGCGCTGGGCAGGCCGCTGGGGACGTTCGGATACAGCGTCCGAAAGAATAAGAGAAGAAAAAACAGATAGGATTTGCTACAAATGGGCAGCGCCGGATCGACCGGAGGCTGCCTTTTTCATATAATAGGAAATTCCTCCTGCCGGAGGAATCTATAATAAAAATGCCCGCATAAAAGCGGGCACAAGAATAGGGAG
>CANQTG010000144.1 GCA_947626715.1 uncultured Lachnospiraceae bacterium | reverse complement strand
CATCTCTGAATGTCCCCTGTCTGGACTTTGCCAAACCCGCCTGTCCTTCATTAAAATTTCCTTCAAACCGCCGCATATATCACACCGACCCACGAAAACCATGACAGCGGTTAATAAGAATCGTTAGTTATGCTAACTGCATAACCTCGGCCTCAATCTCTTTTATATCACCCTCTAATAATTCAGGAAAATACTCTCCGATTTCATCAATGCTTATTTTCCCTTTTTTTAACATAAGCGTCGCTTTTTCTATTAACATTTCTCTCGCCATATCCTTCGCATAAGTCCTCATAATCTGTTCCTCATCAAATAAACTCATCATAATCGTTACTACCTCCACTTCCTTGCCGCTTAGATACTGTTTTAAGATATTCCTGTCCTTGCAGATACGGATCGTTTCCGTAACCGCCTGTTTCGTCATTCCATGCTTTTTTACCTGCTCGTTAAAAACTTTACAAAAAACAATGTATTCATTGATAATGTTGTCCTTGTCGCTCTCGTAGATCACTTTGGCTTTTACCTCAATATCAATATCCGCACCGTCAAAAAATTCTTGTGATAACGATATGGTATCGGGTTTTCTGCCTTTGTTGCCTGTGTATATCACATATAATTCGGGCTTTGGCATTTTTACTTTCCTGCTCTTATATAGGCTCTGACTGGTTCGTTCAAAATATTCATGGTAACTTTGTGCTAAATACAATAATATCCTGATTAAGATATTTACCGTCCAGCTTGACTGCGCTTCCAAAAGCAGCAGCAATTTGTCATTGCCTACCATAATACCTAAATCATTATACAGATTATCTGTTAATACATTATCTATCGTAACAATATCCAATGTATCCTCTGTTGCGTCCGTATCTTCCGGGTGCAATGTTTGATATAACGCAAGTAAATTCTTTTTATCTTGCGATACTTTAATGATACAGCAAACCATCTATCTTTACAATAGAAATTAAAAAGGAGACACCCATCTCTGAATGTCCCCTGTCTGGACTTTGCCAAGCCCGTCTGTCCTTCATTAAAATTCATTTTAAACCGCCGCATATACCACACCGACCCACGAAAACCATGACAGCGGTTAATAAGAATTATTAGTTATTATTAGTTATGCTAACTGCATGACCTCCTTTTCAATTTCTTCTATGTCATCTGATGTCAATTCTGGGAAAAAAGATGGTATTTCTTCTATTGCAATTCGCCCTTTTTTTAACATTGTTATCACGTTTCTTTTAGTCGTTTCTCTCGCCATATCCTTCGCATAAGTCCTCATAATCTGTTCCTCATCAAATAAACTCATCATAATCGTTACTACCTCCACTTCCTTGCCGCTTAGATACTGTTTTAAGATATTCCTGTCCTTGCAGATACGGATCGTTTCCGTAACCGCCTGTTTCGTCATTCCATGCTTTTTTACCTGCTCGTTAAAAACTTTACAAAAAACAATGTATTCATTGATAATGTTGTCCTTGTCGCTCTCGTAGATCACTTTGGCTTTTACCTCAATATCAATATCCGCACCGTCAAAAAATTCTTGTGATAACGATATGGTATCGGGTTTTCTGCCTTTGTTGCCTGTGTATATCACATATAATTCGGGCTTTGGCATTTTTACTTTCCTGCTCTTATATAGGCTCTGACTGGTTCGTTCAAAATATTCATGGTAACTTTGTGCTAAATACAATAATATCCTGATTAAGATATTTACCGTCCAGCTTGACTGCGCTTCCAAAAGCAGCAGCAATTTGTCATTGCCTACCATAATACCTAAATCATTATACAGATTATCTGTTAATACATTATCTATCGTAACAATATCCAATGTATCCTCTGTTGCGTCCGTATCTTCCGGGTGCAATGTTTGATATAACGCAAGTAAATTCTTTTTATCTTGCGATACTTTAATGATACAGCAAACCATCTATCTTTACAATAGAAATTACAGGGGACACCCATCTCTGAATGTCCCCTGTCTGGACTTTGCCAAGCCCGTCTGTCACTCATTAAAATTTCATTCAAACCGCCGCATATATCATAGTATATACCACACCGACCCACGAAACCAACGACAAGGATCGCAATAAACTGCCGCTTCTCCTATGGGCAGCTTAGCGTGGCCTGTGCGGAGAGCTGCCCAACCGCCATAAAATTATGGCTGATAGGGGCAGCCCAAAAATGCATTATAGCCTATCTCCGTCACGTTCGGCATCTCCACGTTCGTCAGGCTGCTGCACCCATAAAATGCGTTCTCGCCTATACTCTGCACATTTGGCAGCTCCACGCTCGTCAAGCTGCTGCATCCACAAAATGCACCATCGCGAGCATCATCGCCACCACCTATCTCCGTCACGTTTGGCATTTCCACGCTCGTCAAACTGCTGCATCCACTAAATGCGCTACTTTCTATCTCCGTTGCGTTTGGCATTTCCACGCTCGTCAGGCTGCTGCACCCATAAAATGCGTTCTCGCCTATACTCTGCACATTTGGCAGCTCCACGCTCGTCAGGCTGCTGCATCCACCAAACCCGGCCACATAAAGCGCATTCGGCAGCTCCACGCTCGTCAGGCTGCTGCATTCCCCAAATCCACCACGTATCTCCGTCATGCTCGGCAGCTCCACGCTCGTCAGGCTGCTGCATTCCTCAAATGCCTCCTCGCCTATCTCCGTCACGTTCTCCATCTTCACGCTCGTCAGGCTGTAGCATTTCTTAAATGCATACCTGCCTATCGTCGTCACATTCGGCAGCTCTATGCTTATCAGCCCATCACACTCATAAAATGCTCTCTCGCCTATCTCCGTCACATTCTGCATTTTCACACTGATCTGGCCGTTAGGCAATACCCCATTGCTTATCTCCGTCATGTCCGGCAATACCAGTATATGCTCAAGATCCGGAAGCGATCCATCGCTTTGCACTTCTACGCCTTCGGTAGTGGCGGCGGGTGCTTCGGCTTCGGCAGTTCCGTCACTTGTGGGTACAGCTTCGTCAGGTACCGCCATGTCTGGCAGTTCTATGTTATCATCCCATTCGTCAACGATCATGGTATAGTCGTCGCCAAAAGGATTTGCCCCTAAATCAGTCACGCCCGGCAGTTCCAAAATCCTCAAACCACTGCCCGCAAATGCGCCTTCGCCTATCGCCGTCACATTTGACAGCTCCACGTTCGTTAGGCTGCTACAGCCAGAAAATGCTCCACTGCCTATTTTCGTCACGTTCGGCATTTCCACGCTCGCCAAACTGCTACAGCCCCTAAATACGCCGCCGACTATTTCCGCCACGTTCGGTATCTCAATACCCGTCAGGCTTACGCAGCCAGAAAATGCTCCATCGCCTATCGCCGTCACGTTCGGTATCTCCACGCCGCTCAGGCTGCTGCAGCCAGAAAATGCCTCCTCACCTATCGCCGTCGCGTTCGGTATCTCCACGCCGCTCAGGCTGCTGCAATCCTTAAATGCGCTGCCGCCTATCGCCGCCGCGTCCGGCAGTTTTATGCTCGTCAGGTTTCCGCATCCAGAAAATGCCTCCTCGCCTATCTCCGTCACGTCCTCCATCTCCACGCTGACCAGATTGCTGCACCCCATAAACATATCTACGTTTATCGAGGCCACGCCCTCTTCCACATATACGCGCCTTACCGCGTCTTTGGGGATCGCTTCCTGCATTTCTCCCTTCG
>CANQTG010000143.1 GCA_947626715.1 uncultured Lachnospiraceae bacterium | reverse complement strand
TTTACCGTACAGTACCACCCGGAAGCGTGCCCCGGGCCGCAGGATTCCGGCTATCTGTTCGACCGTTTTATCAAGATGATGGAGGTGGCGAAGAATGCCTAAAAATCCCAATGTAAAGAAAGTGCTGGTGATAGGCTCCGGCCCGATCGTGATCGGGCAGGCGGCGGAATTTGACTATGCCGGGACGCAGGCGTGCCGCTCTCTGAAGGAGGAAGGCGTTGAGGTCGTGCTGGTAAACTCCAATCCGGCGACGATCATGACGGATAAGGATATCGCGGACCGGGTCTATATCGAACCGCTGACGGTGAAGGTGTTGGAAAAGCTGATCGAAAAGGAGAGGCCGGACAGCATCCTGCCGACGCTGGGCGGGCAGGCGGGCCTGAATCTGGGAATGGAGCTGGAGGAATCCGGCTTCCTTGCGCGTCATAACGTCGCGCTGCTGGGAACGAGCGCGGCGACGATCAGAAAGGCGGAGGACCGGCAGGCGTTTAAGGATACGATGGAAAAGATCGGGGAGCCGTGCGCGGCCTCTCTGGTCGTGGAGAATATCGAGGACGGCGTTGCCTTTACGAATAAGATCGGCTATCCGGTGGTGCTGCGTCCGGCCTATACGTTGGGCGGGAGCGGCGGCGGCATCGCCCATGACCAGATCGAGCTGGAAGAGATCCTTGCCAACGGCCTGCGCCTTTCCCGCGTGGGACAGGTGTTGGTGGAACGCTGTATCGCGGGCTGGAAGGAGATCGAATACGAGGTCATGCGCGATAGCGCGGGCAACTGTATCACCGTCTGCAATATGGAAAATATCGACCCGGTGGGCGTGCATACGGGAGACAGTATCGTCGTAGCGCCTTCCCAGACGCTGGGGGACAAGGAATATCAAATGCTGCGCAGCGCGGCGCTCAATATCATCGACGAGCTGCAGATCACGGGCGGCTGCAACGTACAGTTCGCCCTGCACCCGACCAGCTTTGAATACTGCGTGATCGAGGTCAACCCGCGCGTCAGCCGTTCCTCGGCTTTGGCGAGCAAGGCGACGGGATATCCGATCGCGAAGGTGGCGGCCAAGATCGCGCTCGGCTATACGCTGGACGAGATCAAAAATTCGATCACGGGCAAGACCTGCGCGAGCTTTGAACCGGCGTTAGACTACTGCGTCGTCAAGCTGCCGCGGCTTCCCTTTGATAAATTTATCACGGCGAAGCGTACCCTGACCACGCAGATGAAGGCGACCGGCGAGGTCATGAGTATCTGCACCAATTTCGAGGGCGCGCTGATGAAGGCGATCCGTTCGCTGGAGCAGCATGTGGACTGCCTTCTCAGCTATGACTTCAGCAGCCTGTCGGCGGAGGACTTAAAGGAACGCTTAAAGGTCGTGGACGACCAGCGGATCTATGTGATCGCGGAAGCGCTGCGCAAGGGCGTTTCCTATCAGACGATCCACGAGCTTACGATGATCGATATCTGGTTTATTGATAAGCTGGCGATCTTGGTGGAGATGGAGGAGGCGCTGCGGCGCGGCCCGCTGACGCCGTCCCTTCTGCGCGAGGCAAAGCGGATCGAGTTCCCGGACAATGTGATCGCGCGACTGACCGGCATGTCCGAGGAGGCGGTCAAAAAGCTGCGTTACGATAACGGGATCACGGCCGCGTTTAAGATGGTAGATACCTGCGCCGCGGAATTTGAGGCCAGCACGCCGTATTATTATTCCTGCTTTGGCAGTGAGAACGAGGCCGCTAAGACGGAAGGGAGAAAGAAGGTGCTCGTTTTAGGCTCCGGGCCGATCCGTATCGGGCAGGGGATCGAATTTGACTACTGCTCCGTCCACGCGACGTGGGCGTTCGCAAGGGCCGGGTATGAGACGATCATCGTCAACAACAATCCCGAGACGGTCAGCACGGATTTTGATATCGCGGATAAGCTGTATTTCGAGCCGCTGACGCCGGAGGATGTGGAGAATATCGTGCGCTTTGAGAAGCCGGACGGCGCGGTCGTGCAGTTCGGCGGGCAGACGGCGATCAAGCTGACGGAGAGCTTAATGAAAATGGGCGTGCCGATACTGGGCACAAAGGCCGAGGACGTCGATGCGGCGGAGGACCGGGAGCTGTTCGACCGCATACTGGAGCAGACGCAGATCCCCCGCGCCGCCGGCGGGACGGTCTATACCGCGCAGGAGGCGAAGGAAGTGGCAAACCGTCTGGGATATCCCGTACTGGTGCGTCCCTCCTATGTGCTGGGCGGTCAGGGAATGCAGATCGCGCTCAACGACGCGGAGATCGAGGAGTTTATGGCGATCATCAACAGGATCGCGCAGGATCACCCGATCCTAGTGGACAAATATCTTCAGGGGAAGGAGATCGAGGTGGACGCGGTATGCGACGGGACGGATATCCTGATCCCGGGCATTATGGAGCATATCGAGCGGACGGGCGTCCATTCGGGCGACAGTATCTCCGTCTATCCCGCGCATACGATAACGGAGACCGTAAAGGAGCGGATCGCGGAATACACCGCCCGGCTCGCGAGGGCGCTGCACGTTCGGGGACTGATCAATATCCAGTTCATCGCGATCGGGGAGGAGGTCTATGTGATCGAGGTCAATCCCCGTTCGTCTAGGACGGTGCCTTATATCAGCAAGGTGACGGGGATCCCGATCGTCGATCTGGCGACGCAGGTCATCCTCGGCAGAACGATACGGGAGCTGGGCTACGAGCCGGGGCTCCAGAAGGAGGCGGATTATGTCGCGATCAAAATGCCCGTCTTTTCCTTTGAAAAGATCCGCGGCGCGGAGATCAGCTTAGGGCCGGAAATGAAATCGACCGGCGAGTGTCTGGGGATCGCGCATACCTTTCAGGAGGCGCTCTATAAGGCGTTCCTCGGCTCCGGCGTAGACCTTCCCAGATTCCGCCAGATGATCATCACCGTAAAGGACGCGGATAAAGGGGAGGCGATCGAGATCGGACGCCGCTTTGAAAAGCTGGGCTATACGATCTATGCGACGCGGAGCACGGCGGAGGCGCTGCGGGAGGCGGGCGTGAAGGCCCGTAAGGTCAATAAGATCCATCAGGAATCGCCGACGGTCATGGATCTGATACTCGGACATAAGATCGATCTGGTGATCGATACGCCGACGCAGGGACGCGATAAATCGAGGGACGGATTTTTGATACGGCGCACCGCGATCGAAACGGGCGTGAACTGCTTAACGAGTCTGGATACGGCGCGCGCGCTGGTGACCAGTCTGGAAAACGCGCAGGCGAACGCGCTGAACCTGATCGATATTGCGCAGCTATGATAGGATAACGGTATGAAGCAGAATTATCAAAAGGAGATGGAAGGGATCCTAGCAAAGGAAGAGACGGCGGGAAAGCGTCTGCTGCTCCATAGCTGCTGCGCGCCCTGCAGCAGTTATGTGCTCGTATCCCTTCGGGAAATCTTCCGTATCACGGTATTTTACTATAACCCGAATATCACGCGGCGGGAGGAATATGAGAAGCGCTTTCTGGAACAGGAGCGCTTAATAAAGCTCCTGAATGCGGAAGGGGAGGGCTATCCGATCGCGCTGTGCGGCGGGGAATATGCGCCCGCGCTTTTTTGGGAGGCGTCCCGCGGGCTGGAGACGTGCCCGGAGGGCGGCGCGAGGTGCCGCGCCTGCTTTGCGCTTAGGCTGGAGGAAACGGCGCGCACGGCGGCGCGGCAGGGAGCCGATTATTTTACGACGACGCTGACGGTCAGCCCTTTAAAGAACGCGGAGGTCATCAACAGGGTCGGGCAGGAGGCGGCGGAACGCTTTGCGGTCCCTTTCCTGCCGTCGGATTTTAAGAAAAAGGACGGCTATCGGCAGTCTGTCGCGCTCTCGCGCCGGTACGGTCTCTACAGGCAGGATTACTGCGGCTGCGTCTTTTCCGAGAGGGAGAGGGCG
>CANQTG010000142.1 GCA_947626715.1 uncultured Lachnospiraceae bacterium | reverse complement strand
CGCTCCCTTACAAGGTGCCGCCTGTTGGAGGTCGCATAGATCAGGACGTTTTCCGGCTTTTTCTCAAGCCCGCCCTCGATCACGGCCTTTAGGTATTTATATTCCGTTTCAAAATCCTCAAAGCTCAGATCGTCCATATAGATGATAAATTTATAGTTCCGGTTTTTGATCTGGGAGATCACGTCGTTCAGCGCTTGGAACTGGTGCTTATAGATCTCGATGATACGGAGCCCTTTGTCATAATATGCATTGGCGATCGCCTTAATGCTCGAGGATTTCCCCGTGCCCGCGTCCCCAAAGAGCAGACAGTTGTTCGCTCTCCTTCCTTCTACAAACGCCTCCGTATTCTCGATCAGCTTCCGCTTCGGGATCTCATAGCCCACCAGATCGTCCAGCTTTACATGGGCGATATTCAAAATGGGGCTGATATGGGGCGTCCTTCCCTCTCCCGGCAGATATTCGACGCGGAACGCCTTATGCAGCCCAAAGCGCCCTACTCCGTATTCGCCGTAAAATTCCGTTACCATATCCTTCATTTCCGCCGCGCCGTCCGCTTTGGAGATCTTTTCCGCCAGCTCGCATATCCGGTCGCGGATACGATGATTGTATACCTTGCCTCCCGCGCTGTCTGCCTGATAGTCTAAAACGCACGCAAAACGCTCCGCGCCAAACCTGCGCAGCATACCGCCAAGATCATAGTCGTAAAATTCTTTCAGGATCTCAAAATCATGCAGTACGATCGCGTTGATCGTCCCCTCAACGCCTCCCCGGATCTCGCACGCCATACTGTAGCTGTTCTCGTCGTTCGCCAGCAGGTTGGACAGGCAGCAGTGCCACAGGTTCCCATAAAAGCCGTGGCTGGCCGCCAGCTCCAGCAGCCTGTGGACGCAGCCGTAAAAGCGCCTTTCCGCCTCCCGGCTCTCCTTTCCCATACCCAGCGGCGCGCCCGTTATATCCGCTTTGCCCGCTCTGTCTGCCGCATCCGATGTATCCGCTTTATCTGTTCTGTCCGCCCTGCCTGCTGCGTCCGCCGTATCTAAATCCATCAGCCGCGCCATATCCCGGAAGATCGGATCGTCCAGCAGATCTCTGTATATGGTCAGTTCTTCCTCTCTCATCTTGCGCCCCCGTTAGTAATTCCCAAGTATCTTCATGTTTCTGGCTTCCTCGCGCAGTCCGCGCAGGGCGTTCTTCACCGCCCCGTCCGCCAGATTTCCCTCAAAATCTATGAAAAAGCGGTATTCCCAGTTCCGATCCTCTATGGGCCTGCTCTCGATCCTGCTCATGTTCAGGTTATTATAGATAAAATGCGACAGCATACGGTAGAGCGACCCACTCTGGTGCGGCAGTTCAAAACAAATACTGACCTTATTCGCACTGCGCTTAAATATCTTCTGATTCGTCACGATGATAAATCTGGTGGAATTGCTCTCCGACTGGTTCACGCCTTTCTGCAATACCGCAAGGCCGTAAATCTTTCCCGCATGTTCGGAGGCGATCGCCGCCTGCGTGCGGTCCCCGTCCTGCGCGACCTTCCTCGCCGCAAAAGCGTTGTTCGGCATACTGATCTGCTGCCAGTCCCTGCCCGATAAATACCTCGCGCTCTGCATTAAGGACTGCGGATGGGAATATACGGTCCGTATCCCGGCCTCCGACGCGCCCGGCACTCCCAGCAGGCAGTGCTCGATCTTTATGATCTGTTCTCCTACGATGTAATTTTCAAATTCTACCAGAAGGTCGTAGATCTCGCTGACGATACCCGCCGTGGAATTTTCTATCGGAAGCACCGCAAAATCCGCGCTTCCTTCCTCGATCGCGCCCATAGCGTCCCGAAAGCTGTCCACATGGAAGCTGTTGACCGATTCCCCGAAATACGCCTGCATCGCCGCTTGGGAATACGCGCCTTCCGCTCCCTGAAAGACCACCCGGGGAGCGGGATCCGGCAGCTCGTCCACCGCGATAAACGGCAGCCTGCCGCTGCTGCCCTTCTCTGTCAAAAGCTGGTACTGCAGCTTACGGCTCATGGACATGATCTGTTCAAACAATTCTTCTATGCCCTGCCGGTTGAACGCTCCATGCGCCAGCGATTTGACCGTCCTGAGCTTTTCTTCCTCTCTGGCCCTGTCAAGAACCTTCTTTCCCGCGCCGATCTTATATTCCGCCACCTGACGGCAGATCTCCATACGTTCCTCGTACAGCGCCACGATCTGCCTATCGATCCTGTCGATCTCCTGCCGCAGCTTCTCTAAATCCATATCCGTATCCTTCCACTTTCTTCCGTTGCAGGCCCGCGCGCCATCCGCCGCGCGGCGTCCGCACTCTGTCCTATCAGTTATCTTATAACAATTCCACGGCCCATGCAAGTATCTGGCCCGTGCATTTTTCTCCGCTCCCCTCTTTCGAAAGGACGCAAAAGATGGTATACTGTTAAAAAAGGAAAGAGAGGGCCCTGCTATGAAAAAACTGAAACTGTTTCTCGCCATTTTCATTTTGCTGCTGGTTTTCGCAGCGGCCTGCGTCTGGTCCTATCTTGATAAACGCGTCGTCATGAACCCACCCGGCACGATCGGAAATACGGCGGGCAATCTGAACAACGGCGGATACTTCTGCGAAGACGAAGAACGCGTCTATTTTGCAAACGCCTACGACAATTATACGCTTTATTCCATGTCCCCTGACGAGACCGATATCACAAAGCTCAGCGACTCCATCGTCAGCTCCCTGAACGCGGGCGGGGAATATCTGTATTATTTTCAGAATTCTTCCGCTGCCGCCGACAGCTTTGCTTCCATGTTCCATATCAGCGGTATCTACCGCTCCAAGAAGAACGGGAAATCCACGGTATGCTTAAAACGCGTTACCGCGCCCACCCTGTCCGTAGCGGACAATACGGTCTATTATCAGGCGTACGACAAGACCTCCGTCTCTTTGCGGCGTATCGACATCAATAAAAAGAACGATACGCAGCTCGCCGACTATTTTATCAATCCCTCCTGTATCCAAAACGGCAGGATCTATTTCGGCGGCCTTCAGGACGACCACTATCTGCATACCCTCGATACGGACAGCGGCGCGAGCGCCGTCGTCTATGACGGCAATCTCTACAATCCCGTCGTAGCAGGGGATTATGTCTATTATATGGACGTTTCCTCTGATTACAGGCTCTGCCGCTATTCGCTCTCTTCGCAGAGCGCCGAGGTCTTGACGAACGACCGCGTCGATACCTTCAACGTATGCGGCGATCTGATCTACTATCAGAAAAACGATGCCAAAAGCCCGGCCCTGAAACGTATCCGCCTCGACGGCAGCGGGGAAGAGATCGTATCGCCCGGGATCTTCTCCAATATCAACGCCACTTCCAGATATGTATATTTTAACGCCTTTGACACGCCGACGCCGGTCTATCATACGCCGGTCAACGGGCCGGTCAATGTCGGCGTCTTTTCCGCAGCCGCGGCGGCGGTTCCTGTCAGCTCTTAACCGTGCAGAGATACGGCGCAGAGACGCGCACAAGAGCAACCGATCCCCGGCGGGTATCGCCGGATATCTGCCGCCATATTTCCAAATCTTTGGGCAGGCTCAGCCCGCCTCTTCTAACAGCGCCTTTATGACCGCCCCGATATCCGCGTCGATCGCAATGCCGCGCTCTGAGATCTCTTTCGGGTAGAGCGCGTCCCCGCGGTTCACACAGGCATAGACCGCCTTTGGATTCTCCGCCGTCATTCTCCAGAAGGGATACTTGATGATCCCCGGCGTGTTATACCCGACGCCCAGCTCCCAAAACAGCACGCGCCGCCCCTCCTTCTCCCGCAGGAAATCCTCATAGCGCGCCGCGGCCTGCTGCCAGCCCTCGTCCTCCACAAAGCGGTCGTCCGCGCGCAGGTTCATCGTCATGGGCCTTTTGCAGTACGGGCAGACGGGCGCCAGCTTAGAAGGGATACGCATGTCCTTCTGCCGTTTTA
>CANQTG010000141.1 GCA_947626715.1 uncultured Lachnospiraceae bacterium | reverse complement strand
TCTTGTGCCCGCTTTTATTCGGGCATTTTTATTATAGATTCCTCCGGCAGGAGGAATTTCCTATTATATAAAAAAGCGGCGGTCGCCAAAACGGGGACCGCCGCTTTTGGGGTTTCTTTATGCGTTCAGGAAATCGATCTGTCCGTAGATCTCCTCCGGGATCTCGTTCCCGGTTTTTTGTATCTTGCCGCAGAGCACATCGATATGATGGAGCTTTTGGCCGGTCTGGACCTTATACTGCGTTACGAGGTCTAAGTACAGAGGGTGCTGCGACAGCGTCTCCCGGATCGCGTTGGAAAAAGGACAGTAGCGGAAGAGGATCGCGCGGGCGATCTTGTTTAAGCGCGGCGCGCCTGCGCCCTCGTAGTTGACCCACATCAGATAATCCCTGACAAACATTTCCTTTAAGCTGTTCTTAGCCCGCTGCAGGGAACGGCGCAGCTTTTCCTTCGCCTCCGGGGAAAGCTCGCGGTTTCTCTTGTAGAACTGGATATAGTCGGTGTATTCGCTGGTCAGGGAACGCTCCGCGATATTGTTCCAGTGCGCGCCCTGAATGCGCTTGCACATCTCCCAGCGAAATTCCCCGGTCATACGTGTGACGAGCGTGGTGACGTTCTCCAGCTCGATGACGGAGAGCATCATGCGGGCAGGGGTCGCGCGGCGTCTGCCTTCGATCTCCTGCCACATTGCGCCGCGGATCCCCGCGTTGGGCATGAGGATAAAGTCGGGCAGCACTTCCACCTGAATATATTCTTTGGGGATCCCGCATTCCTCGTTTGTGTAGATCGTCTCGCGGTAAAAGGCCGAGAAATCCACCTTTCGGATCTCTTTTAGCGCGTCCGCCAATTTCTGCGGCGTGATGATCGCGTCCGCAAGGGGCTTTAACAGGTTATGGGCCGAGAGCAGGGGGCAGAACGTGGTGATCCTGCCGAACGTGATCTTATTGACGATCGGGAATACGTTTTCCAGCTCAAAAAACACCTTGTCGATCTCGGAATGCAGGAGCTTCTTTTCCTCGCGCTCCGTGATCTTGCCGCCCTTGCGGAGGTCGCGCAGATATTCGGGATAATCGAGGTCAAATTCGTTGCGGGACGGTTCCCGTTCCCCGTCGTAGATCGCGTTCAGCCATTCGTAAAAGGTGAACACGCCGTTTTCCGGCTCTCCCCGGAACGAATCAATGATAGAGAGCAGATACGCGGAATTGGACGCGCCCGCGAGCTCCGCGTCCACGAAGCCGAAATTTAAAAACAGGCGGACGGCGATAGGCAGCCGCTGTTCATATAAGCTCTCTTCAAATACTTTAGCGTAAAGCTCATAAAAATCTTTGGTAAGCTCGTTGCGGAAGCGTCTGGCCGCATCGTCGGTACTGTCCTTATCCGGCATGGCCTTGTAGTCGTCCACCTCCTGTTTGAAGCGCTGCGCCAGCCCCATATCGCACTTGGCAAATTCGAGGATAGAATCGAGCGCGTCTTCCAAAGGCTTGGGGATCGGGGCGTGGTCGTCGATACCGGGCGCTACGCCAGGCAGGGCGGCCAGCTCCTTCGCCTCCTCCTCGCTTAGGTCGGTGAGCTCCGGGAAGAGGGCGGCGGCCGCCTTGTCGTCCTCGGAGAGCTCTACAGGGGTCTCGTCCGGCGTCAGGCCGGGCACGACCTCGGTCATCGCCGCCGCGGCGATCTCTTCCTTTTCCTGTTCGAGCGCCGATTCGTCATGCGGCACCTCCAGAGGCAGCTCGCCGATCTCCTCGATCAGGTTTTCATAGCCCTTGAGCAGATGATTGGAAAAGCGGACGCTGGAAGTAAAGAACAGGTGCATGACGTTGGGCTTGGTCAGGAACATCTCAAGAAGCTGATTCACTCCGCCGAACGTATACGGGACGAGGGAAACCTCCGTAAGCGTGGTATAGGTGCAGGAATGCACGCCGCTCTTGATATCGTGGATGCCGATCACGTCCCCCTTGCCCAGCTCGAGCGAGCCGCCGGGGAAGGTGACGAGCACCCTGCCCTCTCCGATCACGAAGAGCTCCTTTAAGGGATCCCCCTCTTTGCAGATCGTTTTTTCGGTTTCCAATTTTGTGATTGCCATATTTCCTCCTGTGACGTCGATGTCGTTTCGTTTTTCGGATTTTCAGGCGTCTCCTCCTGTCTGATATAGTATAACGGAATTTGCAAAATTAGACAATACAAACTTTGCTTTGAGTTTCCGCACGCTTACATGCTGCCTTAAAGGGGGATAGGAGGGCGGTTTTTGCCGGGCAAAGAAAAATAAAATATTTTCCCGAGGTATCTATACATAATCTGAAAATATGATAAAATAAAAGACAGATATGTCATAAACAGGAACGGGGGAGCGGGTCAGGAGATGGGAAGCGAAAAACTGAGCATGGAAGAGATCGTTGAATATTACAAGCCCGATGTGGAAAGCTTGGCGGCTTATATTCCGTGGCTGACGGCGCAGAAGGGCGCGCAGACGTCTAAGAACTTTACCGGGGAGGGAATCGAGGAAAATTCCATCGCCTTTCCGGTCTATGACAGTACGCTGCTTGCCTTCGTCAGGACGGCCCAGCAGAGCTCTCTGATCGACCGGAATTATGTGTATGTCTATTCCCGCAACCGGATACGGACGCTGGCGGATGAGAGGCGTTTTATTCAAAACGCCACGATCAGGGAGATGGACGAATTGTGGGGGATCCTTTCCAAATATATCCTCAAAGGGATGACGAAGGCCAATGTCTGGACGGAGGGCGTCAAGAACGGGATCTATTTGGAGCTGCTCCAGAAGATGAGAGAGCTTTTGAACTTCTGGGACAAGCAGGCGGCGGAAAGGTAACGGAGGATAAGGAGCCGGTACATATGGGAGAAAAGTCAAATCAGAAAAGACAGTTGATTCTGGATACGTCCAGAAAGATATTTATGGAAAAGGGATATAAGAGCGTTACGATGAAGGATATCGTAGACGCCTGCGGGATCAGCCGCGGCGGCCTGTATCTGTATTTCGGAAGCACAAAGGAGATCTTTACGGAGGTGCTCAGGCTGGAGAGCCAAGAGACGGACGATCTGTTCTCGGAGAATGTCCCGCAGGATGCCGCGCCCTCCGATATCCTTGCGCTTCTGTTAAAGGAGCAGAAAAAGGAGCTGCTGAGGAGGAAAAACAGCCTGACGGTGGCGATCTATGAATTTTTCT
The DNA here is from genome assembly GCA_947626715.1 of uncultured Lachnospiraceae bacterium. Lineage (GTDB taxonomy): Bacteria > Bacillota > Clostridia > Lachnospirales > Lachnospiraceae > VSOB01. The sequence goes on along the minus strand of CANQTG010000141.1, from coordinate 790 downwards.
TTGAAAATAAAGTAGCCAAAAAGGAGAATTTCCTGCGCAATCAGTTTGAAGAGGCCGTAGCCGTTGTGGAAAAGCTGATCGCGGACGGCGTCGAAGCGGGGGAATTTTACTGCGAGGATCCGCTTGGCTGCGCGAGAAATATCATGTATGTGTTAGAAGGGCTCAAGATCGCCGCGCAGACGATCGGGATCACGGAAAAGGCGGTAGACGACGAACTGCTGTATATCATGCAGGGATTGATTATAGAAGAGGAATGATTGGAGGATGCAGATGGAACGTGTGCGACGGATTTATGTGGAGAAAAAGGAGCCCTATGCGGTCAAGGCAAAGGAGCTGTTAGAAGAGATACGCGGTTATCTCGGCATTGAGAGCGTAAGGGCGGTGCGGGTGCTCATCCGTTATGATGTGGAAAATATCGGCGATCAAACCTTTGAGGCGGCCTGCAGGACTGTTTTCTCCGAGCCGCCTGTCGATCTGTTATATGAAGGACGCTTCCCTGCGCCGGAGGGGGCGCGGGTATTTAGCGTGGAATATCTGCCGGGGCAGTTTGACCAGAGGGCGGATTCGGCCGTGCAGTGTATCCGGTTTTTAAAGGAGAGCGAAGAGCCGATCATCCGTACCGCCGTGACCTACGTGCTTACGGGGGAGCTTTCCGAGGAAGAATTTGCAAAGATAAAGAGCTACTGTATCAATCCCGTGGATTCAAGGGAGACGGATCTGGAAAAGCCCGATACGCTCAGGACGGTTTATGAGGAACCGGCGGATATCCGTATCTTTGAGGGCTTTTGCG
>CANQTG010000140.1 GCA_947626715.1 uncultured Lachnospiraceae bacterium | reverse complement strand
TGTATGCTGGGCGCGGCGTCCTGCAATAAATGGTGGATGGACGATATCGTCGGCACAAAAGAATATGGCAGGGAGCAGGAGGCGATCCATAAGCTGGGCGAGAATAAGGTGTTTTTCCTGCCCTATCTGATGGGGGAGCGTTCCCCGCACAACGATCCGAACGCAAGGGGTACCTTTATCGGCATGACGATGGACAGCACGCGGGCCGATATGACGCAGGCCGTGCTGGAGGGCGTGGCGTTCGCGCTCAGGGATTCCTTTGAGGTGGCAAAGGAGCTGGGGATCAAGATCGAGAGGACCAAGATCTGCGGCGGCGGCGCAAAGAGCCCGCTGTGGAAGAAAATCATCGCGAACGTGCTGAATATCAAGGTAGACGTATTGGAGAGCGAGGAAGGCCCTTCTATGGGCGGCGCAATGCTGGCCGCGGTCGCGTGCGGCGAATATGCGAGCGTGGAAGAGATCGCGGAAAAGCTGGTCAAGGTAGTGGATACGGTAGAGCCGACGCCGGAGCTGGCGGAAAAATATGAGGCGAGATACCAGCAGTTTAAGAAGATCTATCCGGCATGTAAGGAGCTGTTCAAGGAGCTCGTCTAAAGGGGCCGCGCTTTGGCGGCGGACGGCGATAGATTAGGAGAAAGAAGAGACAGGGAAAGGGGTATGATGGAAATGAAAATCTATAAGGTAACGGACCCGGAATTTGTAAGATACGGGCAGGTGCTGCAGGGGTACGATTTTACGCAGATCGTGGAAAAAATGCAGGATATGCCCTTGCCGGAGGACGTAGTCTACGAGCCCTCGATCGCGGAGCTGGAGGCGCTGCCGATCTATGGACAGCTCTCGTCCGCGGGCTACGGCGAGATGCCGATACAGATCGGCTACTGCAACGGCCATAACCGCAGCCTGAACGCTGTGGAGTATCACAGAAGCTCCGAGATCAATATCGGGGCGACGGATCTGATCCTCCTGCTGGGACATCAGGAGGATATCGAGGCGGATCATACCTACGATACGTCCAAGATCGAAGCGTTCCTCCTCCCGCGCGGGACGGCGGTGGAGCTGTACGCGACGACGCTGCATTACGCGCCCTGCAACGCGGACGAGGGCGGTTTCCGAGATGTGATCGTCCTGCCTAAGGGCACGAATTATCCGCTCTCCCATGCGCATGGGACGGAGGGCGAAGACAGATTGCTGGCCGCGACAAACAAATGGCTGATCGGCCACGCGCAGGGCGGCCTGCCGGAGGGCAGCTTTATCGGCTTAAAGGGCGAGAATATCACCGTTTAACATAAAGACGGCGCGGGCCCCCGCAGGGGCGGAGCGGTCTGCGAAAAAAAGAACAGGTCAGGTACGGGCCGGGCGCTGTGCGCCGTATCGCGGCCCGCGAGAATAAATTTTCAAGGAGGTAACAAGACATGAACAACATTCCCAAAATCAAGTTAGGTATCGTGGCTGTCAGCCGCGACTGCTTCCCGGAATCCCTTTCGGTGAACAGGAGAAAAGCGCTGGTAGAGGCTTATCAGGCAAAATATGACGCGGCTGATATCTACGAATGCCCGATCTGTATCGTGGAGAGCGAGATCCATATGGTACAGGCGCTTGAGGACGTCAAGAAAGCGGGCTGCAATGCGCTCTGTGTATATCTGGGCAACTTCGGGCCGGAGATTTCCGAGACGCTGCTCGCAAAGCACTTTGAAGGGCCTAAGATGTTTATCGCGGCGGCGGAGGAGAGCCAGAACGATCTTTCCGACGGACGCGGCGACGCGTACTGCGGTATGCTGAACGCGAGCTACAATCTGAAGCTGCGTAATATTCAGGCGTATATCCCCGAATATCCGGTCGGCACGGCGCAGGACTGCGCGGACATGATCCATGAATTTCTGCCGATCGCGCGCGCTTTGGTCGGCCTGTCCGAATTAAAGATCATCAGCTTTGGCCCCAGACCGCTCAATTTCCTTGCGTGCAACGCGCCGATCAAGCAGCTCTATAATCTGGGCGTTGAGATCGAGGAAAATTCGGAGCTGGATCTGTTTGAAGCGTTCAATAAACATGCGGACGATCCCCGTATCCCGGCGAAGGTAGAAGAGATGGCGGCGGAGCTGGGAAGCGGCAACAAGAAACCGGAAGTGCTGCCTAAGCTGGCGCAGTATGAGCTGACGCTGCTCGACTGGGTAGAGGAGCACAAAGGCTACAGAAAATATGTGGCGATCGCGGGGAAATGCTGGCCGGCGTTCCAGACGCAGTTCGGCTTCGTTCCCTGCTATGTCAACAGCCGTTTAACGGGCATGGGCATTCCGGTATCCTGCGAAGTGGATATCTACGGCTGCCTGAGCGAGTTCATCGGCGCGTGCGTGAGCGAGGATGCGGTCACGCTGCTCGATATCAACAATTCCGTACCGGCGGATATGTACGAGGAGTCCATCAAGGGCAAATTCGATTATACGCATAAGGATACCTTCATGGGATTCCACTGCGGCAATACCTGCTCCTCCAAGCTGGCGTTCCATGAGATGAAGTATCAAAAGATCATGGCGAGAAACCTGCCGATCGAAGTGACCAACGGCACGCTGGAAGGCGATATCGTACCCGGCGACATTACCTTCTTCCGTCTGCAGTCTACAGCGGACGCAAAGCTGCGCGCTTATGTGGCCGAGGGCGAGGTGCTCCCGGTAGCGACGAAGTCCTTCGGCGCGATCGGCGTATTCGCGATCAAGGAAATGGGCAGATTCTACCGCCACGTCCTGATCCAGAAAAATTATCCGCACCACGGCGCGGTCGCGTTCGGCCATTTTGGGAAGCCGCTGTTTGAGGTATTCAAATATATCGGCGTCCCGATGGAGGACATCAATTATAACCAGCCCAAGAGCCTGCCGTATCCGACGGAAAATCCGTTCGCGTAAGGCGGTATCCGGCATAAGGAAAAGCGGGGGGCGTCCCAAAAGTCATAGGGCTGACTGGAGGGACGCCCTCTTTTCGGTATCTTTTGCAAAAAATCTATAAAACAGGGGTTAAGTAGGGGGGGGGGTAAACCGATATATAAGATGTAACGGGCGGTGGATAACAGGTATGCGCCGTACCGGCAGCGATAACCGGCGGGGTTTCTAGAGCCCCTCGGTATCAAAGGCAAGGGAAAACGCGGACAAAAGGATTTGCCCGTGGAGATAAGGCGAAAGCCACACACAAGGAGGTAAGATTTATGAGTATGGTAGTACAGCACAACTTAACGGCAATGAACTCCAACAGAATGCTGGGCATTACGACAAGCGCTCAGGCGAAGGCGACAGAGAAGCTCTCCTCCGGTTATAAGATCAACCGTGCGGCGGACGACGCGGCGGGCCTTGCGATCAGCGAGAAGATGAGAAAGCAGATCAGGGGCCTTACGCAGGCGTCTGCGAACGCACAGGACGGTATCTCCGCAGTGCAGACGGCAGAGGGCGCGCTGACAGAAGTGCACGACATGCTGCAGAGAATGAACGAGCTGGCAGTCAAAGCGGCGAACAGCCCGGAATCCGAGACCGACCGTCAGGCGATCCAGTCTGAAATCGATCAGCTCGTGACCGAGATCGACCGTGTCGCGACGACCACGAAGTTCAACGAGACCTACCTGTTAAAGGGAAGAAACGCAGACGGTACGGCTGCAAAGCTGACCTACAGCACAGCGAACGCAAACCAGAGAATCAAAGACGCCAACATAACGTTTGACACCGACGGCGTATATTCTATCGCGGTAACGACGACGGGCGCAGCGAAGGCAGTTGGGGACGTAGTAAGCGTAAAGGACGGGATCAAGGATTATGACAAGTCGACCACGATCACGGCGAAATCCGTAACGTTGGGTACAGGCGCTGATGCGAAAACCTACTATCTGGTAGAATCCTCTTCCGATAAGAGCACGACGATGGCGGCGGCTTCCGTATCTGCGGTCGTTGATAAGTTCAATGAATTGAAAGCGGCAGCGAAGGATGAGACCAAGCAGGCATTTACGAGCATGGACGATCTGCTGGCACAGATCAAGAAGGATCTCGGCGCAGACGTTAAGAGCGTCGTAATCGATGCGGAGACCAATAAGGATACCACGAAATCGGTGCTCGTCAGGATAGACGCGTTCGCGGATCTCAACAATGC
>CANQTG010000139.1 GCA_947626715.1 uncultured Lachnospiraceae bacterium | reverse complement strand
GGGGACACTAGCTCAGTTGGTAGAGCACTTGACTTTTAATCAAGTTGTCGGGGGTTCGATTCCCCCGTGTCTCATTGGGAAAGGCAGCTAAATGCCCGTGAATGCAGGGCTTTTAGCTGTTTTTGCGTTACCTTGTAAAAATGGAAAACGCCGATACGAAAAACTTCCGTTTTATCAGGATATGCGTGGAGAAAATCTCTGCATTAAAAATCGTATATTTTTATGCATATTCAAGAAAATCGGCGCATAGGTATAGTCCTACAGCTATGAGTGTTTTATTGCAGAGCGGGAGGGGACTATGAAGATCAATCTACATGCCGGGCATAACCCGGACGGGAAAACAGCGTGCGGAGCCGTGGGGCTTATCAAGGAATCCACGGAAGCCAGATTGGTGAAAAACGAGGTTATCGCGTTACTGCGGCAGGAGGGGCATACGGTGTACGACTGCACCTGCGACAACGGGATGAGTCAGGCGGACGTTCTGTCAAAGATTGTGGCAAAATGCAACGAAAATGCCGTTGACCTCGATGTATCGATTCATTTTAATTCCGGTGTGAACGACCGGGAGGGGAACGGGAAAACGACGGGGACGGAGGTCTATGTCTACGGGGAAAAGAGCGGGGCGAAGGAGGCGGCGAAGCGGGTCTGCGCCGAGATCGCCAATCTGGGCTTTCAAAACCGCGGCGTAAAGTACAGTACGAGTCTGTATGTACTGCGCAGGACCGATTCCCCGGCCATGCTGATAGAGTGCTGTTTTGTAGACGACGCTGACGATGTGAAACGGTACAACTGTCAGGATATGGCGCTCGCGATCGCGCAGGGGCTTATCGGCGGACAGATAGCCGCGCCGCAGGCGGCCGAAGGCGCGGACATCGATCAGGAGGCTGAGGCTTTGGGCGCAGAGACGGCAAGCGGGAGCGCGGAGCGCCTATACCGCGTGCAGGTGGGCGCTTACAGCAAGAAGGAGAATGCCGAGCGGCAGATGGAGGAGCTGCGGGATAAAGGCTACGGCGCGTTTATCACCTCCGCATGAGCGTAACCGTACCGGTATCGCTGCCGGAACATAAGGGGCGCGGAGATGTATTTTTCAGAGCGGGAGAGCCGATTGACAAAGGCCGGGGGATATGATATAGTCCAGAAAAATACAGGCTGGGGAGGCGTAGGAAATGAAGGAACATATCAGCCGTGAGGCTGCGATGGCTCTGCTGAAAAAATATAATCAGGACTCTTTTCATATCCAGCACGCGCTGACGGTAGAGGGCGTGATGAAATGGTATGCACGGGAGCTCGGATATGGCGAAGATGAGGAATATTGGGGTATCGTAGGGCTTTTGCATGATATTGATTTTGAGAAGTACCCGCAGGAGCATTGTATCAAAGCGCCGGAGCTGCTTATGGAAGCGGGCGTAGGCGAGGATATGATCCATGCCGTATGCAGCCACGGTTACGGGCTGACCGTAGAGGTAAAGCCGGAGCATGAAATGGAAAAGGTGCTGTATGCGGTAGACGAGCTGACGGGCTTAATCTGGGCCGCGGCGCTGATCCGGCCTTCCAAAAGCGTGCAGGATATGGAGGTCAAGTCCTTAAAGAAAAAATATAAAAGCGCCAATTTTGCCGCGGGCTGTTCGCGGGAAGTGATCGAAAAGGGCGCGGAAATGCTGGGATATGAGCTGACGGATCTCTTGGATAGGACGCTGCAGGCAATGCGTTCGTGCGAGAAGGAGATCGCGGAGGAAATGGCAGAGGAAGCATAGGAGATCCGAAAGAAGATATGTTGAATCAGTTTTCCAGAACGGAATTATTGCTTGGCCCTGAAAAGATGGAACGCCTGAAAAAAGCAAAGGTAGCGGTGTTCGGGCTTGGAGGAGTGGGCGGCTATACGGTGGAGGCGCTGGCCAGAAGTGGGCTGGGGACGCTGGCCTTGATCGATAACGATGTGGTGTGCCCGTCGAATCTGAACCGTCAGATTCTGGCGACGAGGAAGACCCTCGGGAAATATAAGGTGGACATAGCGAGAGAGCGGATACTGGATATCAACCCGAACGCGCGGATCGATACCTATAAGGTTTTTTATATGCCGGATACGGCTGACCGCTTCGACCTTTCGATGTATGATTATATCGTGGACGCGATCGATACCGTGACAGGCAAGCTAGAACTGATCGAACGCGCCCTAAAGAGCGGGACGCCGGTGATCAGCTGCATGGGTGCCGGCAATAAGATGGACGCCACGGCGTTTTTGGTGGCGGATATTTCGCAGACCAGCGTCTGCCCGCTGGCTAAGGTCATGCGGCGGGAGCTGAAAAAAAGAGGGATCTGCCATGTAAAAGTGGTGTATTCAAAGGAAAAGCCTATAGCGCCCCTAGAAAATGCGGCGGCCGGAGAGGAGCAGGACGGGATCTTTGCGCCGGAGGGCGGGCGGATACAAAAAAGGCAGACGCCGGGGAGCAACGCGTTCGTGCCTGCGGTCGCCGGATTGATCCTTGCGGGAGAGGTCGTAAAGGATCTGACAAAGTAATATTTTGCGTCCGCTTATTGTGTTTATGAGCGAAAACATATAAAATAAAAGTGAAAAATACATATCAACTGGGTGATACATTTGAAGATGGGGAAAAAGAAGAGATTTTGCCTTTTCGGCGGGATTGCTGCGATATGTGTATTATCAATAGTTTATCTGGCTTTTTCGCTTTTTTTTATGGGACATTATTATTTCGGGACGATGATAGGGGAATTTGACTGTGGTAAGATGACGGCGCAGGAGGCGGAGGCGCTTATCACAAACAGAGCCCGGGACTATGTGTTGACGATAAAAGGCAGAGAGGGCGCGGAGGCGACGGTCACGGGCGAGGAGATCGGCCTTCGTCTGGAGCTGGATGGAACGCTGGAACAGATATTGGCCCGGCAGAACGGGTTTTTGTGGTTTTCTGCCCTGACGGGCGGGGAACGCTATGAGATACCGGGGAACGTAAGCTATGAGGAAGCCCTGCTAGACGCCAGAATGTCGGAAATGCTCCTGCTGCAGCGGGATAACATGCGAGAGCCCGTCAATGCTCGTATCGGGGAATATCAAAACCACGGATATGAGATCATAGCGGAAGATAAGGGGACGCTGATCGAGAAGGGAAGAGCGAAAGAGGCGATCGCGCGCGCCATTGAGACGATGAGCGAAGAGCTGGATCTGGAGGAAGCGGGCTGTTATACGGAGCCTGAGATCTGCCGGGATAATATAGAACTGGTAAGGTTTTGTAACCGCCTGAATCGTTTTGTTTCGAGCCGGATCATTTATGACTGGCACGGAATGGAAGAGATCGTAGACGGGGATCTGATCGAACAATGGCTGAATATCGACGCCGAAAAACAGATCGTCACGATAAATTCGGAAGCGGTTCGGGAATATGTGGACAGTAAATCTAAAAAATATGATACCTTTGGAATGGCAAGACTATTCCGCACGAGCGAAGGAAAAGAGATCCTGTTAAAGCCGGGGAGCTATGGCTGGCGGGTGGATCGGGCGAAGGAAGCGGGAGAGCTCGCGAAGCTGATACGCACAGGCAGGGAGAGCAGACGGGAGCCGGAGTATCTCTTTACGGCGGCGGTCAAGGGAGAGGACGATATCGGCGATTCTTATGTGGAGATCGATCTGACGGCGCAGCATTTGTATCTGTATGTGGACGGAGAGCTGGTCACGGAGAGCGACTTCGTTTCCGGAAATGAGGCGCGGGGATTTTCTACGCCGGAGGGCGTATACGGCCTGACCTATAAGACGCGGGACGCTACGCTGAGGGGCGTCGGGTATGCGACGCCGGTCTCCTACTGGATGCCGTTTAACGGGAACGTAGGGATGCACGACGCAAAATGGAGAGGCTCGTTTGGCGGAAAGATCTATAAGACGAACGGCTCTCACGGCTGTATCAACCTTCCGGTGAAGGCGGCCGAGGAGATCTATGAGCAGGTCTATAAAGGATTTCCCGTGATCTGCTATAAAGAGACGGGATCCGAAGCCGCGGACAAAAAGCCGGACGGCGGGACGGAAAGCGGACGGGAAGCAGAGAGCGCACCGCAGAGCGGAGCGGAAGCCGGACAGGAAGCAGGAAGCGCGCCGCAGGGCGGAGCGGAAGCCGGACAAGGGACAGGAAGCGCGCCGCAGGACGGAGCGGAAAGCGGACAGGAGATAGAGAGCGCGCCGCAGAACGGAGCGGAAAGCGGACAGGAAGCAGGAAGCGCACCGCAGGCCGGAACGGGAAGCGGGCAGGAGATAGAGAGCGCGCCGCAGGGCGGAGCGGAAGCCGGACAGGAGACA
>CANQTG010000138.1 GCA_947626715.1 uncultured Lachnospiraceae bacterium | reverse complement strand
GCGCGGCCGATACGGCGATACAGGGCGATAGTAACAGCAGCAGAGACAGCGCAAGGCACAGCGGGCGTATTCTTTTCAGGGAATCTTTCTTCCTTTGCATGAAATGACGATCTCCTTTCAGGAAGCGTTGTAAACAATAAAATCTAGTTTATTATATGGGAAAAAGCGCGCAGATTCAAGAGGTTTTGAGAAAGCTGATCTTGTTGATATAGAGCTTAAAATAGAAACGCTCTGTTTTTAAGATTCCGTCTTTTATCTGCTATCCCTCGTACAATGTAAATTCATTTTTATGAAAATTCAACATTCCTTCGTCGCGCAGCTTGCATAGCTCGTTGGACATAGCGCTTCGATCTACCGAAAGAAAATCCGCAAGCTGTTGCCGATTAAATGGAATAGAGAAGGAACTGCTGTTTTGCCGCTTCGCCTCGTCGGAAAGGTAGGACAGCAGTTTTTCCCTTGTGGAGCGCTGAGACATATAGCTGATCTTTTGGACAAGAGCTTTATTTTTATCCGAGATCGTATAAAATATATTTTTTACCAGCCGAGTGTGAAAGGGGCAGGCAGAAGGGCATACGGTCAGGATCCGCTCCATATCGAAAAAGAGAACCGCGCTTTCCTCAACGGCAACGACATCGTTCATCAAAGGGCCGCTGTTTGGTACAATGTAGGCTTCTCCAAATATTTCTCCGGGGCGGATCTCATTTAGAATATTGAGATTGCCCCAATAGTCCTCTTTTTGAATGTGAAGTCTGCCTGCCGCAAGAATCATCAGATCGCGAATGTACTCGCCTTGTCGAAACGCGTATTCCCCTTTATGATACTCCCGGACGGCTGCGCTCAGGCAATTCAGCATGGAGAGAATATCATCCTCACCTACACCGGAGAATAACTTTGTTCGTTTTAGAAGAGAAACATATTTTTTCATAAAAACCTCTTTTCTGTTGTAAAAGCAACAGAATGATCGCTCTCATTGTACGATAATGAAAGCAGAAGGTCAAGAGACGCCAAAGCGTTGTTTGGGAATAGGAGGAACATATTATGCTTAGGAAAATCATCAAAATCGACGAGGACAAATGCAATGGCTGCGGGATCTGCGCCGAAGCCTGCCACGAGGGAGCGATCGGTATCGTTGACGGCAAGGCGAAACTGCTTCGGGAGGACTACTGCGACGGTCTTGGCGACTGCCTGCCCGCCTGCCCGGCGGGAGCGATCACCTTTGAGGAACGGGAAGCGCCGGCATACAACGAAGCCGCGGTAAAGGCGGCAAAGCGGAATAAAAGCACCGAAAAACTGCCTTGCGGCTGTCCCGGCACAGCTTCAAAAGCAATTCATCGCAAAGAAGCGCAGGACGAAAATGTGAGGATCCGCAGCCGTCTTTCCCAATGGCCGGTACAGATCAAGCTGCTTCCCGTAAACGCGCCCTATTTCAACGGCGCAAATCTGCTGGTCGCCGCCGATTGCACCGCTTACGCTTACGGTAACTTTCACAATGATTTTATTCAGAACAGGATTACCCTGATTGGCTGTCCGAAATTGGATATGGTGGACTACGCCGAGAAATTGACGCAGATTATCGCCGGGAACGATATCAAGAGCGTGACGGTGGTCCGCATGGAAGTACCCTGCTGCGGCGGTATCGAAAATGCGGTCAAGCAGGCGCTGCAGGCCAGCGGAAAATTTATCCCGTGGAGCGTTGTGACGATTTCGACAGACGGTCAGATTTTATAATGCCGTGATTCTCGTGCTGATTGATAAAGTACATACAGAGAAGGGACGCTTGGCGCCGGAATGCAGCAAATGCGCCTCTGTCCGCGGCAGGCCTTACCGAAGAAAAAGTTTGCGGAGTGTGACGAGAAATGGAAAAGATAAGAAACCAGATAGGAACTATTTATGTGATTCTTTCGGCAATTTTATTTGGCACGATGCCATTATTGGCAAGAATCGCATATGCCCACGGCAGCAATGCGTATACAGTCGCCTTTGGCCGTTTTTTCTTTGGAAGCGTTATGCTGGGTATCATTGTATTCGCGCTGCCGGGCTGCGCTGTAAAGATCAGCGGGAAGCAGTTTCTGATCCTGCTGAAGCTGTCCGCGCCTTATGCGCTGATGCCCATACTGCTTTATATGTCATATAACTATATCGACAGCGGTATGGCCACAACGCTGCATTTTACTTATCCTGTTGCCGTCATGCTGATTATGGTAATGTGCTGCAAAGGTCAGTTGGATACGAAACAGATTGTATGCGCGGTTTTCTGCATTGGCGGCATGGCATTGTTGTATACGCCGAATGGAAAAATTAACGTACTTGGCATTCTGTTGGCCGTTGTTTCCGGGATCGTATATGCGGTTTATATCATTCTCTTGGGAAAAAGCGCGATAAAAGAACTTCATCCTTTCGTCCTTGCATTTTGGATATCGTTGCTGTCAAGTGTGGAGATTGGGCTGATTGCCCTTTGCAGCGGGAACCTAGTTTTACATTTAGATGCCGCCGGCTGGACGGCGGAAGCCGGCATGGCTTTAACCGCCACGGTTTTTGCGCTGGTTTTATTCCAGAAAGGCGTATTTCTCTGCGGCGAGGTAAAAGCATCCCTCTTTAGTACGTTTGAACCTCTGACTGGGATTTTGATCGGAGTAATCGTTTTCCATGAAGCGTTGTCTGCGAAAGAAATAATAGGAATGGCGGGGATTCTCATTGCAACGGCGCTGCTGGTCATACCGACAAAAAAAGTAAAAATGCAAAATGCTCAGTAATTTAAAAGAATGCTTATCGACATAAAGAATTAACGGCAGTTGGAAATGGATTACCATGAGAAATCAGGAGAAAAAGCGGACTATGACAATCCCGCAATTTACTTTTGGACTTTGATATGGTATGATACACTCCAGAATCTGTCTGCTTTCGCAGATATCTTTTTGTCCGAATCTCTGCGCATCCCTCGCGGAGCGTCTATCAGATGAGAACTGGAATCCCGCCACTGCCGCAAATTTGTTATTCACTGCTTATAAAGGCGTAAGTCTCTCTCATTTGATATAACCGATATGTGGAGATGAAAATGAGAAGCTATAAGTTGAACTTTAATACTGGTATTGGAAAGGACAGGTCATGGATAAATGGTTTGTCCTTTCTAAGATATTAGGAGGTGTTAATCAGATGGCGGAATTGAATGCAAAAGAATATAAAAAATTTGAGGATATTAAGCATGTCAGAGAAGATGGATCGGAGTTTTGGAGCGAGAGAGCTGGCAAATGCTTTGGAATATACGCAGTGGCGAAATTTTAACAAAGTTATTGAAAAAGCTATGATTGCCTGTGAAAACAGCGGACACGGTGTATTTGACGATTTTGCTGAGGTCAGCAAAATCGTAGATGCCGGTGTAACAAATAAGCCGATAAAGGATTATGAACTATCAAGATATGCCTGTTATTTGATTGTTCAAAATGGAGATCCAAGAAAAGAAGTAATTGCTTTAGGACAGACATATTTTGCCATACAGACATATCGTCAGGAAGTTGCAGACCACTTTAATCAGTTAGACGAGGATAGAAGACGTCTGGTGGTGCGTGGGGATATCAAGCAGTGGAATCAGCTTTTGGCGGAAACGGCACATGATGCCGGAGTCATTAGCAATGAAGAATTTGCTATCTTTCAAAATGCCGGATATATGGGACTCTATGGCGGATTGGATGTAGAGGACATTCACGCAAGGAAAAAACTTCAGATTGGGCAGAAGATTCTCGATTACATGGGAAGTACAGAGCTTATCGCTAATCTTTTCCGAATTTCTCAAACAGAGGAAAAACTTCGGAAGGACAATATACAGGGCGCGGATGCGGCAACAAGTGTTCACTATAATGTTGGAAAAGAGGTACGGACGGCTATTGAAAAAATTGGAGGAACAATGCCGGAGGATTTACCCAAACCGGAAAAAAGTATTCAAGAAATTGAAAGAGAGCAGATGGAGAGGCTGAAAGCGAAGGCTAAAAAAGGGAAAATAATGCTTGATGAATGATATGTCGTAAGGAATAACGATAAGGCTGTTATGCAGGCATATGGATTTTCTGTCAAGGATATGGCAGAGAGTTCTTGCGTAGCTGAATTGATGAAGCGGTATCAGGATTTTATAAGCAAAGTGGAGTGATACAATGAAAGATTTTATTTTTGAAATCAGAAGCTCAAGCTTTTTAAATATTGATTTTTCACTTTTTTTGTGGTACACTGTCCGCGTAATCCGCATAACGATTGGGGCTGGGATAAGATATGCAGGCTTGCGATATGCGACGACGACAAGAATTTTTGCTCGCGAAAGAGTTCTAAAAAGAAAGACTAACTATTAAAAGTCAAGTCTAAAATGAAATATTTTTGAATGAATTGCAGAAACGCATTTCAGAT
>CANQTG010000137.1 GCA_947626715.1 uncultured Lachnospiraceae bacterium | reverse complement strand
GCGGGCTGGACGAGGCTTCTCTCCACGAGCTGTACGATTCGCTCTCTCTGGCGATGACCTTCCGCGATTTTGAGCATATCCGCGATTATTTTGCAAAGGAGGAGCGCAGGAACCCGACCATGACGGAGATCCGGGTATTGGATACCTACTGGTCCGATCACTGCCGCCATACGACGTTTACGGCTGAACTGAAGAATATCAGCTTTGAGGACGGCTATTACAGGCTGCCGCTGGAGACGACCTACGAGTCCTATCTGGATATCAGGAAGGAGCTCATAAAGGGCAGGGAGGAAAAGGACGTCTGCCTGATGGATCTGGCGCTGCTGGCAATGAAAAAACTGAAACAGGACGGGAAGCTTCCGGATCTGGAGGAATCCGAGGAGATCAACGCCTGCTCGATCGTCGTGCCGGTGGAGATCGACGGGAAGGAGCAGGAATGGCTGGTCAGCTTTAAGAACGAAACGCACAATCACCCGACCGAGATCGAGCCGTTTGGCGGCGCGGCGACCTGCTTAGGCGGCGCGATCCGCGACCCCCTGTCGGGACGCTCCTATGTGTATCAGGCGATGCGCGTAACGGGCGCGGCCGATCCGACGGGCTCCCTTCAGGATACGCTGCGCGGGAAGCTGCCGCAGAAAAAGCTGGTGCGCGGCGCGGCGGACGGTTATTCCTCATACGGCAATCAGATCGGGCTGGCGACGGGGCATGTCAAGGAGATCTACCATCCTAATTACGTGGCAAAGCGTATGGAGATCGGCGCGGTCATTGGGGCCTGCCCGCGAAGCAATGTAATAAGGGAAAGCTCTGCGCCCGGCGACCGGATCATTTTACTCGGCGGCAGGACGGGGCGCGACGGCTGCGGCGGCGCGACGGGCTCCTCTAAAGTGCATACGGAGAGCTCGATCGAGACCTGCGGCGCGGAGGTGCAGAAGGGGAACGCGCCGACGGAGCGCAAGATACAGAGGCTTTTCCGCCGCAGCGAGGTCAGCCGGCTGATTAAAAAATGTAATGATTTCGGCGCGGGCGGCGTGTCCGTCGCGATTGGAGAGCTGGCGGACGGCCTTTTGGTGGATCTGGATAAGGTGCCGAAAAAATATGCGGGCTTAGACGGCACGGAGCTGGCGATCTCCGAGTCGCAGGAGCGGATGGCCGTCGTCGTGAGCCCTGAAAATGTAGAAAAATTCCTTTCCTATGCGCGGCAGGAGAATCTGGAGGCCGTAGAGGTGGCGGTCGTGACGAAGGAGCCGCGGCTTGTGCTCTCTTGGAGAGGGAAAAAGATCGTAGATCTTTCCAGAGCCTTTCTGGATACGAACGGCGCGCATCAGGAGACCAACGTGGTCGTGGAAATGCCTCGGGAGGAGGATAACTATTTTAAGAGATTTGCGATCCCAGCGGTCGGGGCGGCCCTTCAAGAAAACGATCTAAAGAAGGCGTGGCTCCTTACGCTCTCCGATCTGAATGTCTGCTCTCAAAAGGGGCTGGTGGAGATGTTCGACTCCTCGATCGGGGCCGGGAGCGTGTTTATGCCCTACGGCGGGAAGTATCAGCTGACCGAAACGCAGACGATGGCGGCAAAGCTGCCTGTTTTGGAGGGGAAAACGGATACGGCCACGATGATGAGCTTTGGCTTTGACCCGTATCTGTCCACATGGAGCCCCTATCACGGGGCGGTCTATGCCGTTACGCAGTCTATGGCCAAGATCGTGGCGTCAGGCGGGGACTACCGCAGGATACGCTTTACCTTTCAGGAATATTTCCGCAGAATGACGGACGATGCAAGACGCTGGAGCCAGCCCTTCGCGGCGCTTTTGGGCGCATTTGACGCGCAGATGGGGTTTGAGCTCCCCGCGATCGGCGGCAAGGACAGCATGTCGGGCAGCTTTAACGAGATCGACGTGCCGCCGACGTTAGTGTCCTTTGCGGTGGACGTGGCGGATTACCATGATCTGATCACGCCGGAATTGAAAAAGGCGGGAAGCAGCCTGATCGCGTTTCCTATTCCGAAGGACGAATACGACCTGCCCGTATACGGGAAGGTCATGGAGCTGTACGCGAAGATCACGGAGCTGATCCATGACGGGAAGATCATTTCGGCCTATGCGCTGGATTCCTACGGGATCGCGGCTGCGGCGGCCAAGATGGCCTTCGGCAACGGGCTGGGGATCGCCTTTGACGAGGGGCTGGATGCCGGGGATCTGTTCGGCAACGCGCTGGGCGGTATTCTCGCGGAAGCGCCGGAGGATATCGCGGCGGCGTTAAAGGAGGAGGATCTGGACTGCGCTGTCGTCGGCAGGGTGACAGACGAGCCGGTATTTCTCTTTGGCGGGCTGCGCCTTTCTGTGCAGGAGGCGTTGGAAGCGTGGACGGGGAAGCTGGAAAAGGTGTTCCCGACCAAGTCGCAGGAGGGAAAGGAGCCTGCGGAGCGCGGACTGTACCATGCAAACGCCGCTTCCATTTATCTGTGCAGAGAGAAAACGGCCAGACCGAACGTATTTATCCCGGTATTTCCGGGGACGAACTGTGAATATGACAGCGCGGCGGCCTTTGAGAAGGCGGGGGCGAACGTCATCACGAAGGTTTTCCGCAATCTTACGGCCGAGGATATCAGGGACTCCGTAGACGTGTTTGAAGAGGCAATCTCGCGCTCCCAGATCATCATGTTCCCCGGGGGCTTCTCGGCGGGCGACGAACCGGACGGCAGCGCAAAATTCTTTGCGACGGCGTTTCGCAACGAAAAGCTGAAGGAGGCCGTAACGAAGCTCTTACAGGAGCGGGACGGGCTGGCGTTAGGGATCTGCAACGGGTTCCAAGCGATGATCAAGCTCGGGCTGCTGCCTTACGGGGAGATAAGGGGGCAGCAGGAGGATTCCCCTACGCTGACCTTTAACACCATAGGGCGGCATATCTCCAAGATGGTATATACGAAGGTCGTCTCGAATAAGTCCCCGTGGCTTTTGGGGGCGGAGCTGGGGAAGACCTATGTGAGCCCGGCCTCGCACGGCGAGGGCAGATTCGTCGCGCCCGCGCAGTGGATCGACCGGCTGTTTGCCGACGGGCAGGTGGCGACGCAGTATGCGGATACGGACGGGCGCGTTTCTATGGACGAGGAATGGAATGTGAACGGTTCCTATGCCGCGATCGAGGGCATTACCTCGCCGGACGGGAGGTGCTTTGGCAAGATGGCGCACTGCGAGCGGCGGGGCGAGGCGGTAGCCGTCAATATCTACGGCGAACAGGATATGCATATCTTTGAATCGGGCGTGCGATATTTCCGCTGATAAAACAGAACGCTTATTTTTCACAAAAGACCCTGCAGGGAGTTTTGGGAAACCCCTTGCAGGGTCTTTTTTTTCTGTGCTATAATAAAACGATTATGCGAAAGGCACAGGTGATAAGGATGAAAGCGTTCCTGATTTTGGAAGACGGTACGGTATTTGAGGGGATCTCCATCGGCGCTGAGAAAGAAGTGGTCAGCGAGATCGTTTTTAATACTTCGATGGCGGGCTATCTGGAAGTGCTGACGGATCCGTCGTACGCGGGACAGGCAGTCTGCATGACCTATCCGCTGATCGGCAATTACGGGATCTGCAGCGAGGATATGGAGTCGGTGCGCCCGTGGACGGACGGTCTGATCGTGCGGGAGCTCTCCCGCCTCCCGAGCAATTTCCGCTGCGATAAGACGATACAGGAATTTTTAGCAGAATATGAGATCCCGGGGATCGCCGGGATCGATACCCGCGCGCTGACCCGGATCCTGCGGGAGCGGGGGACCATGAACGGCATGATCACGACGAACGAAGCGTATGAACTGCCTAAGATCCTGCCGCAGCTTAAGGCGTACCGGACCGGAAAGGTCGTCGAGAAGGTGAGCTGTAAGGAAAAGTACGAGGTCAAAGGCTCAAAGGGGCCGGAGGATAACGGGCCGATCTCTGGCAGCGCGGTCTATACCGGACAAAAGGAGAAAAAGCCGACGCTGGTGAGGAGCCTAAACGGCAGGGGAAAGAAGGTCGCGCTCCTTGATCTGGGCAGCAAGGCCAATATCATAAACTGCCTGACGCAGCGCGGGATCGACGTGACCGTCTACCCGGCGCTTACAAGCGCGGAAGAGATCCTAGCGGGGCGGCCGGACGGTATCATGCTTTCCAACGGGCCGGGCGACCCTAAGGAATGCGTCAGTATGATACGGGAGATCCGCAAATTATATGAATCGCAGATCCCGATCTTTGCGATCTGTCTGGGTCATCAGCTCATGGCGCTGGCGACGGGGGCGGATACCTATAAATTAAAATACGGGCACAGGGGAGCCAATCATCCGGTAAAGGATCTGCGGACGGGCAGGGTCTATATCTCTTCCCAGAATCACGGCTATGTGGTGGATATGGACAAGGTCGATCCCGCCGTCGCCGTCCCCGCCTTTGTCAATGCCAACGACGGCACCTGCGAAGGCCTCGACTAC
>CANQTG010000136.1 GCA_947626715.1 uncultured Lachnospiraceae bacterium | reverse complement strand
TGGGCGCGGCCAAAGAGAAGGAAAGCGATTATGATCTGATGACCGTTATCCTGATTGGGCTTGGGAACGCAGAGGCGGCGGGCAGGCCGATCCTGCGGCTGCTGGACATTCTGTTGTCGGCAGAGACAAGGCCGGATGCGAAGAAGACAATACTGGAGAAGGATTTCAATATTCCGATGACGACGACGATGAGCGAGGAGGCGAACATTATGTGTAATTTGGGCGAAGGGATCAGAGAACAGGCATATGAGAAGGGCCTCAAACAAGGGCTTACACAGGGGATTGAAAAGGGTATTTCACAAGGCCGTGTTGAGGGCCTCGCACAAGGTCGTATGAAGGTTTTCCTTAACCTGATCGGAATCGGTATGTCAAAGGAAGAGGCGCAGCGGCTTGCCGAGATCGGAGATGATCTCGTAGAAAAGGCTCTAAGCTTACAAAAAAGCTGATGACTGTTATCCTGATTGGGTTTGTCGGGCTCGGGAACGCAGAGACGGCGGGCAGGCGGGAAGCCTTTCACCGTCCGACAGGATCCTGCAAAAAGTAACAAATACAGGCTCTTGGCATAGGATAATAAAAAAGCCGGGAGCCGATTTTGTTTCGAGTAAGAAAACAGGTATGTTGCGGTTGGGAATATACCGGAAAAAATGTAACAGTGGCAGTTCTGGATACTGGGATCTCGAAGCATCCGGATTTTGGCGGACGTATTCTTGCGTTTTCTGATTTTGTAAACGGACGGGCAGGGCTCTATGACGACGAGGGGCACGGTTCCCATGTGAGCGGGATCTTAGGCGGGGACGGCAGACTTTCAGGCGGGAAATACCGAGGGATCGCGCCCCAGTGTTCGCTGGTGGTCGGCAAAGTATTGAACGGCCGCGGCGACGGTACGATCGAGCACATGGTACAGGGGATCGAATGGGTGCTGCGAAACCGCAGCCTATGGAATATCAGGGTCCTGAATATCTCCGCGGGTCTGGGAACGCATTTGGGGAGTGAACGTAAAAAGCTCCTGCTTTCCTGTGTGGAAGAGGCATGGAGACAGGGCCTTGTCGTCGTCGCGGCGGCGGGAAACGCGGGTGCGGGATCCGGCGCGCTCTCCCCGATCGGAAACAGCGATAAGATGATCACGGTAGGCTGCGCGGGGAGCGGATGTCCGCGCGGGGAAAAGTGTCCCGACGGCGTCCCGCTTAGCTGGGAGGAAGGAGACGGGCGTCGCAGGGAAGCGGACGTCACGGCTCCGGGGACGGATGTTATCTCGTGCAACAGCCGCGTAAGGCGCACGTTTTACGGATGGCAGAACGCCTATACGAGCAAGAGCGGCGCTTCGATGGCCGCCCCCGTCGTTGCCGGAGCGGCCGCCCTGTATCTGGAAAAGGAGCCGGAAAGCCCCAATTATGAGATCAAACACAGGATCCTGCGTTCTGCCGCTGATTTTGGGGATCCGCGGAGAGAGCGGGAATGGGGGCTGCTGAATATAGACAGAATGCTGCATTTTTGATATTGACACATCCCGTATAATTGCATACAATTATACGGGATATCTTTGCGTTTGCCCAATATGTGAAGAAAACGAAACTTCCGCCTGTGGAGCGACGGAAAGAAGAGGCAGGAATCCATACAGTGGAAAATTATGATCTCAAAAAAGAAGTGACGGACAAATATTCCCTGCGCGGCCGCGTATTTCACAAGCTGCGGGAGGATATTTTGAGCGGCCGGTATAAGGTCGGGGAAGAACTGCGCGAGGTGTCGATCGGGGAGGAGCTGGGCGTGAGCCGTACACCGGTGCGCGAGGCGTTCAGACAGTTAGAGCTGGAAGGGCTGATCCGTATCGTACCGAATAAAGGCGCTTATGTCATGGGAATCACGGCAAAGGATATTCGGGATATCTATATGATGCGTTCCCTCTTAGAAGGGCTGTGCGCGAAATGGGCGACGGAATCGATCTCAAAGGAACAGATGGAAGAAATGGAAGAAAATATCTTTTTGTCGGAATTTCACGCTTCCAAAGGGCATGTCGAGCAGATGACGGAGCTGGACAACCGTTTCCATGAGATCATGTACGAGGCGTGCAACAGTAAGATATTGGAACATGCCTTAAAGGATTATCACCAGTATGTAATGCGCGTGCGCAAAAAGACCTTATCCACGCAGGATAGAAGTGTGGCGTCCAATGCGGAGCACCGCGGCATTATGGAGGCGATACGGGCGGGCGACGGCGAGCTGGCGCAGAGCCTTGCGAACAGGCATATGATCAACGCGTATGAAAATATGCTCAGAAACGGATTTTTAGAGCAATATGAAAAGGAAGAACGGGGAAAATAAGTATCAGGAAAATTGCAGGAAAGTCGTAGGAAAGGATGTAAAAAAATGGAGAAATTGCAGATGAAAACGCCGCTTGTCGAAATGGACGGCGACGAGATGACGAGAATTTTATGGAAGATGATCAAGGACGAGCTTTTGCTGCCGTTCATCGACCTCAAAACGGAATATTATGATCTGGGGCTAAAGCACCGCAACGAGACGGACGATAAGGTGACGACGGAGAGCGCGCAGGCGGCGAAAAAATATGGGGTAGCGGTAAAGTGCGCGACGATCACGCCGAACGCGGAGCGCGTAGCGGAATACAAGTTAAAGGAAATGTGGAAGAGCCCTAACGGGACGATCCGTGCGATCCTAGACGGCACGGTGTTCCGCACGCCTATTGTCGTAAAGGGGATCGAGCCCTGCGTGCGCAACTGGGAGAGGCCGATCACACTGGCAAGACATGCCTATGGGGACGTCTATAAAAATACGGAGATCCGCGTAAACAAGCCGGGGAAGGCGGAGCTGCTCTTTACGGCAAAGGACGGGACGCAGACCAGAGAGCTGATCCATGAGTTTACCGGCCCGGGCATTTTACAGGGGATCCATAATACGGAAGCCTCGATCCGCAGCTTTGCAAAATCCTGTTTCAATTATGCGCTGGATACCAGACAGGATCTGTGGTTCGGCACAAAGGATACGATCTCTAAGAAATATGACCACTGCTTTAAGGATATCTTTCAGGCGGTATTTGAAGCGGAGTGCCGGGAAGCCTTTGAAAAGGCGGGAATCACATATTTCTATACGCTGATCGACGACGCGGTGGCCAGAGTGATGAAATCAAAGGGCGGCTTTATCTGGGCGTGCAAGAATTACGACGGCGACGTAATGAGCGATATGATATCCTCCGCCTTCGGCTCGCTCGCCATGATGACCAGCGTGCTAGTCTCTCCCGACGGTGTTTACGAATACGAGGCCGCGCATGGAACGGTGCAGCGGCACTACTATAAATATCTGGCGGGGGAAGAGACCTCGACCAATTCCGTCGCGACGATCTTCGCTTGGACGGGCGCGCTGCGCAAGCGGGGAGAGCTGGATAAGCTCCCCAGCCTCTGCGAATTTGCGGATAAGCTGGAAAAGGCGACGATAGGGACGATCGAGAGCGGGCGCATGACGAAGGATCTGGCGCTGATAAGCTCGCTTCAAAATGTGACGGTATTAAACAGCGAAGAATTTATCCGGGAGATCAGGAGCACGCTGGAAGCGTCCCTCTCTTAACTTGGAAAAAGGCTGCTGCAGCACGCGGAACGCGTGCTATAGCGGCTCTTTTTGCGTATGGCGGTCATGGCGTTACGCCGCCTTATTCCGGTTCTTCTTCGCTTAGGAGCTCCCATTGCTCGTACAGACCGCTTAGCTCTTTTGTTATCTGCGTTTTCTCGTCGGAGAGGACGGCCAGCTTTTCGGCGTCGGTACAGTTTTCCGGCAGCGCCATCAGCGTATCCAGTTCTGCGCAGCGCGCCTCGAGCGCGGCGATCTTATCTTCGGTCTTCTGCAGGTCGCGCTCGCGTTTGCGGCGTTTTGCCTGCTGGTGCTTTTGCTGCTTCCAGTCGGCCTTTGCTTCCGTATCCGCCCGCGGGGAAACGGAAGGGGCCGCGCCCTCTGCGTGCTGGCGCGCCTCTGAAAGCTGCGCCTTTTTCTCAAGATAATAATCGTAATTGCCCGGATAATTTGTGAGCGTTCCTCCCGAGAGCTCCAGAATGCGGTGCGCCGTCTTATTGATAAAATAGCGGTCGTGGGATACATAGAGCACGCTTCCGGTATAGCGGTTGAGCGCGTCCTCGAGGATCTCCTTTGACTGGATATCCAGATGGTTGGTCGGCTCGTCCAGAATCAGGAAATTGGCCTCGGAGAGCATGAGTCTGGCGAGGGATACGCGGCCCCGTTCGCCTCCCGAGAGCTCCTTGATCTGCCGGAACACCTCGTCGCCGGTGAATAGGAAAGCGGCCAGCGTATTGCGGATCTGCGTGCCGGTCAGGTCGGGATAGGAGTCCGCGATCTCGTCAAAGAGCGTCTTGTCGGAATGCAGGACGTGGTGTTCCTGATCGTAATAGCCGATCTGGACATTTGCGCCGGTGCGGACGGTCCCCTCGTCCGCCGGGATCAGCTCGTTAATGATCTTGAGTATGGTCGTTTTGCCCGTCCCGTTATCGCCTATGAGCGCGACATGCTCGCCGCGCCGGATCTGGAAGCCGAGAGCGGAAAACAGGGTATGGCCGGAAAAGGACTTTTTCAGC
>CANQTG010000135.1 GCA_947626715.1 uncultured Lachnospiraceae bacterium | reverse complement strand
CTCACATACGAGGCAGCCGCGTATGTGAGCGCGATGACGGGCGAGAGCGCCGTTTATACACCGGACGGCAGCGGCAGCGGTGTTGGCGCAGGCGTATATAAATTTGGCGAAGGCGGCTATTACTTTTATTACGGCGGCTATGCGGGCGGCGTCAGGACGGGAGAGGGCGCTATCTTTATGGATTGCGGCGACTATTCTTATGTGTTTACAGGCGCATGGAGCGGCGACGCACCGAACGGAATCGGCACGGTCGTAAAGACGTACCTAGACGGCAGCAAAGTTTATACAGAAAGCGGGATGTTAGTAAACGGCTTATGGAATGGCAGAGTCAATTACATCGCCGATATTTATGACCACAACTATCGTTATGACCTTTCCTTTACGGCGGATAACGGCGTTCCCGTCGAGGATCGTACGCAGGAATTTCTTGATTTTGCGGCTGAATACGACATTGATGTGTCGCTGGCTGAAAACCAAAAGATAGTTGCTTATGACGAGTACCATAGTGAGGGCAGGCATGGGTATTGGTATTTGTATATTTCTGCGGGTGTGACAGCCGGTGTCGCAGGCTTTGGCGTTAACCTATGATTTATGATTATGGCGATTGATTGATCCGTAACCTTCAAGACCCGCAAGTAAGTTTTAGAGCGGGGGTTTGGTCTGTTTTCGCAGACATCTTTATCGCGTGCTGTCACAGGCAGCGCCGCCCCATAAGCGGGACGGCGCTGTTTTTCTGTCCTTCGTTCCCCGCCGTCCTGCGTTCTCCGCGCCCTGCGTTCTCCGCGTCCTGCGTTCTCCGCTGCCCTGCGAAAGACGAGGAAGAGACAAAAAACGCAGGGGCGGACGGAAAGCGTGGCTCTGTAAATTTTGCAGGGGCTTTGTATTGAGATGGCGGCTTTAATGTGATAAGATAGAGAAGAGCAGCCCGCGGGCGGGGAAGCGCGCGCGGTATGCAGAGAACAGCGCAGAAGGCAGGGAGGAACGACGGTATGGAGAAAAAAGCGGACAAATATGTCGCCTATGTATCGACGTATACGATGGGAGACGATCACGGGATCAAGATCTATGATGTGGATATGGAAAACGGCAGGCTGATCGAGAAAGATCAGGTTCGGATCACTAACTCTTCCTATGTGACGATCTCTCACAATCAGAAGTTCTTATATTCCATTACGGACACGGGCGTGGAGGGATACCGGATCAACCCGCATACCGGAGAGCTGGACGAGCTGGGGCGCGCCTCGATCAACGGAATGCGGGGCTGTTATCTGTCCACCGATTACCGGGACCGCTATCTGTTCGTGGCGGGATATCACGACGGGAAAGTGACGGTGCTGCGGCTGAGAGAGGACGGCAGCGTCGGGGAGATCACGGACGAGGTCTATCACAAGGGGCTCGGCAGTATCGCGGAGCGGAATTTCCGTCCCCATATCAGCTGCGTCAAGATGACACGGGACAATAAATACCTGCTCGCGGCCGATCTGGGTATGGATCATGTCAACGTATACCGCTTTGACAGCGCAAACGGCAAGATCAAGCAGATCGACGTGATCCGCAGCGAGATCGAATCCGCGCCGCGCCATGTGAAATTTACCAAAGACGGGAAATTCCTGTATATCGTGCATGAGCTGAAAAATATCATCGACGTATACAGCTATCAGGAGGTAAAGGGTAATCCTGAATTTGAAAAGATACAGACAGTTTCCACTTTAAACGATTATCATGCGGGCGGCTCCGCGGCCTGCGCGCTGAATTTTTCCGCCGACGACGAATATCTGATCAGCTCGAACGCGGGGGACAACAGCGCGGTCGTATATAAGGTGAACCATGCCACGGGCGAGCTGGATAAACGCCTGTGCCTGCCGATCAGCGGCGATTATCCTAAGGACGTTAATTTCTTCCCGGACCGCCGCCATATCGTATCCTTAAACCATGAGTCCAATACCATGACCTTTTTTACGATAGACGTGGAGAAGGGGCTGCTGGTCATGAAGGGGAAGGAGATCCCGGTGGACAGGCCGAACTGCGTGATCTTTCATAAGCTGGCGGATAAGTAGAGGGACGTCAGGCTTCGGAAAGCCGCAGCTCCTCCTTCGCCTTTTTGATCTCGGCGGAGTCGGTCTGCCAGACGGCGTACTCATCGAGTGCGGCGCTTCCCATTAGGACGTCGGGATTGCGGTACTGCATGGCGCTGTGCACCGCCCGCTTGCCGGACATATGAAAGGCCGTGACCGCGCTCTGGCGCAGGAGCGCGCGGATAACGTCGGCGTTGACGCCGCTTCCGGCCATGATACGGAGCGGCGTTTTGGAATCCTGCGATTCCTTATCGCTCAGCTTTTTGAGCATGGGGAGCCCCTCCATACAGGTATTCTTCTGGCCGGAGGTGAGGATCGTGGAGATCCCGAGCTTTTTGGCGCTCTCTAGCGCCTCGAAGGCGTTGCGGCACAGGTCGAAGGCGCGGTGCAGGGTAACGGGGAGCCCCTTGCAGGCCTCCATGAGAGAGGAGAGCGCCTGCGTATCGAGCGCGCCGTCGGCGCGCAGACAGCCGATGACAAAGCCGTCGGCCCCGTATTCTTTTAGCAGTTCTATTTCCGCGCGCATTTGCGCGATCTCCGCGTCCGCATACAGGAAATCGCCGGAGCGCGGGCGGATCAGCGCATAGACGGGGAGAGAGACCCGCTCCCGTATCTGGGAGAGCAGGATCGGCGAGGGCGTAGTCCCTCCGATGATGAGATTCGAGCACAGCTCCAGCCTGTCGGCCCCGCCCTTTGCGGCTTCCTCGGCGGACGCAAGGGAATCTACGCAGCATTCTAAGAGATATCTGGATTTTTTCATGATAAAACCTCCGGCGGTCTGTTTTTATGCGGCTTTTTGCAGGATTCGCCCGCAGGCCTTGCCGCGCGATCGGGTCTGCTTTCGCGGGCGCCCCTTCTGCTGGAAAAGCGGAAAGAAGGGTCGTCCGTCGTCAGGGCGCGCCCGTTATGCTGGTCAGGAAAGCCGTGAGCGCGTCTCCTAACGTATGCCTTTCCTGACAGGCAAAGCCGATCTTGCGCGCGGGGAGATCGACCGGGGACGGCAGACGGATCAGCGTCCCCTCCGCCAGCTCCGTTTTGACAAAATCGGAAATGACGCAGGCGATCCCGAGATCGATCTTGGCAAATTCGATCAGAAGATCCATCGTCGTAACCTCGATCAGCCGGTCGTACCCGATCATGTCCTGATCGAGATAGCGGTCCACATACTGCCTTGTCAGATTGTCCTTGTCCAACAGGATAAGCGTGGCCTGCGGATAGATAGATTCAGGATTCCCCAGACGGGCGAGATTCATACGCTTTTTGAGATTTTCCAGATAACTTTTCGTAGCGACAAAGATATCTTGGATCTCCATGATGGGAAAGAAGCTCAGCCGCCCGATCCCGGCGCTTTCCCCGATCAGGCCGACGTCGATCTCGCCGTTTTCGAGCGCGCGTATCGTCTGGTTGCTGGACTGGCAGGAGATCGAGATCTGGATATGCGGGTTTTGGTGGATAAACGCCTTTAGGTAGGGCAGGAGCACATAGCGGCAGAGCGTGGTGCTGACGCCGATGGAGAGGCGTCCGATCCCGAGCTCGCCCGCCCTGCGGAGCTGCTCTTCGCCCTGACGGATCGAGGCGAACGCCTTTTCCACCTGCCGGAAGAGGATCTCGCCCTGCATGGTCAGCGTTACGCCGCGGGAGCTCCGAACGAACAGGGCGGCGTCCAGAGTTTCCTCCAGACGCAGGATAGATTTGCTGACGGCGGGCTGGCTGATGTAGAGCCGCTGCGCCGCCGTGGAGATATTGCCGCATTTTGCGACCATATAAAAAATATGATAGAGATTCAGATGATTTTCCATAAAACGCTCCTATCGCCGCCGCGGATACCGCCGCGCCGGACATGGCGGCCATATCGGCCTTAATAGTTATAATACAATATACTATCATAATTTACGGTTATGGTAAATATGAATAACAGGTATTTTGAAAACGGAGCGCCGGGTGGTACAATAACGGGGAAAGCGGCGCGGAAGATTCAAAGAAGGAGGAAAAAGAGATGGGAATGACAATGACGCAGAAGATTCTGGCGGCGCACGCCGGACTTGAGAGCGTGGAAGCGGGACAGTTGATCGAAGCGGATCTGGATCTCGTTCTGGGCAACGATATCACGAGCCCGGTGGCGATCAAAGAGATGGAAAAGATGAATACGCGGGGCGTCTTCGACAAAGACAAGATCGCGCTCGTGCCCGATCATTTTGTGCCGAATAAGGATATCAAGTCCGCGGAACACTGTAAATGCGTTCGGGAATTTGCATATAAGCACGAGATCTCCCATTATTTTGAAGTGGGCGAGATGGGGATCGAGCACGCCCTGCTGCCGGCGAAAGGGCTGACCGTGGCGGGCGACGTGATCATCGGGGCGGATTCCCATACCTGCACCTACGGCGCGCTGGGGGCCTTTTCCACGGGCGTAGGCAGCACGGACATGGCGGCGGGCATGGCGACCGGCAAGGCATGGTTCAAGGTGCCTTCGGCGATCCGCTTCCGGCTGACGGGCAAGCCCTCTGAGTGGGTCGGT
>CANQTG010000134.1 GCA_947626715.1 uncultured Lachnospiraceae bacterium | reverse complement strand
TCCTGTATTCCGATCATTATTAAATATCAAATTTCCAAAACCGATATATAAACAATATAAATAGTAAACGAGGTGCTATATGTCTGTAGGAAAAAATTTTTTAGAGAATTTAACAGTTGCAATGTATGAAAACAGCTTTACTGTTTATCGCGAGTTTGTTCAAAATGCTGCTGATTCTATAGATAAAGCTATTGAAAAAGGGTTATTGGATAAAGAGGAAGCGATTATAGATATAGCTATTGACTATCATAAAAGGGAAATATCTGTGCATGACAACGCTATGGGGATCCCTATGAGGGATTTTAAGAAAAAAATGACGGATGTTGCCGACTCTGAAAAAGATAGAAATACAGATAAAGGTTTCCGGGGAATCGGAAGATTAGCAGGTTTGGGATACTGTGACACTTTGATTTTCCGGACTACTGTAAAAGGAGAAAATAAAGAATCAATCATTAAATGGAATGGAGTGCTTTTGAAAGAAATAGTGGCAGATCCAAGCCAACACCCTTCGTCAGACGAATTGATTGATATGATTACAGATATCTCATATCTTGCTGCGAAGAAAGAAGACCATTATTTTGAAGTGATTATGAAAGATGTTATTTTTGAAAGCGACGATCTTCTTGATGCAGAGCAAGTTATTAATTATCTGCAAGCGGTTGCACCGGTTCCGTATGCCAATTATTTTAGTTTTTATGAGAAAATACATATGTATGCCAAGAATGAAGGATTTAAAATAGATGAATATACGGTTTTAGTGAACGGCAATCCTTTATTTAAACCATATAGGATGGGGTTATATGAAGGGACTGCAGAGAGTAAAAAGCAATATGATGAGATTTATGATATAAAATTTAAAAAATTTTTGGCAAATGACGGTACGCCTGTCGCATGGTTATGGTACGGAGTTGCGAAATATGAAAAATATATTCCGGTAATGAATGATATGAGGTGTATTCGTTTACGTAAAGAAAATATACAAATTGGAGACGAGAATACGCTTGGATATCCCAAATACTTTAGAGAATCACGTGGAAACGGTTATTTTATAGGGGAATTATTTGTTCTGGATAAACGGTTGATTCCAAATGCTAGGAGAGATTATTTTAATCTAACGCCTGCGCTTAAAGAATTTGAAGATATAGTACATCCTTTTTTCTATTCAGATTTATATGATCTTTATCATTATGCAAGCAAGGTTCGGAGCGCGCAAAAATCATTTGCTAATTATATGGAAAAAGAGAGAGAATATCATGAGAAGGTAAATGGCGCAGGATTCATTAACAGTAATGAGAAAGAAAATGCGAAAAAGGAGATTGAGCAGGAACGCGAAAAAGCAGAAAAAGCAAAGCGTGAGATTGAAAATCGAAAAAAAGATGCTGACGCTAACGATGTGTATGCCAGAGTGTTTCTTGAGATTGAAAAAACATATAAAGGAAAAGAGGAAGAAGGAACAGGAGAAAAGAAAAAAATAAAAGCAGATGGAAGGGAATCTTCTGAAAAACATAGTAAATATTTAACGCAGTCATTATCTAAATATGGAAAGAAAGAACAAAAATTAATCGCGCATATTTATGCAATTATTAAATCAATGCTTCCAAAAGATATGGCGGAAATGGTTATAAAGAAAATACAGGAAGAGTTGAGTAAATAAATGAGTAGAAAGATTTTGCTTATTGAGCCCAATTATAAAAATAAATATCCTCCAATGGGGCTTATGAAAATAGCAACGTATTATCGGGGACTTGGAGACGATGTTACTTTTTTTAAGGGCGATCTTAAAGAGTTGGTTTTAAATGATACATATGAAGCATTGCTAAAACAATTATACGCTAATGATGAAAGTATTTTTTGGGAACAATATAAACCTCAGATTTGCCAATATTTAAAAAGGGGAACAAAAATTATTTTATCAGAGATTCCTTTAGTGGATGATAATATTATTATATTGGAATTATTAAAGTATTATCGAAGATATTTTCATAATGAGGAGTATTTTTTGCCTGATAACAGGATTTATGATCGTGTAGGGATTACGACATTATTTACATTTTATTGGGATATTACGATTGATACAATTAATTTTGCGAAAAAATTATGTAAAGATCAAAAGGATGTTATGGTTGGCGGAGTTATGGCAACCATTCTTCAAGACAGAGTTTATGAGGCTACAGGAATTAAGCCATTTGCAGGGACTTTAAGTTCTGCAGGGATTTTAGATGACAATGATATAATAATTGATACGCTGCCGTTGGATTATTCAATTCTGGAAGAGATAGATTATGTATATCCGGCGCATGACGGGTATTTGGCATATATGACTAGAGGATGTGTAAATCATTGCGCCTTTTGCGCTGTTCCGAAACTTGAACCGGAATATAAGAATTATCTGCCGGTTGCAGAGCAGGTAAATTGGGCAAGCAGGCAATTTGGCGGCAAAAAAGACTTATTATTATTGGATAATAATGTGCTCGCTTCCTGTCAATTTGACAGAATTATTGAGGAGATTAAAACGGCGGGATTTACGGATGACAGTGTTTTTGTCGAATCGAATATGTTTGAAGTTGCAGTAGAGAATATTAAAGCAGGCTATAATGAAAGAGCTTATATAAAGACAGTTGTGCGGCAGTATCAAATGTTAATTAAGAAATATGGTTCTAAATTACAAGATATATATGATTTGCTGGAAAAAAAGTATTTGTTAAAGGATTATACGGCAAAAAAAGAGGCTATTTTAGAAACGTACGAAGTTGTTAAGCCGTATTTTGAAGAAATGTACAATAAAAAACGGCCGAGAAAGCGTTTTGTTGATTTTAATCAGGGGATTGACGCAAGACTAATTACAGATACAAATATGAAAAAATTGTTTGAGATTCCTATTCGGCCAGTACG
Organism: uncultured Lachnospiraceae bacterium; assembly: GCA_947626715.1. Lineage (GTDB taxonomy): Bacteria > Bacillota > Clostridia > Lachnospirales > Lachnospiraceae > VSOB01. The sequence goes on along the minus strand of CANQTG010000134.1, from coordinate 1,886 downwards.
GATTGCGTTTGACCATTGGGAACTGCATGATATTTATGAGAAAGCAGTGCGAACGGCAGTAAAAGCAGGTCATAGGAGTTTATCAAACTACGTTTTATATAACTATGAGGATGAACCGATAGAATTGTATAAGCGTTTAAGGCTGAATGTGGAATTGTGTGAGGAGTTGGATATTAGTATATATTCATTTCCAATGAAATATCATCCGATTGAAGATCCTGATTACTTTAGCAATAGAGATTATATTGGCGAGAAATGGAATAGAAAATTCATTCGTACCATTCAATCAGTACTTAATTCGACGAAAGGAAAAGTAGGAAAAGGGTATTCTTTTTTTTGTAAGGCGTTTGGAAGCGATGAAGATGAGTTTATGAAATTGCTTTATATGCCAGAAGCTATGATAATATACCGCTTTTACTTTGAGGGCATTGGTCTGACTGACAAATGGTGGGATAGTTTTCAGAATTTATCGGATACGCAACTGGAAATAATAAAACCAATTATTGAATCAAATGATTTCTCTAATTATGAGAATTTGACAGATGATTTAGAGATTTTAAATGTTTTGTCTTATTACCGGATAAGAGGAGAAGATGCTGAAAGGGCTATGAATGACCTACAAAGAGGCAGATGATGAGACGTTGGAGAGGTATGAGTTCAGATATAAGCATACATAGATTTCTCCGGCATTGTCCAGAATCTGATAGATACTTATGAAGGCTTATTAGATGATGTGAAGATTGAAAAAATGATCCAACTTCTCCTTCCCCAAGAGACATATCGAGACAGACGGCTCCTCCCGTTATAAAAAATTACCCCAACGATCCGTGCCCGTGCGGCTCCGGCAGGAAGTTTAAGAAATGCTGCGGGAGGAACCGTAAGGAATAAGATTCTCGATCATGACAAATGACAAAAGCGGCGCGGCTGGAAAGAAAAAAGGAACGAAACAGAAACAGAACGAAATAGAGAACAAAACGAAAAAGAAAACGAGAAACCAAACGGAGAACGATATGGAATCTGTGCATGTTTTGCATCCATTTGAACCGATTTTTGACGAGAAATCCAGAATCCTGATCTTAGGCTCCTTCCCTTCTGTAAAATCACGGGAAGACCAATTCTATTACGGACACAAGCGAAACCGTTTCTGGGCGATCCTCTCAGAGATCTGCGGTTGCAGGCTGCCCGTTACCGTCCCGGAAAAGACCGAAATGCTGTTAAAGCACCATATCGCGCTCTGGGACGTGATCGAAAGCTGCGATATCGCGGGCTCGTCCGACAGCTCGATCAAAAACGTGAAAGAAAACGACATGAACGTCATATTAAAACGCGCGCCCATTCGAAAGATATTTGCCAATGGCGGGAAGGCATATCAGTTGTTTGTCAGATACTGCCAAAAGGAAGGACAGCCGGAGGTGCGAAAGCTCCCGTCCAGCAGTCCCGCCAATGCGGCATGGTCGCTGGAGCGGCTCGTGAAGGCGTGGGAACAGGAGATCGCCGGAGAATTATAAGGCGGATCAGAAAGCGGAAACGAAAAGGCGCGGCGCGGGAGGCAAAGTGCCCTTGCGGTTTGGGAAAGGAGAAGGAAGGATATGGAAACATGGTTTTATGAGGTCGTGAGCATTGACGGGGATTATGCGAATCTAAGGCGGCTCGATACGGAGAGCGGAGATCTGAAGCTGGTCGCGAGGGCGTTGCTTCCGATGGAGATCGCAGAGGGCAGCAGGCTAAAATATGAGTGGATGCAGTACGAGCTCGTGGAATGAGGCGTAAAATAAAAGCGGGGCCGACGGGAATTTTCCGGCGGCTCTGTTTTTTTGTATAATAGGAAATTCCTCCTGCCGGAGGAATCTATAATAAAAATGCCCGCATAAAAGCGGGCACAAGAA
>CANQTG010000133.1 GCA_947626715.1 uncultured Lachnospiraceae bacterium | reverse complement strand
GCGCTTTTTCCCATATAATAAACTAGATTTTGTTTTTATAACGCTTCCTGAAAGGAGATCGTCATTTCATGCAAAGGAAGAAGGATTCCGCAAAAAGAATACGCCCGCTGTGCCTTGCGCTGTCTCTGCTGCTGTTACTATCGCCCTGTATCGCCGTATCGGCCGCGCAGCCGGATAACGGGCAGCGGGAAGTCCTGCGGGTAGGCTTCTTCGCCTTCTCCGGCTATCATACAATCGAGGAAGACGGTCACCGGAGCGGCTACGGCTATGAATTTCTGCAGCGGCTGGCGATACACGGCGGCTGGTCCTATGAGTATGTGGGCTATGAGGATTCCTATGCCGAAGCTCTGGACATGCTCCGAAATGGCGAAGTGGATATCGTCACCTCCGTTTCCAAGACCCCGCAGCGGGAAGAGGAATTCCTGTTTTCCGATCAGGATATCGGCGTTAATTCCACCATTTTCACGATAAAAGCCGGAAATACGTCTATCATAGAGGGGGATTACTCCACCTATGACGGCATTACCGTGGGTATGCTGAAAGATAATTCCAAAAACGCTAATTTTGAACAGTTCGCAGAAAAACATGATTTCACCTTTGAGCCGGTATATTTCGCCGAGCAGGACGAGCTTGCCTCCGCGCTTCAGGACGGCAGGGTGGATGCCGCTGTGACCGGCAGTCTGCGCCTTTTGGAGAATGAATGGCTGTTAGAATCCTTTGACGCCAGTCCCTTTTATATCTGTACCAGAAAAGACCGTCCCGATCTGATGAATCGGATCAATGCGGCCATTAACGAGATGGATCTTCACGATCCCAACTGGCGGGCTTCCCTTCACGAAATGTATTACGCGACCGATCAGGGAGGCTCCATCATCATGAACGCTGAAGAGCGAGCCTTTCTGGAAGAACGCCGCGTCTCCGGCATCCCTCTAAAGCTCCTCATCAATCCTGACCGGATCCCCTACTGCTATTTCCGCGACGGACAGGCGCAGGGCATTATCCCCGCCCTCTTTGACATTTTAGCCAAGCGTCTGGATCTAAAATACGAATATATCCCGGTAAAGGATCGGAACGAATACTATGCGCTCCGTGCTTCCGGCGCGGCAGACATAGTGCTGGACTTCGCAGGCGACTATTATCTGGCGGAGGAAGAAGGATACCGGATCACGGTGCCTTACTTTCAGACCAACTTTGCCCGTCTGACGCTGGACGGCTTTGAGGGGACGGTCGAGCGTCTGGCCGTCGTGGAGCGCTCCAACGCCCTCACCAGCCTGATCTCCAGCCGTTACCCCGAGGAAGCGCTGGTTTATTATCCCTCCTCCCGGGACTGTGTTCAGGCTGTGCTCGACGGGCAGGCCGACGCGACGATCCTTTATTCCTATACGGCGGAAATGTATGAATGGCAGGATGCCCGCAACCGGCTTTCCTCCGTGATCTTTGGGGATACCTCCGTATCCTATGCCGTAGGCAGCAATGTCCCGGGAGGCCGCTATCTGCTCTCCCTTTTAGACAAAGGCTCCGACAGCTTTACCGAAGCGGAGCTGGACGCCATCATAACCCGCGAGGTCAACGCCGGACGGGAAAGGAGCGTCAGCCTGACCGCATTTTTATACCGGAATCCGCTTTACAGCGTGCTGGGCGTCATCTTTATCCTCCTGCTCCTTTTTACCTTCATCATGCTGGCGGCGCGGACCCGCAATCAAAAGCGGCTGACGGAAAAGATTGCTCTGGCCACCAGCGAACTCGAGAAAAAGACCGCGGAACTGACCAAAGCCCTTCAGGCCGCCGACGCCGCCAACAGGGCTAAGACCACCTTTTTAAACAATATGTCGCACGATATCCGCACGCCCATGAACGCCATCATCGGCTATACCGCCCTGACCACCGCCCATTTAGACAATAAGGAGCGGGCGCAGGATTATCTTTCCAAGATCGATCAGGCGTCCAACCATCTGCTCTCTCTCATCAACGACGTACTGGATATGAGCCGCATTGAGGCGGGCAAGGTCACCATCAACGAGCACCCTGAAAATCTTGCGGATATCCTGCAGGGGTTAAGAAATATCATTCAGTCCGACGTCCATGCCAAACATCTGGAACTGTTCATTGATACCGTGGACGTTGTAGACGAAAACATCTATTGCGATAAGCTGCGGCTGAATCAGATCCTATTAAATCTGATCTCCAACGCAATCAAATTCACGCCCGCTCACGGCACGGTAGCTCTCCGCGTTACGCAGAAGCCGTCTTCCTACGATACATACGGCCTCTATGAATTTCGCGTCAGCGATACCGGCATTGGCATGAGCCCGGAATTTGTCAGAACCGTATTCGACCCCTTTACCCGCGAACAGACTTCCACCGTCAGCGGCATTCAGGGCACCGGTTTGGGAATGGCCATTACCAAAAACATCGTAGACATGATGGGCGGCACGATCAGCGTAGAGAGCGAGCAGGGAAAGGGCACCGTCTTTACGGTAAATCTAAAGCTGCGCTTCTGCGCGGCGCATAAGGATATGGGCCCGATCGCGGAGCTGAAGGGATTCCGCGGTCTGGTCGTGGACGACGATATGGTCTGCTGCCAGAGCGTATCCAAAATGCTCCGTCAGATCGGAATGCGGGCGGAATGGGCCCTGTCCGGCCGGGAGGCCATCGCGCGCGCCACAGAGGCGGCAGAGCTCTCAGACCCCTTCGAAGTCTATATCGTAGACTGGTCCATGCCGGAATTAAGCGGTATCGAAACCGTCCGAGAGATCCGCAAGATCGTAGGAGAAGACTCTCCCATTATCCTGATGTCCGCCTACGACTGGTCGGATATCGAATTTGAGGCCCGCAAGGCCGGCGTCACCGGCTTTATCAATAAACCGCTCTTTGCCTCCGATCTGCACCATACTCTGGAGCGCAGTCTGGGCAGGACGGTGGAAGAACAGCCCGCAAATCCGAATACGCTCCACCGGGAAAACAATTTTGCGGGCAAACGAATCCTTTTAGCGGAGGACAACGAACTCAATCAGGAGATCGCGGCCGAGATCCTGAAGGAAGCCGGGTTTTTGGTAGAGACCGCGGAAAACGGCAGGCAAGCCTGCGACATGATCCGCCAGTCCCAGCCGGGATATTATAATCTGGTTCTGATGGATATTCAAATGCCCATCATGGACGGTTACACCGCCACCCGCACGATCCGCGGCATGGACGATCCGGCTCTGGCGTCTATCCCCATCATTGCCATGACGGCCAACGCCTTTGAGGAAGATAAGGAACAGGCTCTTGCCTCGGGCATGAACGGCCATTTGACTAAGCCTATCGAGCTTGATAAAATGATGGCGCTCCTGCGGGATCTGTTCAAATAAATCTTCCTCTCCCGCTAAAATTTTTACTTTTAAAAGAAGCAATTCAGGCATTAAGACAAATCAAAATTCTGATAAAACCTATATTGACTAATAATGTCATGTAGTGATAAGGTGATAACAAAAAGGAATCAGTGAGTTTTTAATTGCTATATTAAGCAGAGAAAGGAGTCTTATGAAATTAGATAATTTGAATGAAACAATGGAGCTTATTAGAAAGATATATACATGTGAGATACCAATGTTTGATGAGGACGGGGATGATTGGACAGATGAGTATAGTGATTTTTATGATTCATTAGATGAATTGGTAAAAGATCCGGGATATTTCGAGATAGAGTGCATACCTAAACTAATGGGGCTTTTTGATGACACATTAAATTATGATACGCTGATGTCAGCGTTAGCAGATATGGTCATTAATATAGCAAGCTTTTATGGAAATGATGGTATGCATAAATTGTTGGAATCTTTTGTATACGTTAAGCCCAATGGAGAAATGTATGGAAAGATGCATCTCGTAGGAGGGCTGTTGCAAAATCATCTCGAAGAACTCAAGACGGCGTTATCTACATCTGCGGATAAGACCCGGAAAGAGTTCATAGCAATATTATCGACTATTGAATTTAAAAATCTGCAAAATCAAAAAGAAGAATTATTAAAGATGCTTTCATAGATTGCTATATATTTTGAGAATACTGATGATTATGAAGTGAAGAAAGTCAGATTATCAAGCGGACAAAATGAAAAGCTTCTTGAAATTGGGGAGGTATCGGGGGAATGGATTATATCCCCTCTCCACCGGGAAGATAAAATAGGTGTCCGGGTAGGGCTCGTTTTCCAGCGTAAAATGCCACCATTCCGTGTCGAGCGGCCGGAAACCGTTCCGCACCATGATATTCCGCAGTAACAAGAGATAGACCGCCAGCACCGCACTATTCCGCGTAAGATAAAGTTGGTTTTTTTCATATTTGGGTGGTATAATATGAACACTTAGCGAGGTATTTTCGAGCTTAGTGCGAATATATACCTGACTTCTTAATGAGGTCTTTTCGAATTTAGAAGTCATGGTATAATATGGACGGTCGTTCGACAAACCAGAAGTTAAAGGAGAATATTGGTATATGAAGTTTAGAAAAAAAGATATTCAGCTAAGTACCGATGGAATGGGGATCGTGTTTTATTCACCTGAAACAAATAGAAATATTCCTGAAGGTTATAACTTTCTCAATGAAGAATATTTAAACCCGGAAGATGTGGCAAAGCACATTAAAAAAGGGGATGTAGTAGGCTTTTGTACGGGGAGCAGCGGAGATTACACACTCAAGTTTAGAAAGGGCTACCCAGAAGAAAACCTGTTAGAAGAATATCCTGTTGCGATTCGTTTAGGGATTGATATTCAAGATGAAAAGTTATGTGTCATTGATTTGTTCTGGTTATCGGAGTGGCGTGCGGAGTGTCCTTTGGAACACATGATTCCAATAGATCCGGGATATTATCATATAACGTTATGCACGAGAAAACCTGATTCAGGAATTTGGGGCGATG
>CANQTG010000132.1 GCA_947626715.1 uncultured Lachnospiraceae bacterium | reverse complement strand
AGAAATCCCCCTTTTTCTTTAGAATAACACAAAAGGGGGAACTACAAAATAGACTTTTCCGGTTTATCCGGGTTAGGAAGAAGTGGAGACGATGGGAAAGAGAATCAGGAAAGCGGTAACGCAGGATCTGGCGCGGATCATGGAAATCTATGCGTATGCGCGGGATTTTATGGAAAGGACCGGCAATCCGAATCAGTGGGGGAGGACGAACTGGCCGCCGAAAGAGCTGATCCGTGAGGATATCAGAGAGGGAAACAGCTACGTCTGCTTAAACGATACGGGTAGAGTGGTCGGCGCCTTCTTTTTTGCGCAGGGAGAGGACGTCGAGCCGACCTACAGAGAGATCACGGACGGCAGCTGGCTATTTAGCGGTCGTTACGGGGTCGTGCACAGGATCGCTTCGGACGGCTCGGAAAAGGGGATCGGCGCGTTCTGCCTGAATTGGGCCTATGAGCGGTGCGGACATCTCAGGATCGATACGCACGGAGATAATGTCGTTATGCAGGGGCTTTTAAGAAAGCTGGGGTTCGTTCACTGCGGGACGGTCTTTGTAAGGGAGGATCACGATCCCAGACTGGCTTTTGAGAAGGGAAAAGCGGAAGCTCCCGCGCCCGTCATGGAGGCCGAAAGAGGGAACGTATGAAACAGGAAAAATGGTATATCGCGTCCAAGAAAGCGGATTTTAAGGAGCTGGGCCGTAAATTTGGGATCGACCCCCTCATCGCGCGCCTGATACGCAACCGGGATATCGAAGGGGAAGAGGCGGTTCGGAAATATCTGTACGGCACGCTGGACGATCTGTACGAGCCTGCGCTGATGAAGGGGATACCGGAGGCGGCGGAGCTTCTTAGGCGGAAGATAAGCGAAAAGAAAAAGATCCGCATTATCGGCGATTATGATATCGACGGGATCATGGCGGCCTATATCCTGCGCGCAGGGCTTGAAATGCTGGGCGCGCGGGCGGATACGGTGATCCCGCACCGCATTCAGGACGGCTATGGATTAAACGACGAGCTGATCCGCGAGGCGGCGGAGGATAAGGTCGATACGGTGCTGACCTGCGACAACGGGATCGCCGCGGCCCCGCAGATCGCGTATGCGGGCTCGCTGGGGCTGACCGTCATCGTGACGGATCACCATGAGGTGCCCTATGAGGAGACGGACGGGGAGCGGCGTTATCTTCTCCCCGCGGCGGCGGTCGTCGTAGACCCCAAGCAGCCGGACTGCGCTTATCCGTTTTCCGGTATCTGCGGCGCGGCAGTCGCCCTAAAGCTCATGCAGGCGCTTTTTGAGGCGGCGGGATTGGGAGGCGGGAAGGCGCTTTCGCTGTTCTTGGAGATGGCCGCCTTTGCGACCGTGGGCGACGTCATGGAGCTGACAGATGAAAACAGGATCCTCGTCAAATACGGCCTGCGGGCGCTGCAGCATACCCAAAATCCGGGCCTGCGCGCCCTGATCGAGGTCTGCGGCCTAAACGGCAGGGAGATAAGCGCTTATCATATCGGGTTCGTGCTGGGGCCGTGCCTGAATGCGGCGGGGCGGCTGGATACGGCCGGACGCGCGCTGGCGCTGCTCATGTGCGCCGCCAGAGAGGAAGCGATGCGGCTTGCCGTGGATTTAAAGCATTTGAACGAAAGCCGCAAGGAGATGACGCAGCGGGGCGTGGAAAGGGCGCAGGCGCAGATCGAGGCGCAGGGATTGACCAAGAAAAAGGTGCTGATCCTTTATCTGCCGGACTGCCATGAGAGTCTGGCGGGGATCATTGCCGGAAGGATACGGGAACGCTATGGACGTCCGACCTTTATCCTGACGGATTCGCAGGAGGGCATAAAGGGTTCGGGCCGCTCGATCGAGGCTTATTCCATGTATGAGGAGTTAAGCAAGTGTAAAGACTTATTTACGAAGTACGGGGGCCATAAGATGGCGGCGGGGCTTTCCCTGCCGCGGGAGAATCTCGGGGCCTTTATGGAGCGGATGGAAACGGGCTGCGCCCTGACGGACGAGGATTTTGCGCAAAAGGTACATATCGACGCGGAAATGCCGTTTTCCTATGCCAGCAGAGAGCTGCTCTCCCAGTTCTCGCTCCTAGAGCCCTGCGGGAACGGCAACCGGAGGCCGCTTTTCGCGCAGCGAGACGTAACGCTGCTTGAGAGCCGGATATACGGGAAAAACGGAAACGTCGGCAGATATAAGGTTTTAGACCGGTACGGCAGCTGTCTGGAGCTGACTTATTTCGGGAACCAGCAGGAGCTGCTTGATCACTGGCAGGCAAAAAAGAAACTGAACGTGACCTATTATCCGCAGCTTAACAGCTACCGGGGAGAGTCGGAGATCCAGTTTGTCATACAGAATTATAGTTGAAAGATCGCGGGGAAAATGATAGCGGGAGAATGGCAGCGAAGGAATGCAGGAATGCAAAGACTCGCCCGCGTTTAAGGAGAGGGACATGAAGGAAAAGCGTCTGGATTATCTGGATATGGTAAAGGGGATCGGCATTACCCTTGTCGTGGTGGGGCATTCCACGTATGTGTCGGAAGGGATATTGACGTGGCTCGCTTCGTTTCATATGCCTTTGTTTTTCGTTATATCGGGATTTCTGTTCGCGCACAGGGATTCCGATCGGGAAGCGTTCCTCCCTTATCTAAAGAAGCGCTTCTGCGGCATGATGATCCCGTATTTTTTCTTCAGCCTGATCTATATCGGGGTAGATTATTATTATCTGTACGCGCACCCCGAGGTCATCGACGAGGCGTTTATCCATGCGGCGGTTCTGCAGGCGCTTTCGCTTTTCGGGATCTCCGTGCTCTGGTTTCTGCCCGCGCTCTTTTTCGGGGAGCTGTGTCTGTACGGGCTGATCCGCAAATGCAGGCTCTGGCTGCTGTTTCTCGCCGCGTTTCTCGGCGCGTGGATCCCGTCTCTGGGCGTTGGGCTGATCCAGCGCTTTCTGCCGATGGAGGACAATGCCCTGCTGACGTGGCTTGGGAATCTGCTGCTGGCGCTGCTTCGTATCTTTCCCGCCGTGATCTTTCTGTTAGCCGGATATGCGGTCTGCAAATGGCTGGAAAGGCTGCGCATGGGGGCCGTCTTAGAGGTATTGCTGGGGATCGGCTGTATGCTCCTAAATGCCGCTGTCGCCTTCGCCAATGGAAGGGTGGATCTGCACTATCTGGTGTTCAACCATGTGCCCTATTACTATCTGGGCGCGTGCAGCGCGGCGCTCGGGCTGATCCTGCTGTGCAGGCATATCAGACCCTATTGGCTGCCCGTCTTTTTGGGGACGCATTCGCTGATCGTCATGCTGACCCATCTGGACTGTCAGGTCATGAGCACGGCGATCCGTTTTGCCGCAGGAATGAATCAATATGTTCCCGCGGCAAAGGATCTGATGTTCCATGTTCATCTGTATCTGGCGCTTTTGGTTGGAGAGCTTATCATGATCGTGCTGGTCAACCGGTTCGGATTTTTCCTGATCGGGAAGCGCAGGCCGGTGAAGATGGAGGGGCCGGCGTTTTTTCATACGATATGGAGGAAATATAAGGGAAGGCGTCTGCGCCGGATCAAATAACGGGAAAGGGCGCGTCGGCCTTTATTTCCTGTCCTCGATGATGAGGGTGCGGATCGCGGTCGGGGATTCCGTCCAGTTGAACAGATAGACGGTATACTGGGAGCCGCTGCGGGCCGTGATCTCCGTGGAGACTAACGCCTCGTTGGCATTGGAGACAAAGATCTCATAGCGCGCGGGAACGACGCGCACATAATCTGTCACCTCCATGAAATTTACGTTTTGGAAGCTCGGACTGCCGGAATACGCGGAGAGCGAAAGCGGCCCCGCGTTGTAGGAGAGATTGCAGACGCGGAGACAGGAGCCTCCGAACGGCGTGCGGCAGACGACGTCGCTGATCTCCGTAATGTTCAGGCCGCCCGCCGTATTGACGATGGCGACCGTCATCGTCGCGCCCACCGTGATACGGATCTGCTTGCTCACATAGATATAGCCGTTGGCCCCGGCGATGGTGATGGTCTGATAGCCGGAGGATACCCGCCCGTATTCGCTGACCTCCGCATAGGAGAGCATATCGACGGCGGTGCGGTTGTTGACGGAGACGACGAAGGGATCGTAGCCGATCGCCGCGTTTAGGAAACGTATCGTGCCGTAGCTGTTGGAATTACAGTAGAAGCAGGGCGTGACCGGTCTTGGCAGGACGGTGATCATAGCGCCGTGGATATTGCCGCCTGTGGGATAAAAGACGCCGTGGCTTCCCGCGGGCCGTCCGGGGAAAGCGCCGGGCGCGGGGCTCATTCCGGGGCCGGGAACGCCGGGTCTGTGGCCCGCTTGGGAGCCGCCGGGGTAAGGCGGGTTCCCGTTTCCGCCCATATCGGGATAAGCGGGTTCGCCCTCGCCGGGATAGACGGGGCCGCCCTCGCCGGGATTGGGGAGCGGAATGACAGGGAGGCCGCCGCTTTCGCCATTGTCATTGCCGTTTCCGAAGCTGCCGTTACCGGAGCCGTCAGAGCCGAAACCGCCATTTCCGCCGTTACCGAAACTGCCGTTTCCGTTTCCGCCCATACTGCCGCCGTCTCCCGAGGCGGAGCCGCCTGCGGGATAGACCTGCAGCGCCTCGCCGGGCGCGGGAAGCGGCGTCATGGGTACGGAGCCGCCGTCGTTCATATACTCGTTAGGATTCATAATAGCCCTCTTTTACAGGATATCTTATATGGTATTCTATGAAGGGCTGGGGGAATGGTGAAGCGGGAAAAAAAGAAAGACCTCCGGGGCAACGAAGGTCTTTCTTTCTTATGAGGGGGAGATAGTGAGTTGTTGTTCGACTATCTGATGGATACTATAACCGATAATTGTGTAGAAAGTGTGTCCAGATTCTGAAATAAAAAATAAAATTATTAATAAAAAATAAAGACCTTATGAAAAATAAGAAAAAACGCGTCAAA
>CANQTG010000131.1 GCA_947626715.1 uncultured Lachnospiraceae bacterium | reverse complement strand
TCCAGAATCTTCAGGGCTGCATTGCTGTTTATTTGTCAAGGTGCTTCTCCCTCCCGCTTCTTTCCGCGGTGGAATTTTATGATATCACTTTTTTCCTATATATGTCAACAGGTTTTTTCAGATTTATTTTAATTTTTTATGATACCGCCCGGCTGGGGGAGACTGATATCTTGAAGATCATTGAGATCCGTGATCGCCGAGAGCACCGGCAGGCAGTTTGAGATTGCTCTGGCCAGATAATTGTTTTGAAAGAGCCACAGCAAAAAGGCGCTCTCCTGTATATTCCGTAAAAGATAGGCGCTGAGCCCTCCAAACTCAAAAGCCGCGATCACCATGAAGACGGACCACGTAAGCAGCACCGCCTCCAGCACACCCGTCCCCAGTCCCAAGAGCCTGTTAAACCCGCTGATCACCGGCACTGAGGAGATCAGCTTCAGAGAAGAGAGGATAAAATCCGCTATCTTATATACAAGGATGACGACCGTCATGCAGACGATCCCTAAGATGGTCCTGAGCGTTTCATGCTCCATATAGCCCTCCGCCGCCACGATAAACATCGCCGCCGCCAGCAGGGCGAGCAGCAGAGCGAGCGCCGTATTCAGCTCCGCGACCATGCCGCGCTTAAATCCCTTCAGGCCGCCTCCGATTAGGAGCAGCAAAACCACCCAAAATACAAGATTCATACCTTATGTACCTTTCCGGCGGCATCCGCGCCGCACTATTTTAATTCTATCGTATCGACGGAATCCGGCGTTACGACAACGTATTCATAGGAAGCGGCGGACGGGATCAGCGCCAGCGCCCGTTTCCTGAAATCCCCTTCAAAATTGTCCATGCCGCCGATCGTATGCACGAGGAATCTCTGTTCATTATAGACGATCACCTTATCTTTATGGAATACCATATCAGAGAACTGCATATCCAGCATAAGCGTATCGGCCAGCTCCCCGTTTTCATTATAAATGTCCGCTTTATAGAGAGCGTTTCCGGTCACGTCATTGTATATAAGAGCCACATACCCATTGCCGTAGCAGACCTCTTCGATCTCCGTATCCAGCAGAATGTCAGCCGCGCTGACAGGCTTTTGATCCCCCTCATAAAACATGAGCCGGTTGTCCGCGATCGCTACCGCCCTTTCATTATTAAAGAACCATAACATCGGCACCATCGTATCGCTGTAATCATAGCCGCTCACAAAATTATCGATCTCGTTCCCGCCCACTGGGCCAAAATTATAGAACGCCACGCTGGAACGGATCGCGGCGTTATCAATATAGAAATAGGAAACGCCCAGCAGATACGCATTGTCGGAGACCGCCACCCGGATCGGATAGCCGTTCTGCTTCATGCTCGTCTTAAAGTATACCAGCGTATTCCCCGATGAATCAAAAAGATAGATCCACGTAGTATCCGCAGTATCGTCCAGCACCGCCGCAACGACGCCGTTTGCGGCCACCGCAAAGCTGCGCAATGGCATTTTCGTATCGATCTCGCCGATCGTCTTTTCCGAACTCACTACATAGATCTTCCTGCCGTTATAATCGCCGATCGCCGCTACATTCTGGCAGATATCCATCATGGGGTTCTGCATTTCGTATGGCTGATCCCATAACGTTTCCCCCTTCTTATCAATACAGCTCGCCCCGTCATTGGTATAGATCAGGATATTTTCCCCCAGAGCGGTCACCGTCGCGTTTGTCAAACTCTGTCTCTCGACCGAAGAGAGCACCTCGTAGTCTCCAAACACTCTGTTCTTCATCTGGACGGCCACAACGACCGCCGCCGCGCCAAGCACCGCCACAACCAGAAAGGTACGATATACGACCGCAAGCCTGTGCAGGAAAATCCTTCTTCCAAAATGCCCCTCGCCGCTTTTTTCCTGCTTTTTTTCTTTTTTCTTTAGGTAATCTTTAATCTTTGTCATAACGCGCCTCTGTTTCTTTCGCTTTCTGACATCTTTCCGGTATTTGCGGCAAACGCATGTGCCTTGTCACATTCTACCACATATTTTACTCGTCGGGTAACTTTTTTTGCTCCTCCATGTTCAGCTCCAGATAAGTCACCGTTTCCTCCAGCCGCTTCATCTTGTCGTATTGATTCAATGTCGTGACCGCAATGATACAGCAGATGATCAGGATGCACAGGCTCACGATATTCAACATCTGCATGGCCGCAAATGGCGTCGCCCTCTCCCGCGCGCCTCGCGGGTATGGCGCGGCTTTCGTTTTTTGCGGCGGCTTTTCCGTATGCGCCCCTTTCCTCGGAATCTCTTTTGCATACGCCTTTTTTATAGGAGCTTTCCCCTTTCTTTTCTTCACGTTATATAGGGCCGCTTCGTTCTCTCTCCTTCTTTTAGAAGTCATAAAATTAATTCCAGAATTAATTTCTTTCTTTTGTTTCCTGTGGATCATATAGTCTTCCATATTTTCATTCTTGTCGATATACAGATAGTACCCTTCGATATCCCGAAAGTCCTGCTCCCGCAGTCCCTGCAGGATCTGCAAGACCCCTTCTTTCTTCCCCGACATACAGTACCAGCCGATCCCCTTTAAGCCGGGAAAATAACGCTTCCCCATCGTCTGGAAATAATATTCGTCCGTTTTTTTCAAGACGCCGTCCGTCGTGCTGTGCGCGGCCGCGCCCTGAAGAAAATAATACCGTATCTCGTCCTTTTCATAGCCGTCTCCAAAAAACACGACGATATTCGGCTGCGTTTCTTTTTTGATAAGCTCCTGCAGGAAGAAAACGACATATTCTTCTATAAACACTTTCTTGTCGCAATGGGCCTGCCCCACCAGACGTACGTTCCGGGGAAGTTTTTCTTTCATAGCGCCCTCCTTGTCCAACATTCCAAGATACCGTTTTCATTATAGCTCCGCTTCCCCAAGCCGGGTATCGTTTCCTGTCGCCTCCCACCTTTTTTTACACGACAAAAACCGCCGTCTCTTCGACAGCGGTCTTTCTCTCGTAGGCGGCAGGCAATTTTCGTCTGCACGCTTCCCGTTTTCCATTGTTAAATTCGCATAAATTAAATCAAGAATTTATAAATTGTCGTAGAGGTATAGTCTTTTTCCGGCCCGTAGATAGGCGACGCAAACGCCGGTTCATTGGCCGCATTCGGGAAATAATCCGTTTCCAGACAAAAGCCCGTCCGTTTGCCGTATACGGCTCCCTCTTTCCCCGTCGTTACAGAGATGTTATTCCCTGCGTAAAACTGAATGCCCGGCAGATCGGTATACACCTCCATGATCCTGCCGCTGTTTTTCGCAGTCACCCTCGCCGCGAGCTGCAGCTCTCCCTTCCAATCATTGAGCGCGAAATTGTGGTCGTAGCCGCTTACCAGCTTGAGCTGCTCATAATCGGCCTCGATCTCATCTCCAATGCGCTTATCCTTCGTAAAATCAAGCGGGGTCCCTGCCACGGGCGCGACCTCCCCGAGCGGGATCGAGCCGGCGTCAACCGGCGTATAATGATCCGCATTCAGCCAGAGGATATGATCTTCGATCCTGCCGCCGGCATGTCCCTCCAGATTGAAATACGCGTGATTGGTCGGGTTCAATACGGTCTTTTTATCCGTAGAAGCATGATAATCCAGACGGAGCTCATTCTCATCGGTCAGCGTATAGGTAACGGAAAATTCCTTATTCCCCGGAAAGCCCATGTCTCCGTCCAGTATATTTAATGTAAATTTAATTTTATTTTCTTCCTCCTGCGCTTCCCAGACCCTCTTATGGCTCCCCAGCTCTAAATGGCTGTGCAGGTTATTTTTCCCTTCGTTCGCATCCAGCTCGTATTTTACGCCGTCGATCGTGATCGCCGCGTCTGCGATACGGTTTGCATTCGGCGCTATCGTAGCGCCAAAAAAACAGCCGTTTGTATAATAATCCTCCAGTTTATCATAGCCAAGCGTCACATCGGCCAGCTCCCCGTTTTTATCCGGCACAAACAGCCTTACCAGAATCGCGCCATAATTCATGACCTCCGCCCGCATACCGTTCTTATTTTCCAAAGTATACAGAAATACCTCTTTCCCGTCCTTCGTCGTTCCAAATACTTCCTTCTTCATCGTTCTCTCCTTTCTTTCCCTATATTCCCTATAATTCAACGCGTCCCTCTAACGCGCGCAGAAGCGTCACCTCGTCGATATATTCTAAGTCGCCTCCTACCGGGACGCCGCTGGCGATCCGTGTCACGCGGATCCCGGTCGGCTTGATGAGCTTGCTGATATACATAGCGGTCGTCTCGCCCTCTAAGCTGGAATTGGTCGCGATGATCACCTCTTTCACATCGCCCGCAAGCCTTTCCATCAGCTCTTTTAGCCGGATATCCCCCGGCCCGATCCCTAACATGGGCGAGATCGCGCCATGCAGCACATGATAGACGCCCTCGTATCTTCCGGTCTTTTCATAAGCCGCCAAGTCCCGCGTATTTTCCACCACCATGATCGTTCCCGTATCCCGTCTGCTATCGGCGCAGACCGGACACAGTTCCTGATCGGTCAGCGTATAACACTTTTTACAGTACCGCACGTTCTCCTTCGCCTTCAAGACCGTATCGGCAAAGCGTTCCACCCGCTCTTTCGGCAGGTTGATCAAGTAAAATGCAAGCCTTTGCGCCGATTTCGTTCCAATCCCCGGCAGTCCTGCCAGCTCTTCGATTAATTGATTGATATACCCGCTGTATAAGTCCATTAAAAAGGCAAGCCTCCGCCCAGATTCAGTCCGCCGGTCATCTTGCTCATAAGCTCGGAATTGGCCTCGTCCGCCATGCGCATCGCTTCATTGAGGGCGGCCATGATCAGATCCTGAAGCATTTCCACATCGTCCGGATCCACGACCTCCTGCGACAGCTTGATCCCCGTCACCTCTTTTTTCCCGGTCACGGTCACCTCCACCGCGCCGCCGCCCGCTTTCGCCGTAAATTCCTTCGTCTCCAGCTCCTTCTGGCTCTCTTCCATCTGACGCTGCATACGCTGCGCCTGTTTCATCAGGTTCGTCATACCGCCCGGTATCCCTCCGCCCGGAAATCCTCCGCGTTTTGCCATCTTTATATCCATTCCTTTCGCTTCGCTCAGGCACAAAACGCTATGAAAATGGTTTCCCTGAGCCTATTTTTTC
>CANQTG010000130.1 GCA_947626715.1 uncultured Lachnospiraceae bacterium | reverse complement strand
CTATCTGAAATGCGTTTCTGCAATTCATTCAAAAATATTTCATTTTAGACTTGACTTTTAATAGTTAGTCTTTCTCCACCTTCTCCCGTCCGTCTCTATTTAGCCAAAATAAAAGAGACAATAGAGGGTTCTATTGTCTCATAAGCTCATTGATCCGCTGCGTATTTATACGCGGGAAAGGTATTCGCCTGTCCTCGTGTCGATCTTGATAACGTCGCCGATCTCTACAAACAGGGGAACAAGCACGTTTGCTCCGGTCTCCACCGTGGCGGGCTTGGTCGCTCCGGTCGCCGTATCTCCCTTAAAGCCCGGCTCTGTCTCCGTGATCGCCAGCTCGACGAACAGGGGCGGCTCGACCGCAAACACATTGCCGTTGTGGGAACAGATCTTGACCATCTCATTTTCTTTCACAAATTTCAGCGCGTCGCCGATCGTCTCCTTGTTGAGCGCGATCTGGTCGTAGGTCTCCACGTCCATAAAATTGAACAGGTCGCCGTCCGAATACAGATATTGCATATCCTTTCTGTCGATACGCGCCTGCGGACATTTCTCGGTCGGCCGGAACGTTTTTTCCACAACGCCGCCGCTCTTGATATTTTTCAGCTTCGTCCTGACGAACGCCGCGCCCTTCCCCGGCTTTACATGCTGAAACTCGATGATCTGATAAATATTGTTATCTAATTCAATGGTAATGCCATTTCTGAAATCACCTGCAGATATCATCTTTTATTCCTCCTGATTTTCCCTGTTATAATTCAATTATAGTCTATACTATATTCCGTTCTTTTTCAACTACTTTTTCCCAGATAGCGCATAAAATCCGCCCGTTTTTCTTTTTTCCCTATTTTCCTGCGCTTTCATCCCGTTCCTCATGCAGTCTGCAGAGCTCGTCGATCGCCATGAGATACCCGTCCAGCCCCTGTCCGTAGATCTGCCCATCGCAGGCGGCCTTCGTCACGGAAGTCCTGCGGAACGCTTCCCGCTTCGTGATATCGGAAATATGGACCTCGATCTTTGGCATACTGACGCTGGCCAGAGCGTCCAGTATCGCATAGCTGTAATGCGTATACGCCCCCGGATTGATCACGATCCCCTGCGTGCCGTCGCTGTAGGCGTCCTGTATCCTGTCGATGATAGCGCCCTCATGGTTGCTTTGGAACACCTCAATGCGGCAGCCCTTTTCCTCTCCCTTTTTCGCGATCATCGCAAGCAGCGCGTCGTAATCCTGCGTCCCGTAGACCGCTTTTTCGCGAATCCCCAAAAAATTAATGTTCGGCCCGTTGATCACCAAAATATTCATCTTATCTTCTCCTCGATCTCCCGTATGATAGAATCAAAATCCTTATCGTCCACATCGACGACGATATCCGCCGCGTCCCGGTACGCATCCTCTCTTTCCGCCATCAGCTCCCGTATCCGGGAGAGCGGATCGGCGCACTGTAAAAGCGGCCTTCTGGTATCGTCCTTTACTCTCTCATATACCGTCTCCGGCCTTACTCTAAGATAAACGACCCTGCCCAGCTCCTTTAAGATCGCCCGATTTTCCGCCAGCAGCGGCAGTCCGCCTCCCGTAGAGATAATGCGTCCCTGCTCGCCGCCCGCCGTCATCTGCCCGATCGTCTGCGTCTCCAGCCTGCGGAAATACGCTTCCCCCTCCTTTGCAAATATCTCCGCGATCTCCCTTCCCTGCGCCCGTTCGATCATCCTATCCGTATCCAGAAAGACCCGGCGCATATAATAGGAAAGCTTTATCCCGACCGACGTCTTGCCGCAGCCCATAAATCCGATCAAAATGATATTGTCCATCAAATCTCCGTCTCTTTCTTCAGCTTCTCAAGTATCCCCGCCGCCTGCGCCTCGCTGACTTTTACGCCATTCCACAATTCAAAAGCGTGGATCGCCTGATACGCCAGCATTTTCAGCCCGTTATACGCCTTTCCCCCGTGCGCGCGCACAAGCTTCATAAACCTTGTATCCGCAGGTTTGTAGATAAGGTCATAGCCCGTATGTACCATTTCATAAAAAGCGCCGTCCTCGATCGCGGCCTGCTCCGTATTCGGATACAGGCCCGCGCTCGTTCCCTGAATCGCCAGATATTTCCCGTCGGGGATACGGGAATAGTCCGTCAGGGTAAGCGGCAGGATACATTCCCGTTCAAAAGCGCGGTTGACCTCGTCCGCCACCTGCCGCGCCCGCTCTATCGTGCGGTTTAACAGCCACACTCTCTCTGCCCCCGCATAGGCGCACAGAAACGCCACCGCCCTTGCCGCGCCTCCCGCCCCGAGCAGGATCACGTCCCTGCCGGATATCTGCACGCCGTCCGACTCCATCGCCCGCTGCAGCCCGGTCATATCGGTATTATAGCCCACATAGCCGTCCTCACAGCGTACCAGCGTGTTCACCGCGCCGATCTTTTCCGCGAGCGTATCGACCCTGCTAAGCAGCGGGATCACTTCGCTTTTATACGGCACCGTTACGTTCAACCCTTGTATGTGAAGCGCCCACGCTCCCGCTATCGCCTCGTTTAACCGTCCCTGATCCACCAGAAAGGGGACATAGACAAGCTCCTGCATAAGCTCCGCCGCCAGCGTATTATGGATCAGCGGGGAGAGCGTATGCGCCACCGGATTGCCGATCAAGCCGCAGGTTCTCGTCCTTCCGTTTATTTCCCGCATCCTTCCTTCCTCTCCTTCTCATAAAAATATAGCACGATCTTTTCAAAAAAGCGCTTGATCACGATCTGGATCTCTTCTTTGGGATGGATCGGCCGCACGAGATAGGTCGTCATTCCGGCCTTTTTCGCGCCCCATACGTCCGTAAAGAGCTGATCGCCCACGAACAGCGTCTCCTCCGCCCCCGTCCCCATGCGTTCCATCGCTTTCCGATAGTTTTCCGTAAACGGTTTATTCGCCTTATAGATGTAGTCTACGCCCGCCGCGTCGCAGAAGGATCTCACCCGCGGCTCCTTATTGTTGGAAAGTACCATCGTGCGATAGCCGATATCGGACAGGCGCTTTAAGAGCGCTATGCTCCGTTCATCCGCAGGCGCGCCATGCGGCACGAGCGTGTTGTCAATATCGAACACGACCCCTCTGCAGCCCTGCCGGTACAGGGCCTCATAGTCGATTTCATAAGCGCTGTTTACATAATGATCTGGATAAAACTGCTCAAACATAAGCCGCCCCCGTGCTTTTCCTCCTCCCCATTATAAAAAACATTTCGCGCATATGCAAGAACAAAGAATCCCCCGCGCCCTCTTTTGCTGGGCACGCTCCTCCCTTTTATCCTAAAAAATGACCTCCTGTACGATATCATACGGAAGGTCATCCTTTTTCTTTATCCATGCGCAGAGATTCGGATAAGAAGATGTCTGCGAAAGCAGACCCGAATCTCGCGCCAAGACTCGCTTGCGAGTCTTGAACATATCCACTTTATTCCTCATGCTCGAGCCAGAGCGCCGACATCTGGGGCGGCAGGGACATCGTCATAACGGGCAGCGCCGTTATCGTGCAGCTCTCGCCCTTTTTGATCGTAAGCCCTCTTAAATAGGACGGGACATGGACGATCACGTCGCCCGTATATACGCCATGCTCCATCATGCCTAGTATCTGCCCCTCCTGCTCGTCATACGAGATCACATTGAGCGTAAAAAAATCAAAATCAATATCCTCCTCGCAGCCCTTCCGGCCCTCTTTGATCCCGTATTTCAGGTAGTGCGTATACAGAAGCTCCTCCTCGCTGCGGTCGGAATCCTTGAATTTGCGCACCGCCTTTACGACGTCGGGATTATTTTTTGCATAATAGGCGGCGTCAAAGATACGGGAATCAATGATCTCCTCTTCCTCCGCGCCGTCCGCGCTTATCTTATCTTCCTTTTCCGCAGCGCCCTCTGTCTGCGCCGCCCTTGCCTGCGGCGCGCCGCAAAGGCTCCAGATGATGGGGCTTAACAGCAAAGCGAGCGCAAAACGCCGCCAAATCGTTTTTTTCATATCGTTTCTCCTTTCCGGTATCGATGCGTTTTATTCCAGTACCTTTTTCAATTCGTCCATAAAGGTGCTGATGTCCTTAAACTCCCTGTATACAGAAGCGAAGCGCACATACGCTACCATATCCAGATCCTTCAGCTTATTCATGACAAGCTCCCCGATCACCGCGCTGGGCACTTCCTTTTCCTCGCGGTTGAATACCTCGGTCTCCACCTCTTCCACCAGCTTTGTGATATCGCTCGCGCTGACCGGCCGCTTATGGCAGGCCCGCAGCACTCCCGCTTCGATCTTGGAACGGTCGTAGGTCTCCCTTCTGTTATCCTTTTTTACGATAATGACAGGAATCGTCTCCACCTTTTCATAGGTCGTAAACCGTCTGTTGCATTCGTCGCACATACGGCGTCTGCGGATGGAATTGTTGTCCTCCGCCGGTCTGGAATCGATCACTCTGGTATTATCGTGACCACAAAACGGACATTTCATACCTTTTCCTCCATCTGGTATTTTTCTCCTGCACCGCCAGTTCCGGTTATCCTTACGATATGTCTTATTATATAAAATAAAATTATCTTATGTCAACTCATTTGCCGCAAATGCGGCGGTATCATGCACGATTTTGCTTTTTCTGCATATCCTATAAAAAAAGGAGCCTGCACGTCATGCTATTTTCCGATTTTCAGAAAAAAGAAGTCGTCAACGTCCGCAACTGCCAGAAGATCGGCAACGTCGTAGATCTGGAATTTGACGAATGCAGCGGACAGATCCACAAGATCGTCATATCGGAAGGCTTCCGGCTGTGCCGCCTGTTCGAGGGACACGCCGATATCGTTGTATCCTACCGGGATATCCAGCAGATCGGCCCTGATATCATTCTGGTCAATCTGTGCTGCAAATAACGCTTCCCGTTTCGCTCCCCCGATCCTGCCGCCTGCGCCGATTCCTAAAGTCGGGCCCCAGATTCCCCTCCCTGTAATGCTTCCTGCACAGCGCGATATATTTGTCGTCGCCGCCGAGACAGACCTGCTCCCCTTCCCGGATCACCTCGCCAACGGCGGTGAATCTGGTATTGCAGGTCGCTCCCTGCCCGCACCAGCACACGGTCTTGATCTCTTCGATCACATCCGCCCATGCGAGCAGCCAGATCGAGCCCTCAAAGGGTTCGCGCCTGAAATC
>CANQTG010000129.1 GCA_947626715.1 uncultured Lachnospiraceae bacterium | reverse complement strand
ATATCCGGATAAGCCGTAAAGGTGCCGCCGTAGCTGATCTCCATGCCCGCCTTCAGCTCCTTGAGGTAGACGATACGGCTCTTTAGGGAGAGCGCGGGCACGAGCGGCACAATGTCCTTTTCCACTTCCTCCGACGGCCAGAGCCCATACAGGGCGATCCCCGCGCGCGCAAGCTCCATGCCCGCCTCGGGCAGACGGATAATGCCCGCGCTGTTCGCGCAGTGCCGGATCGGGATATGCAGCCCCAGCTCCTTCTCTATCCGTCCGGCAAAGGCCGCGAATGTCTCCATCTGCTTTCTCGCAGAGCTTTTATCCGCCATATCCGCCTTTGCAAAGTGCGTAAAGATCCCTTCGATCCTAAGATACGGCAGCTCCATGAGCCCGCGTACAAAGGAAAGCCCCGTATCGTCCGGGAAAACGCCGATCCGGGACATGCCGGTATCGACCTTGATATGGACGAACGCTTCCTTTCCCAGAAGCGCCGCGCGCCTTGAAAGCTCCTGCGCGGCGTCGGAGCGAAAGAGCGGCAGACGTATTTCCTGACGGATCGCCTCGTCGTAGCAGTAAGGGAAGGCATAGCCCAGTATCAGGATCGGTTTTTTCACCCCGCTCCTTCGCAGGATCTCTGCCTCCTCGAACGTCGCCGTCGCGAATCCGTACAGATAGGGAAGGGGCTCTAGCTCCCTTGCGATCGGCACGCTCCCATGCCCGTAGCCGTCCGCCTTGATCACGGCGAGCAGCTTCGTTTCCTTAGGGAGATTTTCATGCATTCTGTCCATATTGCCGCGTATCGCGTCCAGATCGATCTCCGCATACACTCTGGCATAGCTCTCCAGCTTTTTTCCTATGTCCATTGCTCCATTCCTCCTCTTGCAAGCACGCGCGCCAGCATATCCGGCAGATCGCCGGCCATCACGCTGTACGGCGTTTTTTCCTTCGCAGCCATATCCCCGGCGAGCCCGTGGAGCCAGACGGCCACGCACGCGGCCTCTATCCCCCTCATTCCCTGCGCGATCAGCCCCGCCAGAAATCCGCTCAGCACGTCGCCGCTTCCGCCGGTCGCCATGCCGTCGTTCCCCGTCCTGTTGATATAGAGCTCCCCATCCGGCCCGCAGACGAGCGTCCTTGCGTCCTTGCTCACTAGGATCACGCCCTGCTCCTTCGCATATTCCCGAACGGCAGCGATCCTCTCTTCCTTACAACATTTTATGCTCTTTTTCGTCAGCCGTGAAAATTCCCCCATATGCGGCGTCAGGTACACGGCGCGCGAGCGGTCTCTTTCAGACAGCCATTGGGGCCGCGCCGCCAGCAGGTTCAATCCGTCCGCGTCTATGATCAGCGGCCCCTGCGCATACCGCCATACATATTCCATTATGGCCGACGCCTGCCCGTCCGTGCCCAGCCCCGGGCCGATCAGCACGCAGTCCGCCCATTTTAAGCCCTCCGAAAGCGCCTCCTTCGGAAGCTCCTGCGCATATCCGTCAACGATCGCCTCCGGCAGCGCGGAGAGCAGAAGCTCCCTGTTTTCCCGCGCAGTGACGACACGCACCAGCCCAGCGCCGATACGGTACGCGCCCAGCGCGGCCAGATAGCACGCGCCGTAGATCCGTCTGCTGCCCGCGACGATCAGCACCTTTCCAAAGCTCCCCTTATTGCCATCCTTCCTCCTTGCAGGAATTCTTGCAAAATCGCTCGAATCATAAGTGAATATTCCGGGGTTTGTCAGATCTTCCCGATATAAAATGCCTATTTTCCTGCAAACCAGCTCGCCGCAATACTCCGAGCCCGGATACAAGATCTGTCCCGTTTTCAGATAGCCATAGCTTACCGTCAGATCGGCCCTCACCGCCGCCCCCATGACCGCTCCTGTATCCGCGCTGATCCCCGACGGAATATCTGCCGATACGACAAAGGCGTCCGAGGCGTTGATCGCTTCGACGGCCTCCTTCCAGACGCCGCCCAACTCCCTGTCAAGTCCGATCCCAAACAGGGCGTCTATCAGGATATCGCAGGAGGAAAGCGCAGACAGCGTCTCCGCGGCCTCTTCTCCCAGCCTTTTTAGTATCGCAAGCTGCGTCCGCGCCTGTTCACTGAGCCTCTCCCGATCCCCGAGCAGCGCATAGGATACCGGATAGCCGTGCTCCTGAAGGATACGGCCCGCCGCAAGGCCGTCCCCGCCGTTATTTCCCCTTCCGGCTGCGATCAGGATCCTTTTCCTGCCCTTTTTTAGCGGGAAACGCTTCATGATCTCCTCCGCCGTCGCCGCCGCCGCTCTCTCCATCAATACCAGAGAGGGGATCCCCGTCTGCTCCGTCGTATTCCTGTCGCATTCCTTCATCTGCGCGCTGGTCAGCACATACTGCATTTCTTTATCCTCCTGATGCCTGAAATACGCCGTTAAAATGCCGACGTACTCTTTTTTAGGCTCCTATAAGCCTTCAAGCACAAATGCGCCAAAGCGGGAACTCCTCTTTGACGCATATCCGGGCCCGCGCCGATACGGCGCAAAGCCTTGCCCTCTTACTTTTTCTGCGTATCCTTAGGCGCGGCATAGTATTTCGTATCAAAGATCTCGATCACTTCCGCGCCAAAGATATCATGCATATAGGAATAGAGCTCGTTATTGACTTCTTCACATTCCTGCTTTCGAAGCAGCCGCTTTTTTAACTCGATCCGGGTCTTGGTGATCCAGTCGCCGATCTCCGCGATCAGCCTGTTATTTTCCTGCATTCTCTCATAACAGACCTCCATCGTCGCGACCATAAGGCGCAGATTGATCTCGTTGATCTCCTGCGGCAGCGTTTCGCTCTCAAGACGGTATTCGCGCATTTTATCGTTGCACTCCTGTATCAGACGGCTGCTCTCTTCCATCTTTTTGTCCGTCTTTTCATCCGTATCTTCCATCGAGGCGACGATATTCTCCATCAGCTTTTTCTTGACGCGGTGGATATCCTTCATCTCGCTGTTGACCTTGCCCTGACGCTTCATGAGCTCATTCAGCTGATTCTGGAGCCGCTTCATCTCCGCCGTGCTCCCCGTCTTGGCAAAGAGCTGGTGCCATTTATTGTCCAGCGTCAGCACCGGGAGCGTCCTCCCCGCCAGCGCCGCCCGGAATCTCTCTACGTTTGCGTTTTTATTTCTGTTTTTGTCCCGTTTCCCAGCCATACCTTTATCCTTATCGCTCCTCGCAGCAGCTGATATTGTAGGACAGCTTCATCAGGCTGTCCAGCAGGTGCACATTTTCCACCTGTACCCCCTCCGGCACGTCCAGATCGACATGCGCAAAATTCCAGATGGCCCTGATCCCGCAGGCGACCAGCCTGTCCGCGACCCCGACCGCGCTGCCCTTAGGCACCGTGAGCACTGCGATATCGATCTCATTCTCCCGTATCCGCCGCTCTAACAGCTCCATCGATTCGACCGTCATCGCCCTCACCTTTCTGCCGATGAGAGCCGGATTTATGTCAAAGATCCCGCGCATGATAAAGCCGCGCTTCTCAAAATCCATATAGTTGGCAAGCGCCTGCCCCAGATTGCCCGCCCCGATGATGATCAAATGGTGCTGTTTATCCAGTCCCAGTATCCTGCCGATCTCTTCATACAGATATTCCACGTTATATCCGTACCCCTGCTGTCCGAAGCCGCCGAAATTATTGAAGTCCTGCCTGATCTGGGAGGCCGTCACCTGCATTAGGCCGCTTAAATCCTGTGAGGATATCCGCTCCACGCCCTCGTCCTTCAGCTCCCCCAGATAACGGAAATATCTAGGCAGCCTGCCGATCACCGCCTGTGAGATCCCTTTTCCTTCCATTGCTACGCCCCTAACTGTCTTATCTTTGCTGTCCGCGCTCATGCAGTTCACAATCCTTATCTTACAGAATCTCCATTTATTATAAATTATAGTAAAATGATAAATTCCTGTCAATCAATTACGGTTCCTGATTTTAAAATCAGCGGCGCTCCCTTTTGTATTTCCCCTTGTATTTCCTTTTTGTTTCCTTTTCCATTTCATCTTGTATTTCAAGAGCTTATCCAGTAAAATAGAGGGGTCAAGCATTAGGAGGGCCATATGATCTTATCCTGTCAGAATATTTCCAAGCAGTTCGGCGAGACCAGCGTTTTAAAGGACTGCTCCTTTCATATCGAGGATCGCGAAAAGGCGGCCGTGATCGGTATCAACGGCGCGGGGAAGACGACGCTCCTGCGTATCATCGCCGGGGAGACGACGCCGGACAGCGGCGCGACTGTCCTCTCCAAAGGCAGATCCATTGGTTATCTGCCGCAGCTTATCCATTTCACGAGCGACAATACGATCTACGACGAGCTGCTCTCCACCAGAGCGGACCTGATCCTGCTCGAACGCCAGATACGCGACGCGCAGCTGCGTATGAAGACGCTCTCGGGAGACGCTCTTTCCGATCTGATGGAAACCTATTCCCTCCTGACCCAGCGTTTTGAAACGGAAAACGGCTACGCCTTCCGAAGCGAGCTGACAGGCGTTTTAAAGGGGCTGGGCTTTTGCGAAGAGGATTTCGGCAAAAAGGTTTCCGCCCTTTCCGGCGGCCAGCGGACCCGCGTCGCGCTCGGCAGGCTCCTTTTATTAAAGCCCGACCTGATCCTCCTCGACGAGCCGACCAACCATCTGGACATCAATTCCGTCGCGTGGCTCGAGACATGGCTGATAAACTATAAGGGAGCGGTGCTGGTCGTCTCCCACGACCGCTATTTTCTCGACCGTATCGCCGACAAGATCATCGAGATCGATCAGGCGAGAGCTTCCATTTTTTCCGGCGGATATAGCGGCTACGCGGCAAAAAAGGAAGCGCAGCGCATTTCCATATGGAACGCATGGCGCAATCAGCAAAGGCAGATCCAGCATCAGGAGGAAGCCATCGAAAAGCTCCGCTCCTTTAACCGCGAAAAATCTATCCGGCGCGCGGAAAGCCGCGAAAAGCTCCTGCAAAAGATGGAAGTGATCGAAAAGCCGACGCAGGCCAAAACGGATATGAAAATATCTCTGGAGCCGCGCACGGTCAGCGGAAACGACGTTCTTTCCGTCGACGGGCTGAAAAAGTCCTTTTCCGGCCATACCCTGTTTTCTGCTCTCGGCTTCCAGATCCGGCGCGGCGAGCATGTCGCGCTCATAGGCGATAACGGGACGGGCAAAACGACCATAC
>CANQTG010000128.1 GCA_947626715.1 uncultured Lachnospiraceae bacterium | reverse complement strand
CCGTTCCCGCACCGCAGGCGGCAAGGGTAATGACAAGCACAAAACTTAAAATAAGCGCAATCCATTTTTTCATCATCGTTTCTCCCTTCATGGACTATTTCAATTCCTGGGCGGCCCATTCTTTGACTTTTTCCTCGGAATCAGCTACCGACGAACCGGAAATAGAAAGCGCTTCGTCGGTCAAAACCGTCGCGCCATCCGCAAGCCGGCTTAATCGATTCAGGCTGTTTGCTCCGTCTGAACTTCCGTTATGAGAAAAAAACGGAATAATCGTTTTGCCAGAGAGATCGTATTCTTCAAGGAACGACCAAACAGGCGTCGGCAGATCGTACCACCAAATGGGAAAACCGAGATAAATCGTGTCGTACTGCGCCATAACGTCAGCATCAATATGGGAGGAAAGCGCAGGACGGATTTCATTGTCCAGCTCGTTCTTTGCCCGATCCGCACAGGCTCCGTAATCCACACCGTAGGATTCCTCCGGAACAATACGGAACAGTTCGCCGCCCGTTTCCTCTGCAATCCACCGCGCCATCTGCTGCCCGTTTCCCGACCATGAGAAATAGGCGACAAGAATTTTGCTCTCCCCAGTGACACTTGCTTCCGGTTCGTTGTCGATTCCTTTATGAGAACCGCCAAACAACCGCGGGAAAATCAGTGCCGCTGCTGCCACGACAACGACGACAATTCCGATCATAATCCAAACTTTCTTTTTCATAGGATACCTCCATGTATTAAAAATATTTTTTACATTTGCTGTTCCCAAAACGCTACAGCGTCGTTTATCCAGCCTTCGGCAACTGTTCCCGTACCCAGTCCAAAGCCATGGGAAAGACCCTCATATGCGTGAAACTCTGTGGGAATGCCCGCTGCGGACATCGCATCTATTCGGTTTTGCATCGTGCGCCAGTTCGCAATGCCGTCGCTGGTTCCGACGCAGACGTAGGTGGGCGGATCGGTTATCTGCCATTCACTGTGGCCTGTGTACTGCATAACGACACAGCCGGCTTGCGGCAGGTCATCACCGCCGAAATAAGCCGTACCGTAAGAACCCACATCGGCTGCCATCCGTGCGCCCGCCGAACCGCCCCACAGGGAATAACAGTCAGTATCCACCTCCAGTTCATCCGCGTGTGCAAAAATAAAGCTGATCGCCCGCGCCAGATCCTCCATTGCCGTATCCCAGCCGGGACGGTAAATCAGCGCAAAGGCGTTGTAGCCCATTTTGGACAGCTCCAGCGCATGGGGAAAACTGTCGTGCATCGCGCCCACATAGGCAAAACCGCCTCCTGCATTACACACGGCAAACTTTGCGCCGGGATCTCCCTTGAAAAAGAACAATCCCGTATCGGCCTTGTCGGGATCGGCCGCTTTTTCCGCATCGGTATAAATATCGTAAAATATCGTCTCGCCCGCCTGCGTCTGGGATTTCATGTAGTTGCAAATCTCCACCGTCTTGTCCGGGTCGATATTGGAATACCACGTCAGGCGAAGATCCTGGAGTGTATTGCCGCTGTAATACCCGGTGTCCACGGGGAAGATCAGCCGCCCGTAGTCTCCGAAGGCGGGGTCGTTTATCACGTCCGAAATGGCGGTGTCGGTGGTATAGGGCTGAGCATTGGCCAGCTCATTTCCGGTGGTATCGTTTTTCTCCCTGAAAAACAGCGGGAGTGCATTGTAGAGATATTCCTGCACGGCGTTGAAGTCATGGTAGCCGCCGTCCTTCTGATAAAATACATAGTGATCCGGCGTGAAAATCTCCCGCGACAGCATTTCCTCCGCCATACCGATCGACTGGCTCTTGACCGCATCCTGAGTACCCACAGCATGATAGATAAAGTACCCGCGCTCATCAAGGTTTTCGTCTTTTACAAGCTGCTCGATGAAGTCCACGTTGTCCTCAAAGCGGAAGTCGCCATAAGTCCCATAATACCAGCAGGAACCACTCATCGGAAGAAACCAGTGGATATAATCGTAGTCATAGCAGAACTGAAGCCATGTTGTGACCGAGCCGAGGGAGAAGCCGCCGAACGCCCGATGGTCGCGGGAGGCTTTCAAGTCCTCCGGAGAAGTGGACGCGGCATAGGTATGGAACTGCCCCTCCACCGCGGGCATCAAATGTTCTTCAAAATCCTGATGAAACGCCCGAAATTCCTCAATAGAACTGGAAAAATCCGTACTGCTGTTTTCATTGTAAAATGTTGCTGACACGATGATAAGCGGTGGGATGTCACCCTTTGCGATCAGGTTGTCAAACAGATTCTTTGTATATTCAAAATATTCTCCGGCATGACCGCCCCAGCCGTGCATGAGATAAAGAATGTTATACCGCGTTTCGGCATTGTTCTCATCATAGCCACAGGGCGTATATACATAGGCTGTTTTTGTGACAGCGGAGCCGTCCCGGACATAATCCTCCGATTCATAGTCAAGGCGGACAACACTGCCCTGTTCATCGGACGCCTGTGTATATTCTGTCGGTACTGCTTTTGTCCAGCCTGTCTGGGAAATTTCCGGCTCTGTCGGCTGCATTACCGTATCTGTTATATAGGAACTGATTTCTGTATTATCTTTTGAAAATATTCCATCATCTACAATCGCCCCCGGCGCACAGGTTTTTATAAACTCTACGGACTGCGCATACTGAGTGGCATCCATCGAAGCAGATTGCGAAACAGGGTAAATATGCTTTCCTCCAAAATCGTAACTCTCTAAAAATGTTCCGACTGTCATGGGCGCCGTGTGCCACCAAATGGGGTAACATAATATGATCCTGTCATACTGCTCCACGGAAGCCAGCGGATTCTTGATCGGCGGCCTCGCGTTATTGTCCGCCTCATCTTTTGCCTCTCCATATGCAACTTCGTTATAATCGTCACTGTATGGCGTTTCCCTCTCAATCCGGAAGGAATCTGCCCCTGTCTGCTCTATAATATTGTTCGCAATCCGCTCACTCGTCCCACTCCACGAGAAATAAGCCACCAGGATCTTCCAGTTTCCTGGCTCTTCCGGTTTCTCTGGCTCTTCTGGTTTCTCTGGCTCTTCTGGTTTCTCTGGCTCTTCCGGCTGGCCGGAAGCGGCTTCTACTGTTACGTTGCAGACTGCGCGGACATTACTATGCGCAGATGCCGTGATGACTGCCGTCCCCTCTGCAACTGCCTTTACAGTCCCGTCATTGGAAACCTGTGCCACTGCCTGGTTGGAAGATGACCATCGGATCGTCTTATTTGTCGCATTTGACGGATTCACCGTGGCAGTGAGCCTCTCTTCTTCCCCTTGCTTTAAGTTAAGACGCTGCTTATTTAATGTAACGCCTGCAACAGACACCGTGCTTTCTGTCACTTTAACGGTACAGGAAGCCTTCTTCCCGGAACCGTCCGCTGCCGTCACCCTGATCTTTGCCGTCCCCGCAGAAACAGCGCGGATTACTCCTTTTTTGCCCACTGTGGCAACTTTGCTGTTGGCGCTTTCATAGGCAACCTTTTTATTCGAGGCTTTTTTAGGAGACACAGTTGTTTTTAAGGTAAATTTCTGCCCTGCTTTCAGGGAAACAGACTTTTTGTTTAATTTAATTCTGCTTACCGGCGTACCCACAGTAATCCTGCATCTTGCTTTTGTTTTCGTGCCCTTCACCTTTGCGGTGATGACAGTCTTTCCTTTCTTTTTTGCCGTAACTTTTCCATTTTTCGATACGGATGCAATTTTCGGATTGCTGCTTTTCCATTCCACGCCTTTCTTTTTCGCCGACTTATTCAAAACAGCTTTCAATTTTACGCTCTTTCCCTTTTTCAAAGTATATACCGTTTTATTTAAAGTAATGGATACCTTTTTATTTGGGGTAATGGATACCGTTTTGTTTAAGGTAACGGATACCGTTTGCTTTTTTGCCTCAAATGCGAAATCTTCTGTTTTAAGATTTTCTGCTACTCCCTGAAAATATAAACCCTGGTATCCCGGAAGCGTTACATACAGCGCCATCTTTTTTTTGCCGTTATAGGAATCCGGAAAATATACATGATAATGGATATCACCGCTTTTTGGGGAGTGAAGTATATTATCCACTAAAAACTCCCGGTAATATTCTTTCCCTTCTGTGACCGTCGCCTGATCTGATTTTGCAAAAACAGGTCTTTGAAAACAAAAAACCACGATCCCCAAAACGATAGCTGCTATCACAAAGAGCTGCGTTCTTTTATGTTCCATTTCTTTCAATCACTCCTATCTTTGTCTTTACAGACGTTTCCTGCTTTGAATATGAATCATCTATTTTATCTTTACTTTCTTTTTCACCCAGCCGCTGTATGCCCGGCAAGTCTCTCCCTTCACATTCTTATAAGTGGCATAAGCGCGCACCCTGACGTAATAGGTTTTTTTCTTCCTGATTTGCTTTCCGGTCACTTTTACCGCTGCTTTTTTCACCTTTTTCTTGTCGAACAGTATATCTTTTTTCTTAAACTTCCCATTTTTCGATACCTGAACCTGATAGCCTGTCGCCTTGCTGACCTTTTTCCAGGAGATGCTGATCTTCTTTTTCACCCCTGCCGCCTTCAGTTTCTTTATCTTGACTTTCTTCATATCCGCTTTCAGTTTTTTTATCTTTGCCTTCTGCTTTTCTTTTTTGGTCTGTTCCTTTTTCGGCTTTGTCGGCTCATCTGAATCTGTCGGATCGGTCGGTTTTGTCTGCTCGGTCGGATTCGTCGGATCGTCCGGAACTGACGGATCAGTCGGATTCGTCGGATTCTCCGGCACTGTCGGATCGGTCGGATTCGCCGGATCGTCCGGGTCTGACGGATCGGTCGGCTCCGTCGATGGTTCTTCCTGAATATCGATCAGATGGTAAGATCTGCTTCCTAAACCGATCTCTTCGCCATGCTCCAGCGTGTGCAGACCATTCTGCCGCTCCACCCGCTGTCTCAGGCTCTCGCTGCCCTCCGCCGCAAAACACAGGTCAATGGCGGCCTGGTCGATGGCAACCGGATCGTTTGAAGCGAGGATGCCGATGTCATGAATGTCCGGCGCGGCCGGATTTCCGTCGCAGTCGCAGTCGATCGACAGGTTGTTCAGCACGCTGATATAAGTGATGTTCTCACCATTTCCCAGATAGTCGGAAACAGCCTTGCCCGCTTCCGCCATGGATTCTGTAAAAGCGGTCTGGTCGCCGCCCCACGGGCTTGTATGGCT
>CANQTG010000127.1 GCA_947626715.1 uncultured Lachnospiraceae bacterium | reverse complement strand
CATCGATCGACGCGCCTCCCATTAAGATATCCTTATATGCGATCTCATGTCCATAAACGGAGGCCGTCTTATCCAGCACGCGCTTTGCCTGTTCTACGATCTCCGGGCCGATCCCGTCTCCCGGAATACATACAAGATTCAGTTTCATATCCTTCACACTCCTATCCGTCCGTTCCCCTTTTGGAAAAGCCGCTCTCTTCCTCTGCCCGCGAGATGTAAGACCCGCCTGCAGGTCTTACGCAGAAATACAAGACCCGCTTGCAAATCTTACGCAGAAATGCAAGATCCGCTTGCAAATCTTACGCGGGATTCGTGTCTGCTTTCGCAGTCATATTGTTTTCCATTATAGCACACATGAAATCCTCTTAACAATGCATAATATTTATAATTTCCATAATCTGTAGTTATAATGTCCCCCCATACGCTAAAGAGACTGTTGCACCTCCTGCGAGGTCTTGCAACAGCCCCTTATCAGACAGATCTACCGCGGATACGCTCAGGACTCGGACGCTTTTTCCACCTGCGAGATCGCAGTTTTCTGCATCGGGATCCTGCAGTTTTTATTGTTCCCAAATTCCACGATCACCGTATCGTCTGTGATATCGATCACAATGCCGTAAAAGCCGCTCGTCGTCAGAACGCTGTCGCCGATCGCCAGAGCGGACAGCATAGCGCCGACGCGCTTCTGCTCCTTCCTCTGCGGACGGATCATCATAAAGTAGATAAACGCGACGATCAGCACAACATACGCTACCAGCACCAGTCCACTGTTTTCATTCCCTGCCGCTGTCAATAAGATTCCCATGTTCTCTCCTCCTGTTTTCTGTCAATTTATCGAATATCATACCCGAAAATCCGGTATCCATCAAGCCTTTTCTGTTTCCGTCCCTCTCATGCCTTCCAGCTTCGCTTTTTTATAGGAAGCAAAGCGTCCCTGATCCAGCGCGTCCCTGATCTCCGCCATCATCGTATTGTAAAAATACAGATTGTGCAGGACGCACAGCCGCATTCCCAGCATTTCCTTCGCCTTCAAAAGGTGCCGGATATAGGCTCTTGAGTAACGTCTGCACGCGGGG
This sequence comes from uncultured Lachnospiraceae bacterium, assembly GCA_947626715.1. Lineage (GTDB taxonomy): Bacteria > Bacillota > Clostridia > Lachnospirales > Lachnospiraceae > VSOB01. The sequence continues at coordinate 4,179 of CANQTG010000127.1, read as the reverse complement.
CAGCCGCAGCCCTCCTCGATCGGGCGCTCGTCCAGCTCATAGGAGGCGTTAAAGAGATTGCGTTTTCCCTGATTCGTATAGACGTGGCCGTGCCGGCCGTTGCGGGACGGATATACGCAGTCAAAAAAATCCACGCCGCGCTCCACGCTCTCCAAAATATTAGCGGGCGTCCCGACCCCCATTAGATAGGTCGGCTTCTCTAGCGGCAGATACGGGACCGTATCCTCCAAAACGCGGTACATCTCCTCATGCGTCTCTCCGACCGCCAGCCCTCCGACCGCATATCCGTCCAGATCAAGCTCCGCGATCCTTTTCGCCTGTTCGATACGGATATCGGAAAAAACGGCTCCCTGATTGATCCCAAAGAGCAGCTGGCGCCGATTCAGCGTATCCTCCCGCGCGTTCAGCCGCTCCATTTCCTCCTTGCAGCGCACCAGCCATCTGTAGGTGCGATCCACGGAATGCTGCACATATTCCCTGTCCGCGCGGCTCGAAGGGCACTCGTCGAACGCCATCGCGATCGTAGACGCCAGATTGGACTGGATCCGCATACTTTCCTCCGGCCCCATAAAGATTTTTCTGCCGTCGATGTGGGAGTGGAACCAGACGCCCTCTTCCCGTATCCTGCGCAGACCCGCCAGAGAAAAGACCTGAAAGCCTCCCGAATCCGTAAGGATCGGCCTGTTCCACGACATAAACTTATGCAGGCCGCCCAGCCGCTTTATCGTCTCGTCTCCCGGGCGCACATGGAGATGATAGGTATTCGAGAGCTCCACCTGCGTCCCGATCGCTTCCAGATCCTCTGTCGATACGGCTCCCTTGATGGCCGCCGCGGTTCCCACATTCATAAATACAGGCGTCTGTATGACGCCATGTACCGTATGCAGCTCTCCGCGCTTTGCCCGTCCCTCCTGCCTAAGCAGGCGGTATGTACTTTGTCCCATTCTCGTATTATAAGCTGTCTATAAACTCTTCCAGACAGATTCCTTTCTTCTTCATTACGGTCGCGGCCTCCTTGCCGACATAGCGGAAATGCCACGGCTCATATTCGATACTGGTTATGTACTCCTTGCCCTTCGGATAACGGAGCGTAAAGCCGTATTCGCAGCTGTGCTCCTGCAGCCACTTCCCCGCTTCCGTCTCTCCAAAGCCTTCGTTTAAAAAGGAATAACTGTCGCAGACGATATCTAACGCCAGTCCGATCTGATGTTCGCTCGCCCCGGGAACCGTTACCGCTTGGGAAGAGACCTTATAGGCGTCGATATAGCTCATACCCTTGTTCATATAATTTTTGATCTTACGGTTGAACAGTACCTCCTGACGGTTTAAATCCCGGTAGGGCGAACAGATCACCAGATTGATCCCGTCCTTTTTCGCCCCCTGCAGCATGGCCAGCAGATCGTCTATGATCCTGCTGTCGCACTTCATGGAGCCCTTGATCGTACCCAGCTCAAAGGTATAGTCCTGCGGGATCGGGTGCTGCTTATTGATCAGAAGGAGCCGCCAGTCGTCCTTATCGAATGCCGCCTGCGCCTCGTCGACGTCCTGCGTATCCCTGTCCTTCTCGGCAATCTCTCCCTCCGCGTCTCCTTTCCCTTCGAGGATATCGTCCAGCGTATATTTATCGATCTCCTCCATGTCCGCCAGCTCGGCGTCCTCGTATCCGTCCAGAACTTCTTCATCGTCCAAAAGCTCCCCTTCGGCGCTGACCGGATCGGTCAAAGAAGCGTCGTCGGCCTTATCCACTGCCTCTCCCCGTCCTAGAAACGCTTCCCTGTCCTCCACGATAAACGCCGCTTCCGCGCTTGCGAGCTCCACGTCCTCAAAGATCGGAAAGGAGAAGCTGCTGCTCATCACAAAGAAAAGCAGGGCCGCCATGACGCAGACATATTTTTTCCCGTTCGATACAAAATAATTGATAACGCTGACACAGGCTAACGCCGCAAGCATAAACGGCAGCAGGAGCCAGCGTAACAGCTTATTCGGTTTTTGCTTTTGCGCAACCTGAAGATCAGACTTTTCTTTTGCTGTCCGTTTCATTCCTTTTCCTCTTAAATGAATCCTATATTAAATTATAATACCATATACCGTTGTCAATACTCAATATCTTTTTTTATAAAAATTTCACCCCTTGAGAAATCGGTACGGATTCTATATACTGGAAAGCGTACAGGAGGAACAATCATATGGCAGGTTCAACAATCGGAAAACACTTCTCCATCACGACATGGGGAGAATCCCACGGCCCCGCTCTGGGCGTGGTCATCGACGGCTGCCCGGCCGGCCTTGCGCTTTCAGAGGAAGATATCCAGCGCTATCTCGACCGCCGCAGGCCGGGGCGCTCCTTCCTATCGACGCCCCGTCAGGAGGCGGATGCGGTAAGGATACTCTCGGGCGTTTTTGAAGGGAAGACGACCGGGACGCCCATTTCCCTGATGGTGGAAAATACGTCTCAAAAGTCCAAAGACTACAGCGAAATCGCATCCTGCTACCGTCCCGGCCACGCCGACTATACCTTTGACGCCAAATACGGTTTTCGGGATTACCGGGGAGGCGGACGCTCATCGGGGAGGGAGACCATCGGGCGCGTCGCCGCGGGCGCTGTCGCCGTCAAGCTGTTAAACGAGCTGGGGATCGATATCTGCGCCTATGCGAAGGCGATCGGCCCCGTTACCGTTCCCGATTCCGTCTTCGACCGGGAAGCGATCCTGCAGACGCCCGCTTCCATGCCGGATCGGGAGTCGGCCAGACTGGCGGAAGAATATCTAAAGCGCTGTATGCAGGAAAAGGATTCCGCGGGAGGCGTCATAGAGTGCCGTATCAACGGTATGCCGGCCGGTATCGGCGAGCCTGTTTTTGATAAGCTGGACGCCGCGCTCGGTAAGGCCGTTCTCTCTATCGGCGCCGTCAAAGCCTTTGAGATCGGGGACGGACATCTCGCGGCAAGGGCAAAGGGCTCCGAGAACAACGACGCTTTTATTTCCGAAGAAGGCAGGATCCGCAAAAAGACCAATCACGCCGGAGGGATCTTAGGCGGGATCAGCGACGGCTCCCCCATTCTCCTGCGCGCTTATATCAAGCCTACGCCGTCCATCTTCCAAAAACAGGAGACCGTGAACAAAAACGGGGAAAATGTCACGATAGAGATCAAGGGCCGCCACGATCCCGTTATCGTTCCCCGCGCCGTGGTCGTGGTAGAGGCTATGGCCGCCCTGACCGTCGCCGATCTGCTGTTTGAAAACATGCACGCGCAGACGGAACGCATTGTCGATTTCTATCAAAGGTACTCTCGCTAAAACCGCTAAAAAAGGAATATGGAAGCCGTTTCTTCTTCCATATTCCTTTTGCTCTTTTTATACTGCATGACCCCTGTCTGCCAGACTCGCCTGCGGGTCTTGTGCGGGATCCGGGTTTGCTTTCGCAGACGTCTTCGTATCCAAATCTCTGCGCAGCCGATTAGTTATTGATCAGCTTGTCCTCGTCGCTCCAGCTATACAGCTTCCTGATCTCCGCTCCAATGACCTCCGAAGGGTGCTCCGCCGCTTTCTTTCTCATCGCGCGGAAATGAACCTGTTTCCCTGCGGGGGACATATCCAACAGGAACTCTTTCGCGAACGTGCCGTCCTGAATATCGGAAAGGATCTTCTTCATCGACTTTTTGGTCTCTTCCGTAATGATCTTGGAGCCCGTTATGTAATCCCCATACTCAGCCGTATTGGAAATGGAATATCTCATGCCTGAGAAACCGGACTGATAGATCAGGTCGACGATCAGCTTCATCTCATGGATACACTCAAAATATGCGTTTCTCGGGTCATATCCCGCCTCGACCAGCGTCTCGAAGCCCGCCTGCATCAGGGCTGTAACGCCGCCGCACAGTACCGCCTGTTCGCCGAACAGGTCTGTCTCGGTCTCCATTTTGAATGTTGTCTCAAGAACTCCGGCTCTCGCACCGCCGATACCGGCAGCATATGCCAGTCCGATATCCATAGCGTTGCCGGTGGCATCCTGCTCAACCGCTACAAGACAGGGGACGCCCTTGCCTGCAACATACTCGCTGCGCACCGTGTGACCGGGACCCTTGGGGGCGATCATGATAACGTCGATATCCTTGGGGGGAGTAATAAGCTGGAAGTGGATGTTAAATCCGTGAGCAAAGGCAAGAACATTGCCGGGCTG
>CANQTG010000126.1 GCA_947626715.1 uncultured Lachnospiraceae bacterium | reverse complement strand
ATTGGCCGCCATCGCGGCTCTGCTGGCCTTAAAGGGGATCAGTATCAAAAATATTGGTATCGCGCATAACCGGGAATATGAAGAAGGCGCGCTGCGGATCGAATTTTACGGGGAGGACGCCATGAAGGACGCCTCCGCCATCTTGCAGGAACGCGGCTATTCCATACATGCGCGCTAGGGTGTTCAAGACCTGCAGGCGAATCTTGAAAATAAGAAAATAAGGAAATAAGGACAAAAGGATAGGCAAAAATGAGATTACACAGCGTAAACAGACTAAAAGGAACAATCACCGTACCGGGAGACAAATCCATCTCCCACCGGAGCATTATGCTTGCCGCGCTGGCAGAGGGCCGCTCCGAGATCACCGGCTTTTTGGAAGGAGCGGACTGTCTCTCCACCATATCCTGCTTTCAAAAGCTCGGCATTGAGATCCAGACAGAAAAAGGGAGCGGGACTGTGCGCGTCTGCGGGCGCGGGCTGCACGGCCTTACCGCCCCTTCCGACACGCTGGATACCGGCAACAGCGGCACGACGATCCGCCTTCTCTCCGGTATCCTCGCCGCACAGCCCTTTTCTTCCCGGCTCACGGGCGATGCCTCCATTCAAAGGCGGCCCATGAAACGGATCATGGAGCCGCTTACGCAGATGGGCGCAGACATCAGGAGCGAAGCCGGAAACGGATGCGCGCCGTTACGCATTCAGGGCGCACCGCTCTCCGGTATCCATTATACCTCCAAAGTCGCGTCCGCACAGGTCAAATCCGCTATACTGCTCGCAGGGCTGTATGCGCAGGGGCCTACCAGCGTAACGGAGCCCTTCCTCAGCAGAAACCATTCCGAGATCATGCTCAAGCTTTTCGGCGCGGATATTTCCTCCGAAGGAACCACCGCGACGATCCGGCCCGGAGCGGCTCTTTGGGCGCGCAGTATCCAGATACCGGGAGATATTTCCTCTGCGGCATATTTCATAGCCGCCGGCGCTATCGTGCCGGGATCTGAGATCCTGATCCGCAGCGTAGGGATCAACCCCACGAGAGACGGTATCTTAAAAGCCGCGCAGTCTATGGGTGCGGATATCACATTGGAAAATATCCGTACAGACGACGGCGAACCCACCGCCGATATCCTGATCCGTTCCTCTTCCCTCCACGGCACGACGCTTGGCGGCAGCCTCATTCCGACGCTGATCGACGAGCTGCCAGTCATCGCCGTTATGGCCGCTTATGCGGAGGGAACGACCGTCATAAAGGACGCCGCCGAGCTCAAGGTCAAGGAATCTGACCGAATCAAGGTGATGACGGAAAATCTAAGGGCTATGGGCTGCGATGTCGAGGCAGCGGACGACGGCATGATCATTCACGGCGGGAAACCGCTGCACGGAGCCGTTATTGATACGCATACCGACCACCGCGTTGCCATGAGCTTTGCCGTCGCCGCGCTTCAGGCTGAGGGAGATACGAAGCTGCTCGGCGCGGAATGTATCGACATCTCCTATCCTGAATTTTACCGGGATTTAGAAAGTCTCTGCCGTTAAAAATCAGCCCGTAAGCCCGCCGCCATTTACGCGAAAAAAGGAGCCAAAGGCCCCTTTACAGATATTTTTCCGCATATTCTAACGCGGAGGCCACGACCTGATGCATATCATAATAACGGTACATGCCGAGCCTGCCGCCGAAGAGGACTCTGTCCTCTTTATCGGCCAGCGCCCGGTATTTTTCATATCTGGCCGTATTGCTCTCGTCATTTAACGGATAATACGGCTCGCGGTCCCGCGTCCACGGATACGGGTACTCTCTTGTGATGACCGTCTTCGGATTATCCGTCCCGTCCTGACATTGAAATTCAAAATGCTTATGTTCGATGATCCGCGTATAGGGCACCTCATATTCCGTATAATTCACCACCGCATTGCCCTGATAATTTTCCATATCCAATATCTCCGTCTCAAACCGGAGGCTGCGGTATCCAAGCTCCCCATAGCGGTAATCATAATACGCATCTATCATGCCGGTATACAGAATACGTTCGGCCTGCCCGGAAAGCGCTTTCCGATCCTTTAAGAAATCCGTTTCCAGCCTCACATCGACGCCGTCTAACAGCTTTTCTATGATCTGTGTATATCCGCCGATAGGGATTCCCTGAAATTTATCGTTAAAGTAATTGTTGTCATATACAAAACGTACCGGCAGCCTCCTGATGATGAAGGCCGGCAGCTCCGTCGCGGATTTCCCCCACTGCTTTTCCGTATACCCCTTTACCAGCTTTTCATAGATATCCCTGCCGACCAGACTGATCGCCTGCTCTTCCAGATTCGCAGGCGTCCCGATCCCCGCCTCCCGGATCTGTTCCTGTATCCTCTCCTTTGCTTCCCGCGGCGTTTTCACGCCCCACATCGCATGAAAGGTGTTCATATTAAAGGGCATATTATACAGCTCGTCCCGATAGCGGGCAAGCGGCGAATTGGTATATCGGTTAAAAACCGCGAACTGATTGACATAATCCCAGATACGCTGATCGGAGGTATGGAAAATATGCGCGCCATATTCATGCACCCAAATGCTCTCGACCTTCCTTGTATAAATATTGCCGCCTACGTGGGGACGCCTGTCCACTACCAGAACCCGCATTCCCTTTTTCTTTGCCTCATGCGCGAATACAGAACCAAAAAGCCCCGCGCCGACTATCAAATAATCATATTTCATGCAAATAGTTCTCCTTATCCTCTGTTATACAGGCAGAAACTGCCAGAAAGCCGCTGGCTCTTTTTGCTGGCTCTCTCCCTTTTTTCATATGTCTACAGTTTGGTAAATAAACAATTCGGTTATATGTCCATTCTTTTGGGTATCTTCCTTTTCCTAAGTGTCTACGGTATGGGATTCTGATTGTTGTTTCAGGTCTAGCAATCATATATTATTTTCCCTAGTGGTAATCAACATTTCGAGCAAGCCTTTTCGCTTGCCGTGTCTACCTTATAGGGTACATTATACAGCTCGAGATTCGAGTCGGCTTTCGCGATCATCTCCCATCTGATATAAAGTCACTCTGACAAATATTCCTTCGCCTTCTCAGCGGGCAGACTGAACAGCTCCCACAGCTTCTCTTCGATCTTATCCTCTGGCATATCCATGCTCCGATACGCAGAGATCACGCCATATATTTTCCCCTGTTCAATTCCCTGAGATATCCCTTGTTCAATTCCCTTTTCTATATTCAACCGGTCTCTCATTTCCAACGTCATATACTCATGCCTCCATTCCCGATTTCTCTTTGCCTTCTTCACTGCCTCTTCCAACTTTTTTACATAAGAATCCTCCGTCTTCCTTCCGGCCACATAATCCAGAAACGCTCTTAGTTCCCTGCTGACATCGTCCAGCACGCCCTCCGCATTCAGAAAAATCTTTACCGCTCCGTCTCCCATGCTGAGCCCTCTGTCCTCTCTGCAGATATTTTCAAAGGTATAACGGTGCCGCCCTTTCTGATACAGATCAAACGGACAGATAAAGATGATATAACTTTGATTCAGCTTCGTGTAGCTGATATCTCCCCTGTCCAATAGCTGCAGGTCGATCATTCCCTGATAATACCGGCTCCGCTTAGGCAACTCCCGCGTATCCGTCGCCTGCATTTCTATGTTGTATACCGTATTTTTATCATCCTTGACATATACATCGAGACGCACTCCCTTCGCAGCCGCATCCGGACGGATCGTTTTCTGTAATTCGGGATATTCTATGCGCTCTATGGAAAGCTCCGGCAGTATCCTCTGCAGCAGCTCCCGGCACAGCTCCGCATCCTGCATGATCTTCCCAAATAAAAAGTCATTCGCTATCCCTATGCTTTCCCAATCAGTCTTTTCGTTATGCAATAATCTCTGCTCCTCTTTCCTATCTAAAGTCTGTGTCTTGGCTTGGTTTCCTTTTCGATTCAAGACTCGCTCATGAGTCTCAGCGCGAAATTCGAGTCAGCTTTCGCAGTCATCTCCCATCTGATATAAAGTCACTCTGACAAATATTCCTTCGCTTTCTCAGCGGGCAGACTGAACAGCTCCCACAGCTTCTCTTCAATTTTATCTTCCGGCATATCCATGCTCCGGCACATAGAAATCACGCCGTAAACTTTCCCCCGCTCAATTCCCCGCTCAATTCCTTTTTCTATGTTTAACCGATCTCTCATTTCCAATGTCATATACTCATGCCTCCATTCCCGATTTCTCTTTGCCTTTTTCACTGCCTCTTCCAGCCTTTTTACATAAGGATCCTCCGTCTTCTTTCCGGCCACATAATCCAGAAACGCCCTTAGCTCCCTGCTGACATCGTCCAGCACACCCTCCGCATTTAGAAAAATCTTTACCGCTCCGTCTCCCATGCTGAGCCCGCTGTCCTCTTTACAGATATTTTCAAAGGTATAACGGTGCCGCCCTTTCTGATACAGATCAAACGGACAGATAAAGATGATATAGCTTTGATTCAGCTTCGTGTAGCTGATATCTCCCCTGTCCAATAGCTGCAGGTCGATCATTCCCTGATAATACCGGCTCCGCTTAGGCAACTCCCGCGTATCCGTCGCCTGCATTTCTATGTTGTATACCGTATTTTTATCATCCTTGACATATACATCGAGACGCACTCCCTTCGCAGCCGCATCCGGACGGATCGTTTTCTGTAATTCGGGATATTCTATGCGCTCTATGGAAAGCTCCGGCAGTATCCTCTGCAGCAGCTCCCGGCACAGCTCCGCATCCTGCATGATCTTCCCAAATAAAAAGTCATTCGCTATCCCTATGCTTTCCCAGTCAGTCCTTTCGTTATGCAATACTCTCTGCTCCTCTTTCGTATCTATAGTTTGCGTCTTTGATTAGTTTGGTTTCCCTTTCGATTCAAGACTCGCTTGTAAGTCTCAGCTCGAGACTCGAATGGGCTTTCGCAGGCATCTCACATCTGATATAAAGTCACTCCGACAAATATTCCTTCGCCTTCTCAGAAGGCAATCCGAACAGCTCCCACAGCTTCTCTTCAATCTTATCTTCCGGCATATGGTTCTTTTTATATTATTATATCGCAATCCGTTCGAAAGCACAAAACAAATTCCTATAAAATATCTCAGATCGGAAATGACTCCCGTCCCTATAGGTGATGAGCAACAAATCTGTATCCGTGGTTAAATTCAATCTCCATCTGAGATACGCTTCGCGAAGGATGCACAGAGATCCGAATCAGAAGATGTCTGCTAACGCAGACCCGAATCTCTCACTGAGACTTACAAGCGAATCTTGAACTTTCCTATCAACTCCACATCTTGATCCTACAGACAGAACCCCGGCGCACAGCGCCGGGATCCCTGAAACCACACCATATTTTTACATGTAAAAAGAAATGTTTTAATGTTGGAAAATACTATAACTTCTAAAATCCTTACAGCTTATGCCGCAGGAACAGCGGGAAGAGCCGCTACCGCTACCTGACATACCGCAGGAAGCGTTACCGCTATCGTCCC
>CANQTG010000125.1 GCA_947626715.1 uncultured Lachnospiraceae bacterium | reverse complement strand
AAGCAGCCACCGGAAGATGGCTTGTTTGTTGTGTGCGTAAAGTTATGGATGCCCTCTACTTCTCATTTTCAATCTTGATCCCTCCTGCTTTTATTCTTCCTCGATCTCCATGTGGATAACAGATTCCAGATCCACATAGTCGTCGTCAAATTCCCTGCCTTCCCGTATCGTCTCAAACGCCGCTTCCACTTCCTTCCCGATACTCTGGGAAAGGAGTGCGTTAAGCTGCTCCCTGCCGCCCTGCTGCCTGAGAAAATAATCCGATTCCAGACCGTCCGGCAGGGCGACCAGCAGGCGGCCATCCCCCGTCATGCTGATCCTTGCGCCGTCAAGATACTTCCGCATTGGCATCGGTGCGCTTCCTATGATACTCCGCCATCTCTGCGCCAGCAGGCGGATATCCTCCGGCAGCGCCTTGACCAGAGCCTCCCGCTCCCTTTTCCCGCCGCCCTGCGTATCCTCCTTTGGCGCCTTAGGCGGCGTCTCCCGCACGGATACCGCGCCCGACTCTAGCTGCTTTTCCAGCTTTCGGACCCTCTCCGCCAATGCGTCGCCGCCCGTCTCCATCTCCGGCCTGCATATCTTAATGATCGTCAGCTCTAACAGGATCCTCTTCTGGGAAGCGTAGCGTATCCGATCGGACAGCTCGGAAAAGAGCCGGATATAGCGCATTACAGTCTCCGTTTGTATGCGCTGCGCCTCTTCCTTGAGATTGCGCAGATTTTCCGTCGACATATCGATAACGTCCTCGATCGAATCGGAGGCTCCCGCCAGCAGGAGATTGCGCATATACCAGTTGAAATCATTGACAAACTGCGACAGCTCCCGCCCTTGGATCACCATCTCCTCTAACAGCTCGATCGCTCCGAGGATATCCCCGTCCGTAAGGAAACGCAGCAGCCTGCTAAATACCGAGGTATCCACCGCCCCCAGCACGTCTAGGACCATATCATAGGTAAGGGCCGCCCCAAAATGAAAGGCGATACACTGATCCAGCAGGCTGAGCGCGTCGCGCATGGAGCCGTCCGCGGCTCTGGCGATATAACGAAGCGCCTTCTCCTCCACGCTCGTCTGCTCAATCTCCATCAACTCCCGCATACGGGACATAATCGTCTCGACGGAGATCCTTCTGAAATCATAGCGCTGACACCTTGACAGGATCGTAATCGGGATCTTATGGGCCTCTGTCGTCGCCAGAATAAAGATCACATACGAAGGAGGCTCTTCCAACGTCTTTAAAAGAGCGTTGAAAGCGCCGATGGACAGCATATGGACCTCGTCTATGATATAGACCTTATATCTTCCCTGCGCGGGCGAGTAGGACACCTCTTCTACGATCTCCCGGATATTGTCCACGCCGTTATTGGAAGCCGCGTCGATCTCAATGACATTCATGCTCGCGCCGGAAGCGATCGCGCGGCAGGAGGGACATTCCCCGCAGGGGTTCCCGTCTCTTGGCGATTCGCAGTTCACCGCCCTTGCGAAGATCTTTGCGATCGTCGTTTTCCCCGTTCCCCGGCTGCCGCAGAAAAGATAGGCATGGCCTATCCTTTCCGCTTTTAACTGATTTTTTAATGTGGTTACGATATGTTCCTGTCCCTTCACGTCTTCAAAGTTATCAGGACGGAACTTTCTATAAAGCGCCGTATATGACATGTATCTGCCCCGATCAATCTATGGTCTGCCGCTTTTAATCGCCGAAGCTGATCCCCAGCATCTTGGCCTCCTGAATAATGGACGCATCCGGGGAAAGATATTTTAATTTGCCCGCGACGTCCTCTAACGGCACCTTCACGATCTCCCTGTTGCGGATCCCCACCATAAAGCCGTATTCGCCCTTCATGATCAGCTTGCCCGCCTCGGAGCCTAAACGGCTTGCGAACACCCTGTCGTACGGACACGGGCTGCCGCCGCGCTGCGTATGGCCCGGTACGGTAACGCGCACTTCATTTCCTGTCAGCTCCTGAATCTCAGCCGCCACTTGGAAGGATACGCTCGGATAGACCTTATTTTTCTGTTTCTCCTTGTATTCCTTCTTGGAAAGCGCCGCATCCTCTTTGGAGATCGCGCCCTCGGCTACCGCAAGGATCGTAAAGCGGCTGCCGCTCTTATGTCTTGCCTCGATCTTGTCCACGACCTTATTGATATCATACGGGATCTCCGGGATCAGGATGATATCCGCGCCGCCCGCCATACCGGCGTTCAGCGTCAGCCAGCCCACCTTATGCCCCATGACCTCTACGATAAACACGCGCCCGTGGGAAGCGGCCGTCGTATGGATACAGTCGATCGCATTGGTCGCGATGTCCACCGCACTCTGGAAGCCGAACGTCATATCCGTCCCCCACAGATCGTTGTCGATCGTTTTCGGCAGCGTCACCACATTGAGCCCCTCCTCGCGCAGAAGGTTCGCCGTCTTATGCGTGCCGTTGCCGCCTAAGATCACGAGACAGTCTAGGCGGAGCTTGTAATAATTGTGCTTCATCTCCTCGACCTTGTCCAGACCGTTCTCATCCGGTTCCCGGATCTGCTTAAAGGGCGTCCTAGAGCTCCCTAATATCGTTCCGCCCTTTGTCAGGATGCCGGAAAAATCAGCGCTTCCAAGCATCCGGTAATTTCCGTAGATCAGTCCCTTATAGCCCTCTAAAAAACCAAAGATCTCTACCTCATCCGACGCATTGACAATGGATTTCACAACGCCTCTCATCGCGGCGTTCAACGCCTGACAATCTCCCCCGCTGGTCAGCATACCAATCCTTTTCATCAAGAACCCTCCTTCTCCTGCGGCATCCTTCCGCAAATACTGATTTGTTATTTATTATATAATATTTTGGGTACATGCTCAACGATTTCTTTTTCTTTTTTGCGCCGCTTCTTTGTAACTTCCGCCTTCCTGCGATTTCCCGTCTTGACTTCCCGCGCCTCTCCCTTTATAATATAAATGCCGCGGTAAGCGCGGCAGGATTGGAGACGTATCGAAGCGGTCATAACGGGGCGCACTCGAAATGCGTTTGCCCTCCGGGGCACGAGGGTTCGAATCCCTCCGTCTCCGCGCCAAAAGAACCGGAAGCGCAGCTCCGGTTCTTTTTTTATTCATTTCATAACATCTATTATTTATTTGTTGAAGGACAGCCGCACGGCCACGGCCTTTTTCTCGTCGTCAAAATGCAGCCGCAGCATACCGTTTTCCAATGTCAGCGCTTCCTCCTCGTACGAATATACGCGCTCGATACGCCAGTCAGCCGGAACGGGGATCTCCGCCCACGTGCCGGCCGCCCCGCCAAAGCCGTGAAAAAGCGCGTACGCCCCGTTTTCCCCGACCCGCAGGATCCCCTGCCAGCCCTGCGGGTGGCGGTAGGAAGCGATGTCCGTCCCGTACCTTGTCGTATACCCTTTTTTAATAACAGGCGCTATCTCTTTATAAAACGCGATCCCATCGTCGATCACGCGCCACTGCTCCTCGGAAAGCTCCCATACGTCTCCGGAAATGCACATCCTCCCGAGGAAGGTATTGGCCACGGAATAGGCGATACGCTTCAGGGAATCCGTCTTCCGTATCACCGCCCAGATCTGGCTCTGGCGCGGCAGGATGACGCGATGGAGATTCGCCGCGATGATCGGGATCTCCTCGCATTCATGCGCGTCGGAAAACGAAGCCATACTGCACGTCCCCATCATCAGCGGCTCTAATTTGTGGCCGCCCGAAGAGCAGTTCTCGATCACGATCTCCGGGATCTCCCGCTTGATCTTCTTTATGAACGCATAGGACGCCGCCATATTCTGGCGCAGCCCCTCTCCTAAGCTCTCCGCGCCGTCGCAGCCCAATCCGATGGTATCGTTATAATCCATCTTGATATAGGAAAAGCCGTATTTTTTTAAGAAATCGATCACATGCTCCGTCAGATACCGCTCTACCCACGGCTGGCGCATATCCCAGAAACGGCGCATACTCGTCGTAAGCGGCTTATCGTCCCGTGTGAGCAGGTGCTGCGTTTCCCGATACGCCTCCGCCCTTTCCCCGACATTGTCGATCTCGAACCAGATCCCCGGCTGCAAGCCGTTCTCCCGGATCAGATCCACCGTTTTTTTCAGGCCCTCGGGAAACAGCTCCTTCGATACCTGATAGTCGCCCATCGCGACGTCCCACGGGATCCCTTCCTGCCGATACCAGCCGCAGTCGATCACAAAGTAAGAAAACCCCCGGCCCCGTATCGCTTCCAGTATCTTCCCGATATTTTCATGCGAAGGGCTGCCCCATGTCGTACAGTACTCGTTAAAGATCACGGGCAGCGTCTGCTCGCTCTCCGGCCCTTCGTCCGCTTCTTTCTCTAACGCCGAGGTCAGCCTCTGGAAGATCGGCTCCGTATCCTGCGCCCGGCAGACGGAAAGGATCGCCTCCGGCGTCTGGAAGCTCTCCCCCGGCTCCACATATTTTAACCAGTGCCCCAGCTCTCTGTCCGCCAGACCGCCCGAGATCTGTACGTCGTCCCCTCTGCGGTACACCTCCATCTGCCACGACGCGTTGTGCGCGATCTGCGCGCCCCAGAAGATGTGATTTGCCGTATCTTCCAGCGCCAGAACGGGGAAATACCCATTGACCGGCATAGACCCGGCCTGCCCGAAGCGCTCGCAGCGCACCGCATGGCCCGCCCATGAAGGCTCCAGCTGCAGCTCCTCTAACGTCCTGCTCTCCAGCCTGCCCTCCATGCTCCAGACGCTCCGTATCCGGTGCATACGCAGCGTGTCGTAGCCGTCGCCCTTCATATAAGGCGATATCTTCCCCAGAGAAAAGCTCGAAAGCGCCTCCAAGCCCGCTCTTTCTTTTCCCTCATTGTGAAAGGCGCAGAAGCTGCGCAGCGTCTTTTCCCCTTCCCTATAACGCAGGAAATGTTCGATCCGATAACCGCGCGGATCGCGCAGGACCGTGCACACCTCTTTTATGCCGTCCTGCGAACGCTCCCGCTGCCCTTCATAGCGAAGGCGCAGGGTGCTCTCTCCCTGCCGCAGCGTCCGCCCGCCCGCATAACCGCCCGGATAGACGTCTCCCGTCAGCTTCACCTGTACCAGACTGTCCGCATAGGGCTTTTCGCGTTTTTCCTCCCGCCACGGCATGGAGGCCGGCAGCAGGGCCAGCTCTACGCTCCCATTTCCGTTTTCCGTTTCGTCGTTGAGCAGATATACCGCCTGCATATCCCCAAACGTATAGCTTTTTATGATCTTTGCCATGTCTTATCCTTTCACCGCGCCCACGGTCATTCCCTTGATGAAATATTTCTGCAATGCGATAAAGAGTATCGCGATCGGCAGCACCGAGATCACGATCGCCGCCATCGCCGTAGTATAGTCGCTGGCCTGCGCCGAAAACAACGACTGTATCACCACCGTCAGCGTCTTTAGATTCTTCTTGCTGACATAGAGGCTGGCCAGCAGATAATCGTTCCAGATCTGGAACGCCTGCATGATGATCAGCGTCGCCATCGCCGGTTTTAAAAGCGGCAGAACGACCATAAAATAAGTACGGAACACGGAGCAGCCGTCGATACGCGCCGCCTCCTCCAGCTCGATCGGCACGGTTGACATAAAGCTCGTCATCAAAAAGACGCCGAACGAGATCCCCGTCGCCACATACATAAAGATGATTCCAAACCGCGTATTGGTCAGGTTCAGCTTATAGCCGATGATATAGATCGGCAGAAACAACGCCTGATACGGAATCAAGATCCCTATGATAAAATAAACGTAACAGAATTTGAAAAATTTCGC
>CANQTG010000124.1 GCA_947626715.1 uncultured Lachnospiraceae bacterium | reverse complement strand
CATGATTCCAATAGATCCGGGATATTATCATATAACGTTATGCACGAGAAAACCTGATTCAGGAATTTGGGGCGATGAGCAGATTATATATGTCTTTTTAAATAAATTGGATTCCATGCCTGAATTGGCATGGACTGGCGTACCCCAGCTGCTTCCTCTTTGATACTTTTCATTGACTCATAGTTCGTAAGTTATCACAAAAATGCTTGCATTTATTTGTGATAACCTTAGAACTATGATTTATATCCTAAAAGCTCTGCAATCTTCTGTCGGCTCTTCGGTTCTTTACAAACCGCGAGGATTTTTTCCCTTTTTGGTAAAGGGATTATCTTAGGCACTATCTTGGGTATCATCTTGGGTATTATCTTGAGTACGATTCAATCCCTCGCGCTTTTCATCTTTCAGAACTTAATGCTTCCATAATTCTTTTCAAACTGCCCCGCAGCGCCCTTTCCCGCTAAAATGCGGGAAGCTGCGCCGCGACGGATCCCCTTTCCACCGGGAAGGTAAAATAGGTGTCCGGGTAGGGCTCGTTTTCCAGCGTAAAATGCCACCATTCCGTGTCAAGAGGCCGAAAACCGTTCTGCACCATGATATTCCGCAGTATATTCCGGTTGACGATCTGCTCTACGGTCAGATCGCCGATATAATCAGGGTGGGAACGCTCGCCGAAATAATCAAACGTCCCTCCCATGTCTACCTCCTTGCCTGTGCTCATCTGAAACAGCGTCAGATCCAGCGTGCTGCCCCGGCTGTGTCCTGATTTCTCGGCGATATAGCCCTGATCGAACAGCACGGATTTATCCAGCTCAGGGTAAAAATAATCCTTCATGCGGATATCGTCGGTATCCTCCGCCCACGCGATAAAATTGTCAACAGCCGCCTTCGGACGATAGGCGTCATAGATCTTCAGCATATAGCCCAGCTCCTTTGCGTTCCTCGCCGCCCCTTTTAGGGCCTCTGCCGCTTCCTTCGTGATCAGCGCGCAGGGCTCCTTGTATCCGTCGATCCGGTCGCCGACGAAATTATAAGTAGAATAATAGCGGATCTCCAATATCACGTCAGGCACCGCTTCCGCGAGAGATACAAAGCCCTGCGCCGAAGCCGCGTCTATGCTCCCTGCCTCATTTGCTTCCATGCTCCCGGCTATATCCGCCACGCTCCCTGCCGCATTCATCGCTGCGCTCCCTGCTGCGTCTGCCGCCGCGCTTCCGTTCGTGTCCGCCGCCATACTGTCTAAGCCGCAGACAGAGAAAAGGAGCACAACCGCTGCCGCCGCGGGAATCCATCTTCTCTTTTTCATACCAGTTTTCCTCCTGCTTAATTCGTTTCGATCTTTCTATATCTTTTTATATCGTTCGATTCTTTCTATGATTTTCTATTTTATTTCTCCGATCCGCTCTGCTCTGTCTCTGCCAGTTTCTTTTTCCATTCCCCTCCGCTCTGCTCGGTCTCTGCTTGTTTCCTTTTCCGTTCCCTTTCGAGCGGGATCCTTCCTCTTTATCCGCTTCCCGCCCTCTGCCCTCCGGTATCACGGCGGGGAATCCCCCTGCGCCTAATTCCTTTTTTCCTCTGTAAAGTTCCTCTGCAAAGACACAAAATAAGGCGGCCAAACGCCGCCTGTGCTTTCGTCCGAGTATATCAGGTCTTTCAGGCTGCAAGGCTTTTTGTCCTGATACCCTCCAGTCTGGAAAAACAAAACGGATAGACCGCCGTAAGGAAGAGCAGTTCCAAAAACGTCATCAGGCAGTTCGTCCACGAAGAGGAAAACGCGCCCGTTACGGCAGGCGTTACGCACTTCTCGATAAAGATCAAAAGAAGCGCTCCCACTCCGGCTCTGGTCACCTTCTGCAGCGCCGGTACGTCCATCGAAAATCTCACGAAACGCCGCTCCAAAAACCACCCCAGCGTCACGCCCAGAAGCCGCCCCGCATCCTTAAATCCGTCCACCTTCATCTTTTCGGGATCCACCAGAAGCGTCCCGTCCACATAATCCAGCGGATAAGATTTCACGGAAATATAGAGCAGGAACAAAACTGCCAGCGCCACGCCCGCGCAGGGAATCAGCCAGTCCTTCTCAGGATGCGTCTCGATCCACTCCCAGATCTTCGCGCCTCCCACAACTACCGCAGCGCCGAGCAAAGTCCCTACGAGCACATCCTGCGGCGTATGGACGCCGATATAATTCCGCGAAAAGATGGTAAGAAAGATCATAAACCCCAGAAAGATACAAAGCGGCTTATGCTTTCGGTTCCGTTCCATCACAGTCCCATAATTGGCCGTGGCCGTGATACTGTGGCCGCTGGGAAAGGAATAACCGGAGGCGGTCTCCACCGGCTCAATCTGCTCGCAGCGGATCCACGGCCGGTACACGCAGAAAGTCAGCTTGAGAAGCTGCATGAAAAATCTGGAAAAGCCGATGTTCAAAAACAGAAACCGGCCGCTCTTCTTATCGACGGACCAGAACAGGACGCAGGCCAGCATCCAGATAAAAATCCCGTAGGACAGATCGCTGATCTGTAGAAAAAAACTATCCAGCACGCCGCCCATCGCTTCTCTTATATTCTGTAAAAACAATAAATATTGGATATCCATCCGTTTCTCTCCCTGATCCTGCCGTCCGTCGTATCGCTTTTTCTTTTACTGTCCCTGATCCAGCTTATTCTGCTTAAAAGCGGCATAGTAGAACAGAGCCGGTATCACCACGCTGATAAGAACCATGATATAATCGCCAATGCCGCTTGCGTCCGTAGCGTTGAACACGGCCAGCGCCACTAACGTAAAGGCCGCTATCTTATATACCAGCCCGAGCTTTTTATGCTGCAGCGCCATGATCGCAAGGCTGAAATTGATGATCAGGCAGACAATGCACACCCCGCCGGATATGTAAGCCATCGGGCCGAGGGATACTCCTGCAGTCGCTTCCGCAGTCGGTATCAGGCAGATCGCGAATCCATTGATCACGACTCCAAGCACGCTCCAGATCAGAGTGATGATCGACATAACCTTTAAAAACTTAGTGATCGGTTTCTTTTCCATAATTGTATTTCCCCTTCCTCAATTCTTATTTTACGCCCCCGCTAACGGCAGAACGCAACAACTATTATTCAGTCTACCCCCCCCGCCGTCAATTTCAATACTTTTTCATAAAACGCTTGCATTTTATGCCATATCGCTTGCTTTTGACATTTTTACGATGTTATAATACGGGAAATAAACCATCACGATCGAAGTGAGGATATCCTATGGATACAGACGATATGATCCGCCGCTCTATTTTCATCATAACGGAATACTATAAAAACAATCTGGAGCCGTTCTTTGAAAGTATCAGCGACGACGTTTTATGGATCGGCCCGGCCCAGCGCCAGCAGATACAGGGCAGAAAGACCCTGATACAGACGTTTGCAAAGGAAGAACACGCCCTGACCTTTACGATGGGCAATATCATGGCTCTGTGCGTTTCGCCGCACACCCATGTGAAGGAAGTCCTTCTGCATTACGACGTCTACACACATTATCCCAGCGGCAACACGCTCCTGCACGACCAGCGGCTGCATTATACATGGCGGGAGAAGCGGGTAAAGACCGCTTCCGGCTGGGAATACCGCCCCGAGATCGTCATGCTGCAAATCAACAACCTGTTTAAGTACGATAACCGGGACACGATCTACCCCGTCCACTATGAATCCCTCTATGACGCGGAGCCGGAACGCAGCGTGACCGTAAAAGCGTCCGATCTGAGCGTCCACCGCATTTTGGCGGGCCGTATTCTATACATTGAGACTGTCAAGCGCTCCGCAAAGCTGCGGATACACATGGAGGACGGCGCGCTGACGATAAACGAAACGCTGACGGACTTTGAAAAGAAATATCCGGGGCTTTTCCTGCGCATACACGCCAGCTATCTGATCAATCCCGCCCATGTGCGGGAAATCCGCCGCTTTTTCGTGACCCTCTCAGACGGGACGCAGCTCCCTATCCCGGAAAAGAAATACACCCATATCAAAGGACTGCTCCTGCAAAAGGGCGGGGAGGACTGACCCTTTCAAGACCCGCCTGCGAGCCTTGCGCAGGATCTTGGCCTGCTCTCGCAGGCATCTTCTTACCTGAATTTCTGCGCATCCCTCGCGGCTCTTACGATATGATTCTCGTACCATTCTTTGGGAGCCTCCTCGCAGCGATACGCCTCATCAAGCATTCTATATACCTGTGGATATTTGATATCAGCCTGCAGCAGGGTCTTTAATTCCGATGTCTGCAGCGGCAGGATCTTCATTCCCGCTATATAAGTTTCGCCTGTTTTATCATAATACATCGTACTCTTTCTCGATCTGAAATCAGCGATCACATTGATATTAAGATAGGTGGTGATAAATACGCAGTATGCTTCTTCCTGCGGATGCGACAGGCAATAGTCCCCTAAATGCCGGGATACCGGCTCCATTTCCATCCTTCTCTGATTCGTGCCATCTGCGAGCGTCGCCTCCAAAAGCAGCGTATGCTCTGGATAATGGGCGGTCTTATCATATTTCCAAACAATATCCGCTTCCCCTCCGCCCGCATGTGTTTTGGGCAGCAGATCCGCTTCTAAGGACAGATTCATAAACGAAAGGACATCGCCCTTCCATTCGCTGAGCCTGTACCAGATAATCCCTAAAATATATTCAAAGATCGTAGGGATATCCGCATTATCCGTTACCAGCGAACGGATCTCCTCATCTTTTCTTTCTCCAAAATACTGTAATAAAACGATCAGCGTATTTTGATCAAAGCGTTCGTCGATCAGATGGCGGAATCTCGCATATCGTTCAGCACAAATAAGCTTCTTTACGGAATCCTTATCCGCCGCCTCTTTGCCGAGAGCCCTGCCTAGTCTCCGATACAGCGCAGAGGCATCCATCTTCAGGCCGGGATGGATTTCCTCCAGCTCCGTATCCCGAGCCAGCAGATCCGTTTGCAAAAAGGCGAACTCTAACAACGCATCGCATACGCCTTCCATATAACACTTAGGCAGAATGTCTAATCTTACTTTATTGTCCTCAAACAAAACGACATCCGTTAGTTTGAAATATCTTCTGTTTAGGTCAAAATAGTCCGAAAGAGTCGCTTTTGCCTTAAACAAGTGCATGATCTGAAAAAATTCTTTTTTGAACGTATTTTCGTCTTCCGCCTTTAAGATGGCGACGTCATTTAACGCGGAAAGCCCTTCTTTTTTGACGGCGCTTCTTACCGTACTTCTAAAAAGATATTTACGCCATGCCCCGCCGACCTTACTGTTCGTCAGCCTTTTGGTCGCATCATAAAATTCTAATACCGCCTTTTCTTCATGCTCCGCTATCTTCTTTAGCAGACCATACATCGTATCATACGGCCTGTCATATTTTGCGCTCTTGCGGTTCATTCCTACGCGGCAGAACAATTCTTCGGATACCGTCTCTTCCTGAAAGATCTGCAGCGCCCGTTTATAATTCTCCATTTCCATCAAAACGTTTCGTAGGGAATGAAATCATAATGCTTTTCCATGTTTTTTAAAACCAAAATAGAACCATATTCATTTTACTTTTTATACTAGAACTGCATTAACGGAATCACTTTTACATCCACTTCTAATTCCTAATTCATCTAACACTTTTATAAATCACTTCCTATATATCCAAATATATAAATGAACTCTCCTCAGTAGAACTATGTGAATCTATAATACCCTAACCCGGATAAACCGGAAAAGTCTATTTTGTAGTTCCCCCTTTTGTGTTATTCTAAAGAAAAAGGGGGATTTC
>CANQTG010000123.1 GCA_947626715.1 uncultured Lachnospiraceae bacterium | reverse complement strand
ATCCTGACGATAAAGCGCGTCGCCCCCGTCTCCCTGTCAGGGTGGTTTGGATCCGTCACGTTAAGCTCCTGCGTCTCCACATCTACGATCTCGGAAAGGTCGTCGAGCAGCAGCGCCCGCTTATCGCGCAGCTCGTTCGCGTTCCCGCCCGAGATCTCGATCACATTGATCTGCTTATTCAGGGTCACGATCTGCTGGGCGATCGAATTGATCTGATCGACGTTGATACGGATCTCCGCGTTGACGTCCCGCTGCATTTTTTCCAGATTGCCCGACATCGTATTAAAATATTCCGCGAGCTCCTCCGCCCTGCCTAAAAATGTCCTGCGCTCCTCGTTGGTGCCGGAATCCTTTTTCACGTCCGCCAGCGCGCTGTACATGGAATCAAAGATCGTACTGAATCCGCGCATCGGCCCTTCCTCGCCGTCGTCCACAAAATAATCCTGTATCTGGGTCATATAATACTGCTTTACGGAATACTCGCCCACATTGGAGTTGTTCCGCCAGTACTTCGCATCGTAAAATTCGTCCCGGTAGCGCTCCACCGCGATCACATCTACGCCCGCGCCCGCGCAGCCATAGGTCGTAAAGGTGCGCATCGCCTCGCTCGCCTGCTGCACCGTATATTGGCGGCTGTAGCCCTTCGTTTCCACGTTCGCGACGTTATTGCTCGCGGTATTGACCGCGGCGTTCGCCGCTAAAAGTCCCGTATACGCCGTATTCAATCCAAAAAATGTCGATGGCATATCCCTCTCTCCTTTCTACCGTCAGCCTGCAAGGCTGTTGAGCAGATGTTCCAGCATTTCGTTGACAACGTTGATATAACGGCTCGAGGCGTTATACGCGTTCTGGAACTTCACCATATTGGTAAGCTCTTCGTCGGAAGAAACGCCTACGATCTGTTCCCTCGCATAACAGGTGGCCTCCAGCGTATCCTGCTGGCTTAGGTTGATATCGTTCAGCACCCAGCCCGTATTGGCGACCTGCTCCACCAGATCCGAATAATAATCCTGAAAATTGGAGCGCATGGTCACATTCGGATTCAGCCTCAGGATCTCCACCTGAAAAGCCGCCGCCAGCTCTGCCGCCGTCTTATAGTCCTCCCGGTTGTTGATCATCATAAAATTCAGTTTGGTAGGCTCCCGCAGCAGATCGGGATTGACGATGAGGTTCATCGTCGTATACAGCGACTCGGAAGCGTCCGGATCCTCCGCGTTATACAACCAGTCGTCTTTTCCGTTTTCCCCCTGCCCGTAGGTATAGCCGTCCGTCACCTTTTTCTGGAACAGCTGGATCGGCCGGTACGTCTCCACGCCGTTTACGACGATCCGCTCGCACAGATACCCCGTGGAAGGGTCGGCGGCGTCTGACAAAATACCGTTGATTCTGGTCGTCACCTCATGGACAAGCTGGTCAAATTCCGCTTGGATATTCATAATGATAGACGGGGCGATCTCCTTATTATAGGTAGTTTCATCCTCAAGATCCGTATAATTGGCGCGCTTATCGCCCCTTGCCAACAGCAGCGCCTTCGTACCGCCCACATCCGTATTGGCGTCGGAAGAGATCCTCTGCTTTAGGTTAAATACCTCCGCCCCTTCCGTATCATATTCCCGTTTCCCGTCGGCGTTGACCGTATATTTCGCGTCTACGATCCAGAACGGCGTGACGAAGCCGGTAATATCGTCCTCTTCCATTCCGATCTCATAGACGAAGTCCCTAGCGACAAGATCGTGCCCCTCTAGCTGCACGGTCACATTCCCGTAGGTATCCTCCTTATAAGTGATCTTGGCCATGCCGCCCAGCTCGTCTAAGAGCTGGTTCCTGACGTCCCGCAGATCGTTCGCATGTTCCTGACCGCCGGATTCTATCCTGATGATCTGCTCATTCAATCCCTGTATCTGCTTCGCATACCGATTGATCTTATTGATATTGGTCTGCACCTGAAGATTTAGGTTATCCTGATAATCGCAAAGCCCCTGATACACCGCCTGCGCGCCCTCGATAAAGGAAGAAGCGCGCTGCATGACCAGCCCCAGCACCACGGAATCGGTCGGCGTCTTGGCCAGCTCGCCGATCGCCTCTTCAAACTCCTCCAAAGAATTAGAGAACGTCGCGCCGTTATAGAGCTCTCCCAGCACGCCCTCCACCTCGTTCATCGCCCGGTAAGAGGCCGCATAATAGGAGCTTCTCCCCGCCTCCCGGCGGTAGGTCTGATCCAAAAATACGTCCCTGACCTGTCTGACCGCCGCATACGCGACGCCCTCGCCGATCTGCTTATAAGAAATAGCAGATGAACTGCGCGAGATCGACGTATAGAGATAATCGCTCTGCAGCACCTGCTGTCTCGTATAGCCCGCCGTGTCAACATTGGACAGGTTGTGGGCGGTCGTATTCAATGCGTTCTGGCTTGTCTGCAAACCAGATTTTCCTACGTATAGATTTGCCATTAACGACATATTCTCACCTCGATATCCGGCTATTGTTTCGCGTCAAAGCTGCCTCTGTTATCGCCCATCACACTGCCCGCGCTGTATGCGCTCTTATTATAATTGGCCGTCTGCGGCGCCATCTTGGCCGCTTGGATCATGTTCAGGTCAAATTCCACCATTTCCAGCGCTTCCTTTAAAAGCTCCTGATTCTGCGCGTTGACCCTCTGCATTTCAGGAAGCGTATCGCGGAGCTTATCATGGATCTCCGCCAGCTTCCTTTGCTCCTTTGGGCTCTTTTCCAATATCTGGACCAGATTCCCCAGCTTTAACTGTCCAACATCCCTGTTGATAACATTGGCAATATCGCGGATATGCTCCTCCCGCCTTGATTCCAGAGAGGCGATCCTGTCGATAATGTTCTGTTCCTCGTCCGTGATCTCCTGCAGCCGTTTGATATCCCCTTTCACGATTACAGGCGTTTTCTTTCTTGATAATTCCAGCAGCGTCTCATACTGCTCATTCTCTTCTTCCAACACTGAGATCAGATTCTCGATCAGACTTGCCACTGAGATTACCTCATTTCATAATATCTTTCATAAAGCTTCGCGGCGAAGCTCTCCTCGCTCACCTGATAGGTGCCGTTTTGAACGGCGCTTTTTATCGGCGCGGTCAGCTCTTCCCGGATATCGGGAGCGTCGGCTACCGCCTGCTTTGCCGTCTGGATGTCCTTCCCCATGCTGGAGATCTGTACCTGATCGGAAAAGCTGCTTTTTTTCGTTTTTTCCGTCTTTGCCGCTTTCGCAGTCTGATAAAGCTGCTGTACCTGAGTATAGGATTCGATACGCATAAATACTCCTCCTTCCATGGATCCCGCGTAATGATTTCCTCACTGTATGTATCGGGTTTTTTGCACAGGACTTTAGATATCGGCGCAAATTTTATCAAAAACCGATTTGGTTCTTTTCAAACGCGGCGATCTTTACTATAATAGGTAGTCGAAAAACCTTTATATCGCACAAACGCAAGGAGGCGCGTCTTATGATCGGCACGATCTACAATACCTGCACCATAATAACGGGCAGCGTTATCGGCAGTCTGTTCCGCAAACGTATCGGGGAAAAGCAGCAGAAGGTACTCTTCGACGCCATGGGGCTGGCCGCCGCGGGCATAGGCCTAAACTCCATCGTCGGCAATATGCCGCACAGTTCCTATCCCGTCCTGTTTATCGCCAGTCTGGCGATCGGCAGCCTCATCGGGACCGGCCTTGATATCGACGGCAGATTCCAGCGGCTCGTCTCCCGCACCGGCAGCGAGGGGCTGGGACAGGGACTGTCCACCGCCATCTTATTATTCTGCATTGGCACGCTTTCTATCCTAGGGCCGATACAGAGCGCGCTTTACGGCGATCACACCTATCTTTTCACAAACGGCACGCTCGATCTCGTGACCTCTA
Organism: uncultured Lachnospiraceae bacterium; assembly: GCA_947626715.1. Lineage (GTDB taxonomy): Bacteria > Bacillota > Clostridia > Lachnospirales > Lachnospiraceae > VSOB01. Next base: position 1,945 of record CANQTG010000123.1, on the reverse strand, counting down.
TGGCGCTGGCCTCCACCTACGGTATCGGTATCGCGCTCGCGGCCGCCGTCCTGTTCCTCTGGCAGGGAACGATCTATCTGTGCGCCGGGGGCCTCAGCGGGTTCCTCTCGCCGGAATTTATGACGGAGCTGTCGATCACAGGCGGGTTTCTGATCGCCGCTTCCGGTATCAATATCCTCGGTATCCGGCAGTTTAAGACAATGAATATGCTGCCGGCGCTCTTCGTACCGGCAGCATTCTTCCTGATCAGATCGGCGCTCGCCTCTTTCCTGTGAGCATACCCCGCGGGGCCAAAAGCGCCTTAGGCTAAGCCCGCGAATACCCGCATGGCCGCCTTTACGTTCTCTTTCATGGCCGCCGTCGCCATGACGGCCGCGTCGGTAAAGAATACCGGCATCCCTTCCTTTACGCTCTCCAGATACGCCGTCAGGCCCGCGCCCGCGGCCTTATCCATATAGGTAAAATAATTGATCTTGCGCACGCCCGCGGCGACCGCCCTGCGAAAGTCCTCGCTGCTTACGCCGGAGCCTCCGTGCATTACGACCGGGATCCCGCCCGTCTCTTTTCTGACCTTCTCCACAACGCCGAAATCCAGCTTAGGGGCCGTTAAGTAAATGCCGTGCGTCGTCCCAAAGGAACACGCCAGCGCGTCGATCCCCGTCTCCCTGACAAATTCCCCGGCCTGAACCGGATCCGTATAGATCTTGGTATCGTCCTGTTCGCCCGTGCCGTCTCCGCCGCCCGATTCTCTGCGTCCCATCGAGCCCAGCTCCGCCTCCACGCTCGCGCCCGCAGCCCGCGCCAACTTTACCGCTTCCTTTACGAGCCTTACGTTTTCCTCATAGGGCAGCGTCGAGCCGTCCAGCATTACGCTGGTAAATCCCAGATCCAGCACCTTCTCCACAAAATCCAGCGTCTCCCCATGATCCAAATGCACGCAGACCGGCACGGACGCTTTCTTTGCGTGCGCTACCATGATCGGCCCCATGACCGACACCGGCGTCAGGTTCTCATGGCACTGCGCGGCCTGAATGACGACCGGGAGCCCCAGCTCCTGCGCCGCGTCTAAGATCGCCAGCAGGCTCTCCAGATTCGGCGCGTTAAACGCCCCGACCGCTATCTTTTTCTCTTCCGCGATCTGTAAGATCTCCTTTAAGGTAACTAACATGATTTCTCTCCTTCCTGCCTTTTGCGCTGCCGCAGGGCGTCGGATACGCCCCCGCCGCTCAGCCCATCGCGTTTTGATAGATCGCCAGCATATCCGCCGTATAAAGCGTCTTGGCCGAGCCCTTCTTCCCTCCGCTCGCAGCGCTGCACTTTTCCGCCAGCTCCGTAAGCTGCCGCGGCGTCGGCTGTATCCCCAGCTCGCGCAGCGTAGTCGGCATACCGATCTTATGGTAGAAATCCTCCATCGCCTCGATCCCCCTAAGCGCCGTCTCCTGCGCATCCGCGCCGGCGCTCACGCCCATGACCTCTACGGCAAAGCGTTCAAAGCGCGGCAGGCACTCCCGATAGACATAACGCGCCCAGCTTCCCCATACCGCGGCCAGCCCCGCGCCATGCGCCACGTCGAACATGCCGCCAAGCTCATGCTCCAACGCATGGGACGAAAAATCGCCCGCCTCGATCCCGCAGCCCGTCAGGCCGTTATGCGAAAGGCTGGAAGCCCACATCACCTCGGCGCGGGCGTCGTAGTTGGACGGATCCTCGCGCAGGATCAGCGCGCAGCGGATCACCGTGCGCATCAGGGCCTCCGCCATGCTGTCCGTCAGTTCCATGTGCTCCCCGCCCGTAAAATACCGTTCCATCGTATGCATCAGGATATCCGTGCAGCCGCAGGCCGTCTGATAATCCGGCAGCGTCAGGGTCAGCTCGGGATTCATAACGGCAAACCGCGCGCGGCAGTAATCGCTGTTATAGCCCCGCTTGATCCCGCCCTCATCCT
>CANQTG010000122.1 GCA_947626715.1 uncultured Lachnospiraceae bacterium | reverse complement strand
CCTCTTTTACAAAGGTATCCTTTAACTTATACCACTCATCCGGGATAACGGGTATGGAATCTCGGATTACAATTCAGGATTTATAGGATTATGAAAAAGCCCGTCCCACGCGCTCAATACACGCCCCGTATTCCCGAATCCGTATCCAGCGTGTTCATATTGTAGAGCAACACCACATCGATATCGCCGTCAAGCCCCTTTATGAAAGAGGAAGGACCGTCCCTGTAATAGCGGGTGTCAAATACATAGATCTTCCGGTAATGGTGCGCCAGAAAAGGGACGATGGAATTGGCGTAGCTGTCCTTTATCAGCGCCAGCTTCCTGCCGCTTTCTGCGGCCGGATTGTCGATCTCAATCAGGGGATGGAGATTATTGAGAAAAAGCGAGTACTTGTCTTTTTGACCAAGATAGTCAAAATTATAAAGACTGTGAGAGGTTTCGCCGGTATCCAGATATTTTACGCTTAACTCATCTTTGGGATAGGAATACACGGTGATCCGATCCGGCGCTGTACGATAATCCCTTACCTTCGAATAAAGCGTCCCCCGAAAATCCTCCGTCACGACTTTCCTGTCCCACTGATCTAACGGAACGGCGTCAAACCCCATCTGCCCGCAATAGGCCCGGTACCCCGCATAAGCGCCAAATGTAGTCCAGTGATGATCTGTGCGGTAATACAATTCTCCGTTGGATTTTTCCCGGCGCAGCTCCTCGGCGCAGTCGATAGGCGCGATCCCCGCCGCTTCATACAGGGCGTTGGCCGTTTCCATCTGATCCCTTACCGGCGCGTATGGGGGAAGCTTTTCCCCGTATACAGACACCGCCGTAGGGACAAGCATCAGCCTAAGCCGCACGCGCCCTCCCAGTTTCTCGGAAAATTCCCGGAATATGTTCCCTATCCTCTCGGTATTTTCCGGCGCGGCGTAATCCTCGATAAGCTGTCCGCCTTGCGTCACGAACACGCCGTTTATCTCTTTGCGCCCGCTCAGCCTCATTGCGGCGGCAGCGGCGCCCACAAAGGTATCACGGAAAGGGAAATGATCCGTCAGATAATCATTCCAGTTTTCCATATATTTACCGTTCTTAACTTCCTCAAGACGAAAGACCGGCCTAGCGGCCAAAAAGCGGTTTTCATTTTCCGAAAACTCTTTTTTATCGGAAAATACAAGCAAAACGGCCAATAATACCGTGAAAAATACCGGTATATACGCGATCCACGCTTTATACTTTTCCAATCTGTATCCCCCGTTTCAAACAGCGCTCAGAATCTGAAATACAAAAACGGATTGTAGGTATCGCTCACCAAAAAGGAAACGGACAGTAAAAATAACGCCGCATACCCTGCTAAAGACAGCGCAAAGCAAACAGGAGCCGCTTTTTTGCAGCGCTGTGCCCACTCCCGAAGCCACGGATACAGCGGAAAGGCTAAAAGGACGGCGATAAGAAGGATAAAGCCGTAATTCCCCGCATACCACAAAAATTCGCTTCCCCATATCCCATTGCCCGAACGCCCGGCCATAGCGCACAGATATCCTGTCATATCTGCCGTATCCTCGCATACGAACAGGACAAAGCCCGCCGTAACGGCCGTCAGGGCATACAAATGCTGCACCCACTTGGGAGAGCGTTTTAACCGTTCGCCCCATACATATTTTTCCAGAATCAGCAGCAGTCCGTGATAAAGCCCCCACAGCACAAAATTCCATGAAGCCCCGTGCCATAATCCTGTGAGGAACCATACCGTCAGTATGTTCCTCAAATGCTTTCCCATCCCCCTGCGATTGCCTCCCAACGGAATATAGACATAATCCCGAAACCATGTGCCGAGCGATATATGCCAGCGCCGCCAGAAATCCGTAATGGATACGCTGGAAAGCGGATAGCGGAAATTCTCCGGGAAATGAAATCCCAGCATACGCCCCATGCCGATCGCCATATCGCTGTATGCGCTGAAGTCAAAATAGAGCTGCAAAGTGAAGGCCAACGCTCCAAGCCAAGCCGTCGCCGCGCAGATCTCTCCCGAACCAAGCCGATGGATCTCTTCCCAAAGCCTGCCGATTTGATTGGCCAGCAGCACTTTTTTAAACAGACCCCGAAGGAAGCGCAAAACGCCATCCTGCACGTCCTCTTTTCCGATCTGTCTGGAACGCAGCTCCCCTCGTACCGCAGAATAACGCACGATCGGGCCCGCCACAAGCTGCGGGAACATGGAAACATACGTAAGATAATCCCGATAACTATGCTCCGCGGGCACTTCTTCCCGATAAAGGTCTATGATATAGCTCATAGTCTGAAACGTAAAAAAGCTTATCCCCACCGGAAGCCCCAGTCCCAGCGCAGGAAAGCATGTCCCTGCGATCCCGTTTACGGTATGGATCAGAAAATCCGCATATTTGAAAAAAGCCAGCACGGACAGATCGATCCCGACCGAAACGAGGAGAAACATCCTCCGTCTGGCTCTCGTTGTCCCAAAACGAGCCATCAGCCTGCCGTTTGTATAATCGGAAAACGAGATAAACAAAAGCAGGAGCAGATAGACCGGTTCTCCCCACGCATAAAAGAAAAGGCTGAACGCCAGCAATATCGTATTCCGAAAACGGCTGGGAACTATGCCATACAAAAACAGGCAGACGGGCAGAAAGAAAAAAAGAAACGGTATGCTGCTAAATACCACGGCTTTTCTCTCCTTCCGCCTTAAATATCCTGTTCAATGCGTGCAAGGATATCGGCCCGCTTCTCTGAAATGACCAGCCACACATAATCATCCTTCGATTCCACCGCGCTCTCATCGACGATCTGGAACTGCTCCGGCAGATAATTTTCCATCTCGGCCCTTTTTTCGTCTATCACCAGTTCCAGCGCGCTCTTTATATCCTCGATCTTTTCCGTATCTTTTACCTTCATGATAACGACGGTTTCCGCGCTGGTCGCATCCTCCGATACCACAAATATATAATCTTCCAGCGTTTCCGGCTCTATGCCGTAATAGCTAGAGATCGTTTCGCCATCCATCTCAACGGGCGATACCAGCTCCACATGATCGACAATATCCTGATAGATCTCCGACACGGTCATAGGCGCTGCGTCCTCGCTTTTTGGTTCCGAAGGCGCCGCCGTCTGCTCCTCCTGCACGCCCTGTTGGAGCCCTTTTGCTGTTTCCTCTCCGGCCGCTGCTCCGCAGGCTGTCAAAAGCATTGCCGTTAAAAACAAACCGGCGCATATGTTCCTCTTTCTCATTTTCTCCCTCTCCTATACTCCCGGCGGCGCGCTCTCCTGCGCCGCTTCCGGTATCGACAATCTGCTTTACATTTCGGCGTTGCCGCCTACCCAATCGGCGCAGCCGCTATAGTTTCCGGCGCTGACGTCGGCGGCGCTACTTCCGGGGCCGGCGTTACCGCTCCCGGTATCGGTACTGCCGCTGTCGGCGCTGCATTCGGTATCGTCGTCTCTATTTCCGTTTCCGGCGCTTCTGTTTCCAGCGTCGGTATTTCCGTTTCCGGCGCTGCCTCTTCCGTCTCTTTTATTTGCTGCATGATCTGCTCCAGCGCATACTCCTTCAGGGTCTTCTCCCATACGACATACGCCGCGGCGCTCTGGTGCACAAAGCCGTCGCTGCAATACTGCGGCGCGAGATCTCCATTCTTGTCGGCAAGCGTATCTGCAAGATTCAGATAATGCCAGCCATTTTCAGCGGCAAGCGCTTCCAGCGCGCTGTTATATTCGCGTATCGTATCATTTCGAAGCCTTCCCTTTTCCGCCCCATGAAGCACATAGGTCATGCCCATGATATAGATCTCGCTGTCGGGATTGCTTTCTTTGATTTTGCCTATCAGTTCCTTATAGTTATCGCAGATACCCGGAATCCCGGAAAGATTCAGATCGTTCATGCCCAGCATGATAAATATGCGTTTGCCTTTCATCAGGGAAATGCTCTCCCATATACAGCGCTTTTCCCCCTGATATACGGGATGGATATTCTCCGGGTCGTCCTTGCTCACCAGAGCGTTTCTGACGGAATAGCTTCCCGCCGCAAGAAATTTAAGGTTCTTTAGGAACGCGTCGTTCTTATGTTTCATGGAATATCTGCGAAACCCCAGCATAATGGAATCTCCCACAAACACGGAATCGTTATAGAAAGCCCTGACCTGCTCGTCAATGCTGCTTTCCGTTTTTTCCGCCGTCCCAGACGCATTCGGAGCTGTCGTTTCAGAGGCCGGTTCCGTATTCTCCGCAGTCCCCGCCTGCGCCGTACTCTCCTCGGCTGTCTGCGCGATATCGCTCCCGGCAGCCGCAGGCTGCCCCGTGCCCTCCTGAGCGTTTACAATAAAACTGGAGCCTGTCCCAAGTACAGAAAGCGCCGCCAACAGCGCGGCCGCGCTCCTTACTCCGTTTTTCTTGATGTTTCCTGCGCCTTTCCGATTCTTCATGCTTTCTCCCCTCCATCTCTCCAGATGGTTCCGTATATTCCAGCGTTTATCCTATCCTACCGCCCCGGTTTTCCGCTCCACTGCCCCGGCTCACGACTCTATTATCCCCATTTTCTGCTCTGTCTCTCCGGTTTTCCGCTCCGGTATCTCAATTCACAGTTCTGCTATTCCCGGTTTGTGGCTCTGCCGTTCCGGTTTTCCGCTTCGTTATCGCAGTTCTCTGCTCCAACACCCCAGCGCAGAGCTCTGCTTCCCCAGTTTTCCACTCTAGTGTCCCGTCTCACGGCTTCATTATCCCGTTTCCCGATTTCGACGCTCTAATTCCTTGCTCTATTGCTCCATTTCTTGGCTTCAATGCCCGATTTCCGACTCTGTTATCCCAATTTTCCGCTCTATCTCTCCGGTTTACGCCTTCATGATTACAGTTTTCTACTCCACAGTTCCGGTTTTCAACTCCGTTATCACAGTTCTCTGCTCTGACGTTCCAGTCCCTAGCTCCGTTATCCCGATTCCCTTGCTTCGTCCTTGTTTCCCAACGCCATGATCTCAATTTTCTGCTCTGCTACTCCGATTTTCCACTCCGCAGTCCCAGTTTTCAACTCCGTTATCACAGTTCTCGGCTCTGACGTTCCAGTCTCTAGCTCCGTTATTCCGATTCCCTTGCTTCGCCGCTCGTTTTCCAACGCTATGATCTCAATTTTCTGCTCTGCCGCTCCGGCTCACAGCTTCGGTAATCCAGTTTTCCGCTCCGGCGTTTCGGCCTGCTATTTCCCGTTTTCCGCTCTGCCGTCCCAGTTCACAGCTCTGTTTCCCCGCTTTTCCGTTCCGGCACATAATATAATTATTTTACCCTTCCGTCTCAAACCCTGTCAAGAAAGGAAGGGTGTCACCCGCCGTCTTACTCATCCCGCCTCGTTCATCCGACTTAACTTCGCCGCCTGATCCGCCGCGATACATGCGTCGATGATCTCCTGAATGTCGCCGTTCAGGACTTTATCCAGCTTATAGAGCGTTAAATTGATACGATGATCCGTTACGCGCCCCTGCGGGAAATTATAGGTGCGTATCTTTTCGGAGCGGTCTCCCGTACCGATCTGGCTCCTTCGCGCCTCCGCCTCCGCATCATGCGCCTTCTGGCACTCGATATCGTACAGCTTCGCGCGCAGCAGGGCAAACGCCTTCGCTTTATTCTGAAGCTGTGATTTTTCCGTCTGACTGTAAACCACGATCCCCGTAGGATAATGCGTCAGACGCACCGCGGAATCCGTCGTATTGACGCACTGCCCGCCGTTTCCCGAAGCGCGCATTACATCGATACGGATATCCTTTTCATCGATCTGCACATCGACTTCCTCAGCCTCCGGCATCACCGCTACCGTGACTGTCGAGGTATGGATCCGTCCGCCCGATTCCGTCTCCGGCACGCGCTGTACGCGATG
>CANQTG010000121.1 GCA_947626715.1 uncultured Lachnospiraceae bacterium | reverse complement strand
CTTACCGCATATATTTCTATTATTTTATCACGATTTGTGCCAGTCCTCAAGCAGAAATATCCGCCCCGGGCGCACGCTTCGCACGCCTTCTACTTTGCGGCAAGCTCAAACCAAAATTCTACGCCGTTTTCATAATTGACCGCGCCGTAGTCCCCGTTCATGGCCTCCATGATCGCTTTTACGATGGAGAGTCCCACGCCGCTTCCTCCATACTCCCTCGTTCTCGCCTTATCGACCTTATAAAATTTCTCCCAGATATGGGGAAGCGCCTCGTCGGGGATCGGCTCTCCCGTATTGAACACGCTCATACGCACCTTATCCTGCGTCCTGACGAGCTTTATATGGATGATCTTTTCCCCCTTGCAGTGGTTCATGGCGTTGCTGAAATAGTTCCTAAGGACCTCGCCCGCCTTATCCTCATCGGCCCAGACATAGCAGGGCTTTTCCCCCTCCACTCTGACCCGGATCCCGCTCTGCCTAAGCAGGATATCCATCGACTGCAGGAAGGTCTCCGTCATATCCATCAGGTCAAAGCGTTCCATCGCCACCACATCGTTGCCAAATTCCAGCTGGTTCAGCGTCAGGAGCTTTTGCACCATTTGATTCATCTTGCCGGCCTCGTCTACGATGACCTCGCAGTAGTCGTTCCGGCTCTGCGCATCGTCGTTGATATTCTCCAGCAGTCCCTCGGCGTAACCCTGAATCAGGGCGATCGGCGTTTTCAGCTCATGGGAGACGTTGGAAAGGAACTCCTTGCGCATTTCGTCGATCTTTTCCTTTTTCTCCACGTCCTTCTGCAGCTCGTTATTCGCGGTCTTTAACTCTGAAATGGTCTTTTCCAGCGTGCGGGAGAGCTGGTTGATATTTTCCCCCAAAACGCCGATCTCGTTTTTCATCCTGCCTTCATATTTCGTATCAAAATCCAGACGTATCATCTTCTCCGAGATCCCGGCCAGCTCTAGGACCGGCTCCGTGATCTTCTTGGATACGAACCAGATCACGATACTCCCGATCAGGATAGCGGCCAGTCCGGTATAGGCCAAAAAACGGTTTGCAATACCGACGCTTTCCATGATCGACTCCTTAGGCGTCCTGATCAGGAACAGGTTCCCGCTCTCCAAAAATCCCCACATCTCGATAAATTCCGTATGCGTTCTCGGATCGGACATACTGCGGAGCACATAATCGTCCGTGCGCTCTAGTATCTTTTCTTGGTCGGGATGCACATTGGAAAAAAAGATATTGTCAAGAAGCTGCCGCTTTAAGATATCGGATTCGTGCATCGTCGCTTTCAGCGTCTGCGAATCCTCGTCGAGCAGCAGCATACTTACATTGTATTTGCCGCAGAGCTTTTGAAGCTCGATGTCAAATTCCTCCGATTCCACGCTGCCGTCCGCAAAGGCCGCATTCATGCGGGCATATACGTCCAGCAGCGCGTGCTGCTTATTATTCATATAGTAGTTTTCCAGAAACGTGCTGTTGATGAACCAGCAGCATAGGATCGTAGCCGCCATCAACCCGATATAGACCAGCGCGAACTGCTTCTTTATGGAATATTTCATACTGCCCGATCATTCTCCTCCGAATTTATAGCCCATGCCCCAGATGGTGCGGATCGTCTCTCCCTTTGCGCCCATTTTACTGCGCAGCTTTTTGACATGGGTGTCGATCGTCCGCGCGTCTCCAAAATAATCATAGTTCCACACATGATTGAGGATCTTCTCTCTGGAGAGCGCAATGCCCTTATTTTCCATAAAATATGCCAGCAGCTCAAATTCCTTATAGCTCAGCTCGACCTCCCTGCCGTCTATCGTAAGCCGGTGCGCCTCCCTGTCGAGAACGATCCCGTCGTATGCAAGCGTTTCCGTCGCGCTGGCCTGCCCCGTCCGGCGCAGGATCGCCTCGACTCTGGCCACCAGTATCTTGGGACTAAAGGGCTTGGAGATATATTCGTCCACTCCCAGCTCAAATCCCATCAGCTCGTCCTGCTCGTCCGATTTCGCCGTCAGCATGATCACCGGCACTTTGGAATACTGCCTGATCTCCCTGCATACCTGCCAGCCGTCCATCTCCGGCATCATCACATCTAAGATCACCATCGCGATATCCTTCTGCGCAAAGAAGAGATCCAGCGCCGTCCTTCCGTCGCCCGCTTCCAGCACCGTATAGCCGCTCTTTACCAAAAAATCCCGAACCAGCTTTCTCATCCGGCTCTCGTCGTCTACTACCAGAATCCTGATCGGTTCCATATCCTTACTCCTATTCCTGCGCCGACAGCGCGCGTTCCTTTTCCCTGATGACCGCTTCCCTCTCGCTCAGCTCCTGCTCCCAGCCGGCATATTGGTCGGTCAGATTTTTTTTATAGTTCAAGATATTGGGATTGTCGCTGTTCAGGGCGATCGCAAACATCGCGGCCACCAAAATCGCCAATATGATATTTAAGAGCACGGAACGCCTGAGCTGGCCGCGCAGCCGCTTATACTGGCTCGGCTGCACATGCCTCGGCGCGACGCGGCGTTCCAGCTTTTCATTCGGGTCATAGCTGTATACCTGATACAGCGGGATGCCTTTAGCACGCTCGGAAAGCCCCTGTTCCGCCAGAAAGCCCTTCACCTTCTGCAGATATTGGAAGCCTACCGGCGTCTGGAACACCCTCGTTTCCACCGCTTTGTTATAGACTTGGAGAACGCTTTCCGGCTGGTCATAGCGCATCCTTTTTTCCATATACGCGATCTTTTCCAGCTCCGCCCTCGCGAGCTCCGCGTCTTTGGGGGAGCCGAACTGATAGCCCCCTACTTCCCATTCCTGTTTTCTCTCCATACTCTCCTCGCATTCTATATCAAGGCGGCGCAATACGGACATATGAAAAGGATACTCCCTTTCTATCAGAAGCATCCTTTCGATGTATCTTACTTTGAAACCGTTTCCGCATAAGGGGCGCTAGGCCCCTATCTCCCTTTCTATGAGCATTCTTTCAAATTCCGCCTCCGGCACCGGTCTGGAATACAAAAAGCCCTGCAGATACGATACGCCGATATTCTGCACCATGTTCTGGATCTCTTCCGTTTCCACGCCCTCTGCCACGGTCTGGATCGATAAGCGCCGGCACATGTCCACCACGCTCTCGATGATCGCCAGATCCGTGATATTGCCCTCGCGGAGCAGGCCGCGCACAAACTTCTGATCGATCTTTAACACGTCCATGCTCACATCATGAAGGATCCCAAACGTAGCGTATTCCGTCCCGAAATCGTCCATCGCGATCTTAAATCCCATTCCGCGCAGCCTGTCAAAATGCTGGGAAAGCAACGCGATATCCTCCACCTGACAGCTCTCCGTCAGCTCGACCATAACGCGGCTCACGTCTACGCCGCTGCGCTTCGCGCTCTCGATCAGCCTTTCCACAAATTCGCTGTCCATAAGCTGCAGATAGGAAACATTAAAGCTCACATAGATATCGCCAAATCTCTTCTGCCATTTTGCCGCATGACGAAGGGCGGTCTCCATGACCCATATCCCCACGTCGCGTATCTGGCCGTTGCTCTCCAGTATACGGATAAATTCATACGGCGCGACGTCCTGTATCTTCGCCGATTTCCAGCGCAGCAATGATTCACAGCCGATGATCCTTCTCGTCCCGCTGTCCAAGATCGGCTGGAAATAAAGCTCAAAACCGCAGAAATCGTTCTTAATGCTCTCCGCCAGCGCATTCTGCAGACGGAGATTGCGCTCATAGCTCTCTATGATCTGATCGGAAAAGGCGACCGCCTGCCCTCTCCTGTTCTCTCTCGCGTATTCATAGGAATGGGACAGATTATCCAAAAGCTCGCGATAATTCGCCCCGTCCTCCGGCCAGCTCACGATACCGCCCGAAAGGGTAAAATTGCGTATCCCTTCGGGAAACGTGCTGCGCTTGCCGCAGATATCGCTTATCGTTTCAAACAGCCGCAGCATATCCTCTCTCGTCTTGTCCTGCGAGAGCACGATAAATTCATCGCCCTGAAGACGATAGACGATATCCTTCTTCCCGGCCGCCTGCACGAGACGCTCCGCAAGGAACTTTAAGACCTTATCGCCGTACTGATAGCCGCCCACATTATTGATCTTGCGGAAATCATTGATCCCCAGAAACAAAAGCGACCCCGTTTGGCGGGAAAAGTCATAATTCTGCATTTCAAAGCCCGTCAAAAGATGCGTCAGGGGGTCGTATTTATTCTGATTATCCAGCCTCATCATCAGGCCGGCGAACACGGCGGGCTCCCCGTTCTCATCGTTTATCACGCTGCCCTTGCATTCCAGCCAGACATATTCATTATATATGTTTTTCGCCCGGTACTGGCAGCTATGCCGCGTCGAACGCCCGGAAAAGCAGGCGTCGATATCCTCCAGATAGGCCGCCCTGTCGTCAGGGTGGACCTTCTCCATCCACTGCGCTCCCGCGTTCTCCAGATACTCGCCGCTCATTCCAAAATCCTTCACCGTATTTTGGGACCAGCGCGAATAATCCTTTTTCATATCGCAGACATAGATATAGATATTCGCGGAAGCATTGGCAAACGCTTCAAACAATTCATTCTTTAAGATATTATCTACCATGCTCATACGCTTCCTCCGTCAGGTTCGGCAGATTCAAAAGCGGCTGATAACCGGAATGAGCAAACGCCCGTATCCTTCTCCCCCCCCTAAAAAAGAAATACGGACAACTACAAGATTCCCTGTGCCAAACAGGAGCAAAGTATGTTTGCTTTGCCCCTGTCTTTTGCAATACTGAAATGGAGCATATGGGATTCGAACCCACGGCCTCCACAATGCGAATGTGGCGCGCTCCCAACTGCGCTAATGCCCCAAAACCTTGTCTTGAATCTCAACAAAGCTATTATAACACAAACATTTTAAAAAATAAAGTTTATTTTACAATTTCTTTCAGATTTTATCTTTATTTTATATTTTCCCGCTTTTATCGGGTAAAAAGCGGGCAGAGATTCAGATCATAAGATGTCTGCTAAGGCAGATCCGAATCTCGTGCCAAGACTCGCAGGCGAGTCTTGAAGATTTTCCTCTTTATAAAGTAAAGTCTTTATAAAGAATCGCTATCATTTCCGACGGCGTAACAATAAAATCGCGTTTTGGAAAATGGCGGATATTTCCGGTAATCAGATATGCATCGTCATTTCGTCTTTCCATTACGATCTCATAAAAAACAAGATCGTCCATATCGACAAGGATTTCCCCTGTCGGGCTTGGATTGACCGCCAGACCGAACTGACGGAACATCGTCAAAATCTTTCGGATTTGTTCCTCGCGAAAGGGAAATTTTTCTCTGTGAAGGACTTCATTATATTCCTCTAATATCTCCTGATTATATAGCGGGATAATAGCTCCTGAAGGTATCGCGTCTATCACTCTCGCTGTCGCGGTATCCGTCCGCTTTGTCAGCAAAGAAGAGATCAACACATTCGTATCAAATACTGCATAATACCTCATTTCCCCTCTTTCCTCTCTGCTCTCGCCGCATAAATCTCCGCATTGATCTCATCTAGCGTCATTTCCGGGAGATTTGCCGCTTCCGCCCGCATATCGTCAATCGCTCTCTTTGCTTCTTCTCTGGTCAGCCTCGTTTCAGGAAGCACCGCCGGAAACGGAAGCCCCCTTACCATACGGGTGCGCTCCATAAACATTCGAAACGCCGTATTTAAATCCATGCCCAACGCTTCGTAAATAGCGATACAATCCTCTCTCAGCGCCTTATCGGAACGAAATTGATTCAAGACCTGCTCTGCCATATTGATTCCTCCATTTGATAACTATTTTTCACTACGTTTTCCATCATTTTGTATGTATAGTATATTCGTTTCCGGCAAAAAAATCAATATGTGGGGTGAATAGCGGTGAATAGCAAGCCGAGAGTCCCGTTTGTAACCCAAGAATCCCGTTTTGTAAATGAAAGTCCTGTTTTGTAAACG
>CANQTG010000120.1 GCA_947626715.1 uncultured Lachnospiraceae bacterium | reverse complement strand
AAGAGAATGAAGCTGATAATCGGCGGATATGCGCAGGGAAAGCTGCGGTATGCCTTAAAAACATACGGACTAGCGGGCAGCCCGGTATGGGACGGGACGCTGCCCGATCAGGCGCAGGAGGGCGCGGTCATCGTCAATCATTTTCACCGCTGGGTGAAAGCGCGCCTTATGCAGGGAGGAAGGCCGGAAGAAGAGGCCGCCGCCTTTTTAGAGCGCTGTCCCGACTGTATCGTCATCAGCGATGAGATCGGAAACGGCATTGTGCCGACGGACGATTCGGAACGGGAATACAGGGAACGGACGGGCAGGCTCCTTACGCAGCTCGCGGAGCAGGCGCAGGAGGTGGTGCGCGTGATATGCGGGCTCGGACAGAGGATAAAATAAGAAAAGGCTTATGAGAGGAGAGCTGCGTCATGCGGTATCATATAACGGCGTTCTTTCTGGGGTTTGTTCTCGATCTGCTGCTTGGCGATCCGCATGTCCTGCCCCACCCGGTCCGCCTGATCGGAAAAATGATCGAGAAAATGGAGAAATATCTGCTGGGGAAGGCGGCGGGAAGAGCAGAGGCGGAAGAAAAAATGGGGATCGTGCTGGCGGCGGCCGCGCCGTCTGTTGCCTGTATAGCCGCGGCGGCGCTCCTGCTGGGGGCGTACCGTCTGCATCCCGTTCTTGGGACGGCGGTGGAGGCGGTCATGACTTATCAGCTTCTGGCCGCCAAATGCCTGCGGGACGAGAGTATGAAGGTATACCGGCAGCTTGAGAGCGGCAGCTTAGAGGCGGCCAGAAGGGCGCTCTCCATGATCGTGGGACGGGATACGGAGAGACTGGATACGGAAGGGGTAGTAAAGGCCGCCGTGGAGACCGTAGCGGAAAATACCTCGGACGGCGTGATCGCGCCAATGCTGTATACGGCTCTGGGCGGCCCCATTCTGGGATTTTTTTATAAGACGGTCAATACGCTGGATTCGATGGTCGGCTATAAGAACAGGAAATATCTGTATTTTGGGAGGGCCGCGGCAAGACTGGACGATCTTGTGAATCTGATCCCTTCCCGGGCGGGCGCGTATCTGATGATCGCGGCGGCGTACTGCGGCGGCGCGGACTTTTCCGGGAGACGGGCGTATGCGGTATACAGGAGAGATAGGCGCAATCATGCCAGTCCCAACTCTGCGCAGACGGAGGCTGCCTGCGCGGGAGCGCTCGGTATCCGGCTGGGCGGGGACGCCAGCTATTTTGGGAAGACCGTTAAAAAGCCCTATATCGGGGACGCGGTGAGAGCGGCGGAGCATGAGGATATCAGGCGCGCCGGACGCCTTATGCTCTTGACGGCCTGTCTGGGAGAGGGCGCCTGCCTGCTCCTTTTAGCGGCGGTCATGATCTGCGGGAGGATGTGGTGAGCGTATGAGCGGGATACATGGAGGGGATATTTACGGCAATCGCGTAAAGCTGGATTTTTCCGTCAATGTCAATCCTCTGGGGATACCGGATGGCGTGGCGGCGGCGCTGCATGAGGCTGTCGGCCTGTGCCGGAACTACCCGGATATCGAAGAGAGGGAGTTAAGAAGCGGGCTGAGCGCGCGGCTTGGGGTTCCCGAAAGCTGGCTCCTGTTCGGGAACGGGGCCTCGGAGCTTTTTATGGCTATCGTCCATGCCCTGAAGCCGAAAAAGACGCTGATACCGGTTCCGTCCTTTTACGGATATGAGTACGCGGCCGGAGCCGGGGAGGGAACGATCGTTTATTACCCGTATAAGGAGGAAACGGGGTATCGGCCGGACGAGGGCCTTTTTGAGGCGCTGAGAGCGGATACGGAGCTTGTATTTTTCGCCAATCCCAATAATCCGACCGGAGCGCTGGCGGAGCGCGGCTATCTGCTCAGGCTGCTGGATATCTGTAAGCAAAGGGGGATCACGGCGGTTTTTGACGAATGCTTTATCGAATTTTGCAATGCGGGGCGTTCCATGCTGCCGGAGCTTGGGAACTATGAAAACCTTTTGATCGTCCGGGCGTTTACGAAGATCTGTGCGGTCCCGGGCGTGCGGCTCGGTTATCTGCTAGGGAGCGGCGGCCCTTTGCTTGCGAAGATCAAACGCCAGCTCCCGGAGTGGAACCTTTCCGTATTCGCGCAGGCGGCTGGGCGCGCCTGCGCGCAGCCGTCCGTTTTTACGGATTTTATGGAGGAGACGGCCCGCTTGGTAGAGCGGGAGCGGCGCTTCCTTTCGGAGGGGCTTCGCCGTCTGGGGGCGGAGGTATATCCGGGAGACGCGAATTTTATCCTGATCCGCAGCGGCAGGCCGTTATATGAGGAGCTGCTGCAAAAGGGGATCCTGATACGGGACTGCGGGAATTTCCGCGGCTTAGGAAAGGGATATTACCGGATCGCGGTCAAGCGCAGGGAAGAAAACGTAAGATTATTAAAGGCGATAGGAGAATGGAAATGAACGGGATCGAGCACGTGCAGCCGGAAGAGATTGAAAAAAGGAGCTTTGCGATCATTTCAAAGGAGCTGGAGGAAAGGGGCGTTACGCTTCCCAAAGAACAGGCTCTTATCACAAAGCGGGTGATCCATACGACGGCGGATTTCACATACGCGCAGACGCTGCGCTATTCGGAGAATGCGGTGGAAACGGCAAAAAGACTGATCGGGGACGGGGCCGATATCGTGACGGATACGAATATGGCGCTCGCGGGGATCAATAAAAGGCTTCTGGCGCGCTTTGGCGGAGCGGCGCACTGCTTTATGGCAGAGGAGGCGGTAATGCGCATGGCGAAGGAGCGGGGGACGACCCGCGCTGCGGTCAGTATGGAAATGGCGGCCCGGATCAAAAAGCCGGTCGTCTTCGCGGTCGGCAACGCGCCTACGGCTCTGATCAGGCTGTATGAGATGATAGAGAGCGGGACTTACCGGCCCGCGTTTATCATAGGCGTGCCGGTGGGCTTTGTGAATGTGGAGGCCGCAAAGGAACTGATCCTGAAAACGGACGTGCCGTATATCGTAAACTGCGGGCGAAAGGGCGGCAGCAATGTGGCGGCGGCGATCTGCAACGCTATTCTGTATCAGATGGGGAACGAATAGATGGGCGGGCTGCGGCATGGGTTTACGACGGGAAGCTGCGCGGCGGCGGCGGCAAAGGCGGCCGCCTATATGCTGCTGACCGGAAAGGAGAAAACGCAGATCACGATCAAAACGCCTAAGGGGATCCCCTATACGGCGCAGCTCTGCCATATCGTGCGCGGGGAGACGCAGGTAAGCTGCGCCGTGAGAAAGGACGGCGGGGACGACCCCGACGTCACGAGCGGGATGCTGATCGGCGCAAGAGTCTCCCTTAAAAAGGGCGGAGGAGATACGGATCGCGCGCTGCATATCGAGGGCGGGGCGGGCGTAGGGCGCGTGACCCTGCCGGGGCTCGACCAGCCGGTGGGGGCGGCGGCGATCAACTCGGTACCGCGGCGGATGATCGGGGCGGCGGTCTCGGAGATACTGGAAGAATGCGGGGGGACGGGTGCCGTCCGGATCACCGTCTCCGCTCCGGGAGGCGCGGAGATTGCGGAAAAGACCTTCAATCCCCTCTTGGGGATCACCGGCGGGATCTCGATCCTCGGGACAAGCGGCATCGTCGAACCGATGAGCGACGCGGCGCTCGCCGATACGATACGCGCAAGACTCAGCGTTCTGCGCGCGGAGGGAGCGGAGACCGTTTTTGCGGTTCCCGGCAATATGGGCCGCGAATTTTTGAGACGCTATCTCGGGCCGGAGAGGGCGGAGCGGATTCCGGCCGTCGTCTGCAGCAATTTTATCGGAGAGACGATCGATGCGGCGAGCGGACTTGGCTTTACGGGGCTTCTGCTTGCCGGACACGCCGGAAAGCTCGTCAAGCTCGGGAACGGGATCATGAATACGCATTCCAGAGAGGGGGACGGGCGCATCGACACCCTGCTTTCCTGCGCGCTCGTGGCCGGGGCAGAGCTTCCCCTGCTCAGGGAAATCCAGGCGGCCAACACGACGAACGAGGCGGTCGACCTTCTGCGGCGTGCCGGTCTTCTTTCCGAAACGATGGACATCCTTGCAAAGCGCATAGACCGGTTCTGCGGACGGCGGGCCGCGGAGGGCCTGACGGTGGGAGCGCTCCTGTTTGATGCGGAGGGGGGCCTTCTGGCGGCGACAAGGGCCGCGGAAACGGTCCTCGGAAGACTGGACCGGCCGGAAAAATGAGACGGATGGGAAAAATGAGACATACGGGGAAATGAGACGTACGGGAAGAATGAAACATACGGAGGAGATTATGGATCATGCAGACTACAGCCTGCTCTGCGGGCAGCTCCGCTCCCTGGCCGGGGACGCGGAGTACGAGATCACCAATCTTGCCAACGCTTCGGCTCTTTTGTTTGAGTCGTTACCGGAGCTCAACTGGGCGGGATTCTACCTGTACCGGGACGGCGAGCTGATCCTCGGGCCGTTTCAGGGAAAACCGGCCTGCACGCGGATCGCGGTCGGAAAGGGAGTCTGCGGGACCGCGGCAAAAACGGATGAGACGCAGCTGGTTGCCGACGTGCACAGCTTTCCCGGGCACATCGCCTGCGACAGCGCTTCAAATTCGGAGATCGTCATTCCGCTTCACCGGGATGGGACACTGTACGGAGTTCTTGATATCGACAGCCCGTTGCTTAACCGCTTTGACGAGGCGGACTGGAGGAGTTTTCGCGCACGCTGGAGGAGATCCTGCGGCGCACCGATGAAAAAAGGAGGCTGAAATGAAAACGTTAATCAAATGCGGAAAGCTTTTTACGGCGAAGGACGGAAGCGTTCTTGAAAACGCCGCCATCCTGATCGAGGGGAATACGATCACCGGGGTTTTTCAGGCCGGAGAGGTTTCGGAGGATGGCTGTGAGGTGATCGATTTAAGCGGCAGATTTGTCATGCCGGGCTTGATCGACACCCATCTGCACACGGCATACGACGGAAAACCGGGCTGCATGGATTCGCAGATCAACGCCCTGGCGGGAGATTTTGCCTTCATGAGCATGGTAAACGCGAAAAAGGACCTGCTTGCCGGATTTACGACGGTCCGTGACGAGGGCTCTTACGGCTTCGTCGATGTTTCCCTGCGCAACGCGATTAACGCCGGGATCGTGGAGGGCCCGCGGATGGTTGTTTCCGGACGCCCGCTCGGGACGACCGGCGGACATTCCGATTCGCATCTGAATCCGGATATCTACGGGGCGACGACGATGGGGCTGATCTCCGACGGTGTTGACGGTGCGATAAGGAACGCCCGCTACACGCTGAAATACGGAGCGGACCAGATCAAACTGATGGCGACCGGCGGCGTCATGTCCATCGGCGACGAGCCGGGAGCGCCCGATTTTACCTACGAGGAGATGAAGGCGGCGATCGACGTTGCCAACAGCCGCGGGAAGCTCTCGTCCGCCCATGCGCACGGCGCGGTCGGCATCAAGAACGCGGTCCGGGCCGGGATCACCTCGATCGAGCACGGAATGCTGATGGATGAGGAGTGCATGGACATGATGGCCGAGCACGGAACCTATCTCGTCCCGACGATCGTCGCGGCTTACAATATCGTCAAAAACGGCGATTCGCTTCCGAAAGAGGCGGTGGAGAAGGCGAAGCTGTGTCTGGAGAATCACGGCCGGAATCTTGAGCTCTGCCGCAAAAAGGGCGTGAAGATCGCCTTCGGGACCGACGCCGGTACCTACTTTAATTTCCACGGCCTTCAGGCCTGCGAATTCGGACTGATGCAGAGATACGGGAAATTCGGGGTCGCGGAGAGCCTGCTCGCCGCGACGAAGACCGCTTCCGAGATGCTCCGCATGGACGGCCGCGTCGGCACGATCGAGGCCGGAAAGCTCGCCGACATCACGGCGTTTTGCGAGAGTCCGTTCGACGACATCAGCACAATGGAGCGCTGTGTGTTCGTTATGAAGGACGGGGTCGTATACAAAAATCAGTAAAACGAAGGGGCGGCTGTCCGGGGGATTCCAAGGCGGCCGTCCGGAAACCAGAGGAAGAATTGTCAATGAAAATCACAGTCCGCAAATTTGAAGAAAAGGACACCGCGGCGGCGGTGCTGATCTGGAATCAGGTGGTCGAGGAGGGCGTCGCCTTCCCGCAGTTAGACCTGCTTGATCTGGAAAGCGGCCTTAAGTTCTTTACGGAACAGACCTATACCGGCCTCGCCTGCGACGATGAGAGCGGGGAGGTTTTGGGACTCTATATTCTGCATCCCAACAACGTCGGACGCTGCGGCCATATC
>CANQTG010000119.1 GCA_947626715.1 uncultured Lachnospiraceae bacterium | reverse complement strand
AGTTTTGCGGATGGCTTCCTTTGTCCGTATGACGCGGAGATCTTCTTTTCCTGTATTTGACATGACCATTCCTCCATAGCAATTCAAGACTCGCTTGCGAGTCTTGGCGCGAGATTCGGGTCTGCTTTAGCAGACATTTTCTTATCCGAATCTCTGCGCATCCTCGCGGAGCGTATATCAGATGGGGGATTGACTCCCATCTGATATACGTTTTATTATAATTCATTCATGTATAAAAATCAACACGTGTGTATTTATGCCACATTTTTGCAGAAATTGTGGCATAAACCCCTTTTTGACGGAAATGGTGTGGAGTCATAATCACGCAGGCGGTATAATATCCGCGAAAGCAATAAGCCGTGCGGAGATGGCGAATGACAAAGCGGCTGCTTGCAGAAAGATTTGAAGAGCGGATATTGCACTTTTCAGGCTGAATCATGCCGAACCGTATTCAGAGGAACATACGGAAGCATTTTGCAGGCTTTTTGACGGCCATGTCCCGGAAAGCCTTTCCATTATGACGCCGGTACAGATTGATTTTCCCAAACAGATAACATTTGGGAAAAATGTGTTTATCAATCACAGCTTTACAGCAATGTCGATTGGTGGGATAGAAATCGGCGATCAGGTTCAGATCGGTCCCCATGTGACCATTGTGACGGATAACCACGATCTGGATGACCGCTATATCCTGAAATGCAAAACAGTCCGCATTGGAAATCATGTGTGGATCGGTGCGGGCGTAACGATCATGCCAGGTGTGACGGTAGGGGATAATGCCGTGATTGCGGGAGGCGCGGTGGTTGTGAAGGATGTTCCGGCAAATGCAGTCGTTGGCGGGAATCCAGCAAAAATAATAAAAATGCTTGACAATAGAAAAAAGGGTAATTGTTCAGAATAGGTCGAAGCACTTGCTGCTGAGACCGTAAGAATATGATTCAAGAGTGCGAAAATGCCATCGCAAAGCGATTTTTAATGCATTTTCGCATCGTAACTATGAAGGAACTGAATAATTACGAAAAAGGAAAGGGGCTGTGATCATGTCAGATTATTTTGGAAAAGAAACTCCAAAGCTGGGTTTCGGATTGATGCGTCTGCCGCAAAAAGGGGCGGGAACAGATATTGAACAGGTAAAGAAGATGGTGGACTTATTCATGGAAGCGGGCTTTACCTATTTTGATACGGCATTTGTGTATGGCACATCGGAGACAGATATAAAAAAGGCCCTGGTCGACCGTTATCCGAGGGAATCTTACACGTTGGCAACGAAGCTGAATGCTTTTATGATGTGCCACGATGAAAAAAGCGCAAAAGAACAGTTTTATAAAAGTCTGGAGCGTACCGGGGCAGGATATTTTGACTATTACCTGATGCACGCTTTCATGGAAAACAATTATAAAAAGTACGATGAGTACCATATTTGGGACTTTGTAAAGGAGCGCAAAGCGGAGGGGCTCATTAAAAACTTTGGATTTTCATTTCATGCGGGACCTCATTTGCTTGACAGGCTTTTGACGGAACATCCGGAGGTGGATTTTATTCAGCTCCAGATCAATTACGCTGATTGGAACGATCCGACCGTATCATCCCGCGCCAATTATGAGGTGGCGAGAAAGCACGGGAAATCCATTGTCGTTATGGAGCCGGTAAAGGGCGGCAAACTGGCGAATCCGCCGAAGGAAGTGCAAAAACTGTTTCGGGAGTATGCTCCGGACGCATCTTTCGCATCATGGGCGATCCGTTTTGTCGCAAGTCTCGACGGGATCATCACTGTGCTTTCGGGAATGTCGAGCCTTGCCCAGATGGAGGATAATCTTTCGTATATGAAAAACTTTCAGCCGCTGAATGAGGAGGAGCAGAAAATTATCCGCAAAGCGCAGAAGATACTCGGCAATTCAGCGGAAATCCCATGCACCGCCTGCCACTACTGCACGGACGGATGCCCGAAGCAGATACCGATCCCCGATATTTTTGCGGCGGCAAACTTGCAGCTTGGAAGCGGTCAGACAGCACAGGCGAAAGAACACTATGCGGCTATTCCGGAAGGACGCCGCGCCTTAGACTGTATCGGATGTAAGCAGTGTGAGCGCGCCTGTCCGCAGCATTTGAAGATCGTGGATTATCTGAGACAGTGTGCAGAGATGCTCACGCAGTAAAGGAGCAGGATTTATGAGAAGAATCCCCGTGCTGCTTGCCTTTGCCATTGTGCTGACTTCCTTTGCGGGGTGTGCCAAGGCGGAGGTCCCGGCAGATTCCACCGAGCCGTCTCAGACGGAGTCAGAAGAAAAATCGCCCGATGCACCGCAAAAGGAGGAACCGGAAGGGATGCAGACAGAAACTTACTATTTGGGAACAGAGGACAGAATCCTCGCCTATATACCGAATTGCGTCAAGGACAGTGCGGACGGAACCGTGCCGCTGACGCTGAATCTGCATTGGACAGGCGGAACGCCGGAGGAACAGGTGTCGGAAAACGGATGGCTGGAAGTGTCTGAAAAAGAGGGGTTTTTGATGATCGCTCCTTTTTATGACAGCTACGACAGCGTATATAACCATACCGACTACTTTGCTGAACTTGTTCGCAACGCATTTGAGCGTTATCCGATGATTGACAAAAGCCGCGTGTATGTGACCGGCTTTTCCAACGGCGGCGCGGCTGCTGTTGCATTGACCGATCAGTACCCGGAGCTGTTTGCCGCCATCGCCCCGGAAGGCTGGATGGTAGGGATGCGGGATTGGCGGACAAAGGGTGCGGATTATGATATGCCATTCCAGATTATTCAGGGAACAGATGAATATACCTATACCACGGACAGTGGAGCTATGGCTATCATGCGTGATGAGCAGGAGGCGCTTTCAGACCTCATGCTGTTCAATGAAATGGCAGAGGAATCGTTTGTACCTGATTATGATGCTGCCCCGTATTGGGGATATCCGACAGATGTTACGGAAACTTTGCAATTTGATGGGAAGGATTGGACGGTATCAAATTACGATAAGGACGGTTTCACCGTTCCGTTTGGACAGCTTATTCTTGTGCAGGACGGGATCCACCTAGCAAGAAAACCCCACGCCCAGCTTGCATGGGACTTTATGAAACACTTTTGCAGGAATGAGCAGGGAGAAATTGTGGAGATTGGAGAGGAAACAGATATGAAACAGTATGATTTTTCGGATTTCCCGAATGTGGAACTGATCCACACAGATTTGGACAGCATGAGTGATGAACAGATAGAAATTCTTTATCTTCAGGCAAAATATTGTCAGGCAATGACGGATGCGGATACAGATACGCTTCGCAAAATAGTGTCGGAAGATGCGACCTTTACCCACATGAGCGGCAGGCAGCAGACAAGGGAAGAATATTTTGCGGATATTGAAAGTGGAAGTCTGGACTATTTTACGATTGGCATAGACACACCGATTGTTACAGTGGATGGCGATGCGGCATCTGTTAAATTTACATCGATTCTGAACGCTGATGCGTATGGGGCGAAAGGAACATACCGCATGAGTGGGACACATTATTATGAAAAACGGAACGGTGAGTGGATCGCCGTCAATAATCCAAACAAATAAGGAGGAGAATGCACGGCCGGAATTAAAATCTTCTGTGAAAAATTGGGATTCTTATGATGTGATTTTTCTTGGGTATCCCATTTGGTGTGCAGATATGCCGATGGCGCTTTACACTTTTTTGGAGAGCTATGATTTTTCAGGAAAGACTATTATTCCATTCTGTACCAATGAGGGAAGCGGGCTGGCAGATACGGAGGCAGCAATTAAAAAATCATGCCCGGAAGCCAAAATGAAACGGGGGTTTGAGATTGAGGGAAATGTGGCGCAGCATAGTCGTAAGAAAACGGAACAAAAAATAGAAAAGTGGTTAAAGAAAGTAATAGATAGAAAGTGAGGTCCGGTATGAAAAAATTAAGGAAACTATTTGTTTTTACATTATCTCTGGCACTGTTATTGTCGGGAATTGCTTTGGACGGAGCGAAAACACAGGCGGCGGGTAAAACATATAAAGTAAAAGTCAGTTTATCCGGTAAAAAAACAGTGCGTGTGAAGTCAGGAAAAAAGAATGTTAAGAAAAAGACGGTTACAGTTAAAAAGGGAGATAAGATATATTTTTCCCATACAAAAAATAAAAAAGTAAAATCTGTCATATACAAGTCTATGAATAAAAAGTATGTGACCATTACGAAAAAGGGAAGGGCGGCTGCAAGGAAAGCGGGAACGGCGAAAATAAAGATCACGGTGAAACGGAAAAAAGGGAAAGCGCTTTCTACATGGGTGCGGATTAAAGTAAAGGGCAATGCAAAATCAGAAAATAATAGCCAGAATCCGTCACCGCAACCAGACAGCGACACGCCTTCCGATACCCCGGATGCTCCAGAGACACCGCCGACAGACACGCCTTCCAATACCCCGGATGCTCCAGAGACACCGCCGGCAGAGACGCCTTCCGATACTCCGGATGTTCCAGAGACACCGCCGACAGACACGCCTTCCGATACCCAGGATGCTCCAGAGACACCGCCGACAGACAAACCATCGAACAATGGGAAATCCTTAGTCCTGTATTTCTCAAGGGCAGGGGAAAACTATAACGTGGGAGTGGTAGAAAAAGGCAGCACCCAGATTGTGGCAGAAATGATTGCGGAAGAAACGGGAGCGGATTTGTTCAAATTAGAAACTGTTAATGCCTATCCGGAGAATTACATGGAGTGTGTCACTGTAACACAGGAGGAAAAGAATACGAATGCCAGACCGGAATTGAAAGCGGTGCCTGCGAATCTTGCAGAATATAAAAATATCTATCTTGGCTATCCGATCTGGCACGCAGATATGCCGATGGCATTATATACATTTTTAGAAAACAATGATTTGTCAGGCAAGACAGTCCTTCCATTCTGTACTCATGCTGGCAGCGGGCTTGCCGGAACAGTGGAAACCATCCGTACAAAATGTCCGGGCGCAACAGTGACAGAGGGCTTCGCTATTGCCGGAACCACAGTACAGGAGAGTACGGAAAGCACAAAAAGCAATCTGGGCGTATGGCTTGAAAAAGTAAGACCACAGGAAGATACAAGCGGATTTGATCTGGAGAAAAGAACCGTCATGCTAAATAATGGCATAGAGATGCCGATTTTGGGCATCGGCACTTACACATTATCCGATTCTCAAGCAGAAAACTCTGTTTATTGGGCGTTGCGCGACGGCTACCGCCTGATTGACACGGCAAGGATTTACGGAAATGAGACTGGAGTGGGCAGAGGTATAAAAAGAGCCATCGATGAAGGGCTTGTGACGAGAGAGGAAATCTTTGTTACAACAAAGATGTGGACTTCCGATTATGATAATGGAGCTGCTGCTATTGACGCATCATTAAACAGGCTGGGGTTGGATTATATAGATTTAATGATTCTCCATCATTCTCAGCCTTCCAATGATGTGCAGGCTTATCAGGCAATGGAACAGGCAGTCAGAGATGGAAAACTAAAATCCATTGGCTTATCCAACTATTATACTGCGGAGGATTTTGACCGCCTGGTAAATGCTACAAGTATTGTTCCGGCATTGCTGCAGAATGAAACACACCCATACCACCAAAGTACGATGATGAAAGAACATCTGAAACAGTATGGTACAGTAATGGAGTCGTGGTTCCCTTTAGGTGGACGGGGAAA
This sequence comes from uncultured Lachnospiraceae bacterium, assembly GCA_947626715.1. Taxonomy (GTDB): domain Bacteria; phylum Bacillota; class Clostridia; order Lachnospirales; family Lachnospiraceae; genus VSOB01. The sequence continues at coordinate 612 of CANQTG010000119.1, read as the reverse complement.
TACGCAGACATTGTTTAATGATGAAACTATCGCAGATATTGCAAAAGCACATAATAAGACTTCTGCACAGATTATACTGCGCTGGCATCTGCAGGCAGGAAATATAGCTATTCCGGGTTCCAGCAATGAGTCACATATTCAGGAGAATTATGAAATCTTTGATTTTGAGCTGACGAAGGATGAGATGAAACAGATGAGTAATTTGGATAAGAATGAAAGATTTGCAGATTATTGATGGGATGGTTTACATTGATTCATATTATGGAAACAGATGAAATGGATTTAGTACAATGGAGGAAACGAAAATGATTTTAGACAGAAACGAAAACAAAGAAGTTGTTGTTCTTTTAGGAGCGGGCAGCATGGGATGCGCCATTGTCCGCCGGATTGCCGCAGGCAAAAAGATTCTGCTTGGCGACATCAGTGAAAAGGCGCTGGAGCGGGTATCGCATGAGTTTACCTACAGCGGGTATGATGTGGAGACGCAGATCGTGGACGCCTGTGATGAAAAGTCGATCAGAGAGTTTGCAAAGAAAGCGGCTGCGCTTGGCCCTGTCATGTATTATATCCATACGGCGGGCGCATCCCCCAGCCAGGCAAGTCCTGAACCTA
>CANQTG010000118.1 GCA_947626715.1 uncultured Lachnospiraceae bacterium | reverse complement strand
CTCTTTACCCGTTCAGGCGCGCCCTTACCGCGCGCCAGCCGGGATAAAACCGGTCCATCAGCGCGTAAAAGCGCGCGTTGTGATTTTTCTCCAGCAGATGGGTCAGTTCATGTATCATCACATATTCCAGACAGTCGGGATCCTTTTTCGCCAGCTCCAGACTCAGCCAGATACGCCTTTTCCCAATATTGCAGCTTCCCCATCTCGTATGCATATCCCGGATGCGGTACTCGGCCGCGCGTTCGCCAACAATCTTCTCGCACCGCTCCCGAATATCTTCGGCCGCGCGCCGCAGGCTTTCCCGATACCAAGCATCCAGCGCCGCCTTGCGCTGCAAGACGCCGCTTCCTGCTTTGATCCGAAGGAAAAGCGTTTTATCCCGCAGACAGACCTGCGCCGCGCCCGTTTCTTTCTCTTCTATCAGCAGCGTGCAGACCTTCCCCCATACAAGGCAGCGTTCGCCGCTCTCGTACCGCGCCGGAGTCTCCCGCTGTTTGAAAAGGCAGGCGGCGCGCTTTTCCCGGATCCATGAAAGTCTGGAACAGGCAAATTCATAAATTTCCTTTTCGCCTACGAAAAGCGGCGCGCTGATCCGCACCGCGCCGTCCTGCGCCGCGATACGCAGATACATGCGTTTGATGTTCTTTCTTGTTACCGTTATCGGTATCCCATCTAACGTTATATGGGCGCTTTTCCATTTTTTTCGCGGCATTTTGTTTTCCTCCCATACAGCAAGGATCCCTGTCCCGTCTGGGCCGCCGTCCACAGGTACAGATTCCCCGCGTCAGCCGCGCCGTTTTGGAGCAGAAAAAAGAAACAGCCGAAAGCGTATCCAGACAACGCTTCCGGCTCCATTCCTCAAATAGCGAGAGGGGGACTCGAACCCTCGACACTACGGGTATGAACCGTATGCTCTAGCCAGCTGAGCTATCTCGCCATATTTATAAGTGGGACCTATAGGGCTCGAACCTATGACCCTCTGCTTGTAAGGCAGATGCTCTCCCAGCTGAGCTAAGATCCCTTTCCCTATAAGCTGCATTCGCAACTCGCTTTGTTAGTATACAATCATTTTCTGCCGCTTGTCAAGCATTTTCTGTAATTTTCCCGTCTCTGCCCGCGGAAAGAACGGCTGCGCCAAAAAGCCGTCCCTGATTGACAAAAATATTAAAAAAGTGTAAAATTTTCATAAATATTGTCGTTTAAACACAGTTGTATGGAAAAGGGGGAAAAATATGTTTTGTCCAAAGTGTGGAAACCAAGTGGCGGACGGCTCGGCGTTTTGCCCGTCCTGCGGCGAAAGGCTGCAGAATGTAAACGCGCAGAATACCGGGTACGGAGCGGCAAATTCTGCCAAGACAGGCGCGGAGCAGGGCTCTGCCTACTCGCAGACGCCCCTCTCATCCGGCCAGCCTTCAGGAACGGGAAGCGACTGGTCAAAGATTTGCTTGATCGTCCTTGCGGGATTATATGCTCTGGGGACGGTGCTGGGGCTGTTAGGCAGCTTGGGAGCCTTTATCGGCCTGTTTACGGCTTATCATAAAATAGCGGCCTTCTTTAGTCTGGTAATGATGGTCTTAACGACCGTTTGCCGCGGGATCCTCGCATATATGATCTTCCTGCTGGCAATGACGGATAAAAGAGAACGCAAAGCGGAAATCCTATACATCGGCATTATTGCCGCCGCTATCCTGCGTATCGTTATCGGCGTTTTCGATTTCCTGCTCTCTATCATCAAGACGCAGGGCTCGGCAATCGAATATCTGCTGCCCACGTGTCTGCTTCAGATCGTCGTGAGTCTGGCCGTCGCAGGCGGGATCTTCGTTATCATTCAGAACGCGGCGCGGCGCAGACCGCTTCTTGACAGGACAACGGACGAGCTAAAGGCTATGGCAGGCGAACTGATACAGGCCGTTACGGAGGAATCCCGCCGGATCTTCAGCAGCATAAAGAAATCCGCGCCGCCGTTTTCTCAGCCCGCTCCGGTTCCACAGGCAGGCGTGAACGCTGCGTTTGCTCCGGTCAAAACCGACCGCAGCCTGCTGATGTATATCCTGCTCAACATCATCACCTGCGGGATCTATAGCTGGTTCTTTATTCACTCCATGTCGCGGGATATCAATATCGTGTGCCGGGAGGACGGTCAAAAGACAGCCGGTTTACTGACGTATATCCTTCTGTGCCTTGTGACCTGCGGGATCTATTCTTGGATCTGGTCATACGGATTCGCCAACAGGCTTTATACGAACGCGCCCCGTTACGGCTTAATGTTCAGCGAAAGCGGCACGACCGTGCTGATGTGGAACATCTTCGGCATACTGCTATGCTGTATCGGCCCTTTTATCGCTTTACATATTATGATCAAAAACATGAACATACTGGCAGGCGCATATAACAATCGGATGAGCGGCGCGCAGACCATGTGACTGGATTCGGGATTCTGAAAAGCAAAAAAGGAGGGGTTCATTATGTATTGTCCAAAATGCGGGGCAAATCTGACGGAAGGAACCGCTTTTTGCCCTTACTGCGGCGAACGGATACCGGGAACGGGGACGACATACGCGACGGGACAGCAAACGTCGGTATACAGTTTTACGCCGCTCAAGACCGACCGCAATCTGTGGATCTATATTCTGCTCAATATCGTGACCTGCGGGATCTATGGCCTTTATTTCATATATACCCTGTCAAGGGACATTAACATCGTATGTCGGGAAGACGGTCAGAACACAGCCGGCCTGCTGGCCTATTTTCTTTTAAATTTTGTAACCTGCGGGATCTATTCTTGGATCTGGTCGTACAGCTTTGCCAACAGGCTTTATATGAACGCGCCCCGTTATGGAATGCAGTTCAGCGAAAACGGCACCACCGTGCTGATGTGGGATATTTTCGGTATGCTGATATGCGGTATCGGGCCTTTTATCGCGATGTATATCATGATCAAAAATCTAAATATTCTGTCGAAGGCGTACAATGATAAAATGGATCGAACATATTCTGCACATTAAGATATCAGGCCGCAGGATGAGAGAGGATATCCTGTGCGCCCTGACGATCACGCTTGTTTATCTGATCTGGGGGAGGATGGGCATATCATGTCCCATTCTCTTTCTGACAGGCGTTTCCTGCGCAGGCTGCGGCATGTCGCGGGCGCTCCTTGCAATGCTCCGGCTGGACTTTCAGACGGCATTCTATTATCATCCGCTGTTTTGGCTACCGATCCCGGCGGCTTTTCTCTTTCTCTTTCGGAATCGAATCCCACGCAGGCTTTTGAGGGGACTGGCAGCCGTCATCATCGCCGCGTTCTTAGGCGTATACGTCATACGGCTATTTTTCCTTCAGGACAGTATTGTCGTGTTCCGCCCCGAGGACGGCCTGATCTGGCGCGCGGTTTTATTTTTAAAGGAACGGGAGTTTTAACCGCGCTTTGAGCTTCGCGCAGATATCTTTCAAAACTCGTTTATGAGTCTTGAACATCAAAAGGAATACCCCAGCTGTGACAACTTATCCCGCGTCTGTTCGTCAAGGTCGTAACAACCGCTAAATGCATACATGCCGATCTCTGCCATGTCCGATATCTCTACGTTTGTCAGACTTTTGCATTCTTGAAATGCGCACACGCCTATCTCTGTCGCATTCGGCAGCTCCACGCCCGTTAGATCAGAGCAAAAACAAAACGCTCCATCGCCTATCTTTGTCACATGCGATATCTCTACGCTCATCAGAGTATCACAACTATAAAACGCTCCATCGCCTATCTCTACTACACTCGGCAGCTCTACGCTCGTCAAAGCAGAACAGTAACCAAATGCAGAATCCTCTATCACCGTTGCTTTCGGCAGCTCCACGCTTGTTAAATTCGTACAGCTGCTAAAGGCCCCCTCCCCGATTTCGGTCACATTCGGCGCCACTAAGATATGCCCGGAAGACGCAGCAGGATCCTTTAATTCACTCACTATAGACGTAGTACACCCCAGCGGATCTCTATTTAGTATCGTAGCATTTGGTAATTCCAAGATCATTAGATTAGGGCAATCATAAAATGCCTCAGCGTCTATCCTATCTATCGTCGTAATATTTGGCATTTCCACACTTATCAGGCTGTCACAGTTTTTAAATGCGTTAGGGGCTATCCCTGTCAAGCCTGACACTTCCACGCTTATCAAATTGGTGCAATCTGCAAACATACCGCTATCTATTTCTGTAACGCTCTCGTCCACATACACGCTCCTTACCACAGCTCGAGGAATATCTTCCAGCAATTCTCCCTTCGGTTTTTGACCGGTATCCGTGCAGATTGCTAACGCGCCATCTTTGAAAAGCCAAATATTATCGCCGAAATATCCCCAAGATTCAGCATTCCTGATACTGATACCGGAATCCGCGATACCGCTGCCGCAACCGGCCAACATACCGCAGATTATCGTTACCGCAATCGTCAAAATCCCTTTCCTCCATAACCCCCTTTTCATCTTCTTATCCTCCCATATTTTTATTCTGGCTTCTTATGCTGCTAAAGCGCCCCTGCTATACTCTCCAAAATATTTTTGTCAAACAAGATATTTTTTCCTTCCAACCCCATCATATGATGGACATTTGAAATAATTATATATCATTTATTGTACACTGCCGCAGAGCGCGGCCTTTATAACAGCAGCGTTTTTTCAGCAACTTCTGGGTCTGTATTTCTACTGCTAAAACTGCGGTTTCCATCCCACCTTCACTGGAGCTAAGTTTTTTACTTCCGTCTCCAGATAAGCATAATTGGCGCACATCATGGAAGCTGTTAATTCAAAGTTCATCTTTATAATTCACCATTACCTCTCTCTGACAATTTCCGGCAGTACAAAGCTGTCCCTGTCTACATTTAACGCAAACGCCATATCAAGACCTGATGGCTTTCTATCGTTCACCATAATCCGCTCGCCCAGTGGCATATTAAATAAAATGGCATCATAACGTATCTCAAGCGCTTTCAGGAAATCAATGGTCATCTGCCTATATTCTTCCGTTCTTGAAGTAAACAAAACGATTTTATCCATTTCCGGAAGCTTTTTAAGATATTCCGCAGCGCCGTCTAAAACCGTATCATACCCGTCAATCTTATATCCATTATGCTTCAGCAGTGTCCCATCCAGATCAAACACCCATGTCTTAGGAAGCGTAGACAGAATTAATTTTTCCTCCATACAAAATCATCCTTTACCACAAGATTTTCCCAGCCTTTTATCGCATACATATCAATCGCTTTCCATTTGGTATCGCAATAGTTATAGTCCGGATAAAGAGCCGTTTTTTCACAGGCCGCATACCGCAGAACATCGCACAGGCCGCTGCGTATCCCAATAAACGTGCCTGCATGTTCCACAAGCGATTGAATTTCGGCAAGTTGTGGACTGATGGGAAGTGTTCCAGAAAGAGGCTTTTCATCATCTGTCACATTTGTAAAACACTGACAGCCGCGTTCCTTATAATAATCTACAATCTGTTCCCATACACGATGCGGCAAAGCAGTCACAGATTTCGCATACGGCGATAGGATAACGGATCTGCCTTGTGGTATTCTGTCCAGATTGGCATACAGTTTCCAACAGGTCGGCCTGCATGGCTTTGTTTCTTCCGGCAGGCCGAACACACCGCAACAATAAATTTGTTCCAATGGGATACATTTCATGTAAAGAGCCTTATGTAAATTAACAACATACGGCCTGTCCTGGTGCACAATGAAGGAGTTTTTGTCCTCCGTGTATATTGCCGCCTGTACAGTTTCATCCATCGCCTTTTGTGAAAATGTTTCCACTGGATAATCTCCAAACAGCTTTACAGCCTGCGTACACGCCTGCCCGATCACGCAGACCACACACTCAGTAATCCCACGCGCTGCAAGAAAAGGAGGGAGATAAGACATGGTAAAACAGATATCTCCAAGAGCACGAAACGGGCAAAATATTTTCATATAACCCGAATATTTTTGAGACAGTTTATTATGCTGTATAAGCCCGCGTTCCAGCCTCTCACGCTTTCGCCTGATCGTCTCTTCCGAAAGTGAATACTCTGCAAAACTGTCGTATTCTACCATTTTGTATATTTGATCTGCATAGCCCATGCTTCTAAGTTGCTGCGCCATCGCTTCATATGCGCGGGCGGAAATGCAGACGACAGAACTTCCCGATGTTTCTGATAAGATGGCCTGCGGATCTGTGATCGTAATATCCCGATAAGCATTGCCATGTTTTTTTTCATTATTGTCAAGAATTGCGCATATCGAAAGTTTCTTGTTCAGCAACAGATCCACCAATACTTCGGTTGCATTGCAGTGTCCAAACAGGTAAATCTTTTTATCGGTAAATACGCCTGTCTGGAGTAGATCCTCAAG
>CANQTG010000117.1 GCA_947626715.1 uncultured Lachnospiraceae bacterium | reverse complement strand
GAGCAGAAGCTCCGCATTGCGTCCGAAGAGTATACCGTGGAAGTCAGCGGGCTGCCCAAAGGCCGCCGCCTTACGAACGAAGATTTGTTCCGCGGCCTGAAAGTCTCCTATGATGGCACAGCTCCGCAGCTCACCGTTTCCCTTTCCAATGAAAGCTCCGACCCATTTCTGCGCACGGTCAGCTATGAGATCTTACAGCCCGCGGCTTTTTATGACTTGGGAGATACCTTCACGGTAAAAGCCTCCTTTTCCGAACAGGAGGCCATTCAAAATGAATATATCGCCGACCTGTCGGATAAGACGACCCAGAAGGAATACACGGTCGCAGGAGCCGACAGCTACCTGCGCGAGCCTTCCGAACTGTCTAAAGAACAGCTTCAAACTCTAAACGAGGCCGCCGCCGCCCTTTTCGGAGACGCGACGGAATATGGCCTGCGGATTTTCAGCGAGGCAAATCTCATGCCTATCTGGGTCAATGGCAAGACCACCTTCGTATGGAGCAGGCCGCGCCTGATCTCGGCTTATCTCAATGTGCTCCGGCCGGAATACTATGCGGATACCGCCATGCATACCAACGATCTCAAGCTCGTCTACATGGCCCGCCTCTCTCAGGCGGACGGCGTCTCCTGCGACGCCGAGGTCGTCGTACAGTTTAACGGCCTGATCCAAAGGGCGGACGGCAGCTATGATCTTGGTCTGGATTCCGGGCGTATCATTGCCGCCTCCTACCGCAACTCCAATATCCGCGACCTCGTTACCAATTCCTATGACAAGGAATATGAAGCGAAAAAAATAAACGTCTCCTGACCGTATGGCCAAGAGACGCTTTTTCTCAAAGAATATGCACAGATTCGGGTCTGCTTCCCGTCTATGCCCGCGCCCGTATACGGACGCCGTTCCGATCGGCTTAGATCGCAAAGCTCCCCGAGATTTCTCCGTTGATCACATAATATACCGTGCTCTCTTCCGGCTTTACAAAGAGCTCTACCGAGCGGAAATCGCTTACTTTTTTCTTTAAATCGTATTTCCATACATCTTTTGCGATCTTGACCAGCTCTTCCGTGGTATAGGACTTGCCGCTGAACTGTACGCAGACCTTCTCGCTTACAGGCACCGCTTTCTTTCTTCCTCTCTTGGAGGGCTTCTTAGCCGCTTCTTTTGCAGGAGCAGCCTTCTCCGCCGCCGCCTTTACAACCGGAGCCGCTTTCTCCGCTACGTTCTTTACCGCGCTCTCAACCTTTTCCACTTCTGCGGCCACAGCGTTTTTTACAGTCTCTGCGTTTACAGTTGCTTTTCTTGTCTCCTTCATAAATTCTCCTCCGGGTTTTCCCCTCTATACGATTGATTGTTCCCTAAGCATACGGTAGATGCCTCTAAATAATTATGTAGTATAGCAAAGTAACTGCCGATTGTCAAGAAAATCCTACGTTTGGCGGCATAATTCCGCCAAAACGCAGCCAGAGGCACGGGGCGAAAGCGTCGAAAGCGGGGCGGAGTCCCCCGATATCCCCCCTCGCCCTTATCGCTTTGGATCAAAAAGCGGAACGCCGCTTTTCCCCTTTATGCGAAAGCAGACGATCGGAAAGACGCACCAGCTCCTCCGTAAACGGAAAAAGGACGATCGTATTGGCAAGATTGAACGCGGTATGAAAAGCTGCGATCTGCGCCGCGCTGACCGAAGAGGCGGCAAGATCCCTGCGCAGGCAGAAAACGCCGTACATGACGGCGCCTATCCAGATACTTCCGATCACATTGAACAATAAATGCACCGCCGCGGCGCGCCTCGCATTCCTTCCCGCCCCCGCGCCCGCAATAAGGGCCGTGGCGCAGGTCCCGATGTTCTGCCCCAGCGTGATAAAAACCGCGGCGCGCCAGCTTACCAGCCCGCTTGCGGCCAATGTCTGCAGGATCCCGACCGAAGCCGAGGAGCTCTGAATGAACGCCGTCACAAAGGCTCCGCCTAGCAGCGCTAGGAGCGGATTTTCCCCCAGTATACAAAAGAGCCTCGAAAATACGCGGGAGCTCCGATAGGGCATGACGGCCCCCGACAGAAAGCTCAAGCCGATAAAGAGTATGCCAAAGCCAAGCAATATCTCTCCCGCCTTTTTTTTCTTCCCATGCTCTGCAAAGATCTGAAGGAACGCCCCGATCCCGGCCAGCAGCGGCGCGATACATTCCGGCCTGAAGATATGTCCCCATTCGCTCAGGGAGACGAGCCATGCCGTAACCGTCGTGCCGATGTTCGCCCCCATGATCACCCCCGCCGCTTCCTCCAGCGTGAGCGCTCCCGCATCGACAAAGCCGACCGTCATGACCGTAGCGGCGGAGCTGCTCTGCATGACGGCGGTTATCCCTATCCCGGTCAGGAGCGCGGCCAGCCTATTCCCCGTCAGGATCTTCAGCAGGGTGCGCAGTCCGTCTCCCGCGAATCTTTGCAGCCCGTCTGACAAAAGCTCCATTCCATATAGGAAAAGTCCCAGCCCTCCTATAAACTGAAATAAGTAACCCGCGCCCGTCAGTGTCATTCCCGGATTCTCCTCCGCCATATTACAAAATGGATATGACGCCGCGATCCGCAATATGATTCTACCGGCCCCACCAAAAGCGCGGCAGCGGTCAGATTGTTATTTTCTCTCCCATTATGGTACATTTATTATAAAAACCCCTTATACCAGCCTTTTAGGACTGATACAAGGGGTTTTCCGATCCTGCTAACAAGATCCGCTCTCTGCGGATCCGGTTTATTTAAAATATCTGTCAAGAAGGCCCTTAAACGCCTTGCCGTGTCTCGCCTCGTCGCGCGCCATCTCGTGTACCGTATCATGGATTGCATCCAGATTCGCCGCTTTTGCACGCTTTGCAAGATCAAATTTGCCTGCGGTCGCGCCGTTTTCCGCCTCTACGCGCATTTCCAGATTCTTTTTGGTAGAATCCGTTACCACTTCGCCCAGCAACTCCGCAAATTTTGCGGCATGTTCCGCTTCTTCCCATGCAGCCTTTTCCCAGTAAAGGCCGATCTCAGGATATCCCTCTCTGTGAGCCACTCTCGCCATCGCAAGATACATGCCGACTTCCGTGCACTCTCCGTTAAAGTTCGCTCTCAGATCCGCTATGATATCCTCGCTTACGCCCTGCGCTACGCCTACGACATGCTCCGCCGCCCATTCCAGCTCGCCGCTCTGCGCCGTAAATTTCTCTGCGGGCGCATTGCAGACCGGACATTTCTCCGGCGCGGAATCTCCCTCGTGAACATAACCACATACCTGACATACAAATTTCATACTTGCTTCCTCCTGATCTGATATCTGTAATTTATGGTTACAAAACAGTAATGATTACTGATATTTTATATATTATCACGCGACGTGTCAATAGCTTTTTGAGAAATATTTTTGATAAAGAGATTTTAAACGCTTATAAGAGGCGCGACTGGACAAAGCGGGGATTTTGGACTATGATAGATAGCATATGAATCATAAAATTAAAAAGCGAAAAATACTTTGGCAGAAAATGAGCCGTTACGGGATCAGATCGGGAGGAAAGCTATGTTAGCGAATCATTATGAACAGATGTTACAGGGAAAATCGGTGATTCGGGAATTGTCGGAATTTGCCACCGCGCGCGGAAAAGAGATCGGCTATGAAAATGTATTCGATTACAGTCTGGGAAATCCGTCCGTGCCTGTGCCGGAGGCGGTGACAGAGACGATGATAAAGCTGCTGAGGGAGGAAGAGCCGGTAGCGCTGCACGGATACAGCCCGTCGCTGGGGATCCCGGAGGTGCGCAGAAAGGTGGCGGCTTCTTTAGAGAAGCGCTTTGGAGTGCCTTATGCGGAAGAAGATATTTTTATGACCTCCGGTGCGGCGGGAGCCATCGCGCACGCCCTGCGCGCGGTAACGGAACCGGGAGACGAGGTGCTGACCTTCGCGCCCTGCTTTTCGGAATATTTCCCTTATGTCAATGGAACGGGGGCGCGGCTGCGGGTCGTGCCCGCGAATACGGAAACCTTTCAGATCAATTTCGCGGCGTTTGAGGAAATGCTTTCGGAAAAGACGGCGGCCGTCCTGATCAATACGCCGAATAATCCTTCAGGGATCGTCTATTCCACGCCGACGATACAAAGACTGGCGGAAATGCTGCGCAAAAAGTCAGGGGAATACGGACATACGATCTATCTGATCTCAGATGAACCTTATCGGGAGATCGTCTTTGCAGGCACAGACTCTCCTTTTGTGTCAGAGTTTTATGAGAATACGCTGATGTGCTATTCATTCTCGAAGTCTCTGTCGTTCCCGGGCGAGCGTATCGGCTATGTGGCGGTGAACCCGGCCTGTCAGGATGCGGCAAAGATCGTACAGATGTGCGGCCAGATCTCGAGGGAAACGGGGCATAACTGTCCGGCTTCCTTAATACAGCTTGCGGTTGCCGAGCATTTGGAGCTGACCTCCGATCTGTCGGTCTATGAGACCAACAAAAATATCCTGTACCGGGAATTAACGTCGCTGGGCTTTTCCTGCGTAGAGCCGGGAGGCACCTTCTATATCTTTCCCAAAGCGCCCTTGGAGGACGCGGTGGAATTTTGCGCAAGAGGGCGGAAATACGATCTGATCTTGGTGCCGGGAGACGGCTTTGGCTGCCCGGGACATTTCCGCATGGCATACTGCATTGATACGGAAAAGGTGGAGCGTTCTCTGACAGCGCTCCGCAGATTTGTAAAAGAGGAAGGATATTTTGCTTAAGGAGGAAGGGGTTCATGTATCAGGCGGGGCTTATCCTAGAAGGCGGCGGCACGAAAGGAATGTTTACCTGCGGCGTGCTTGATTTTTTTATGGATCGGGGACTCCTGTTTTCATCCTGTTACGGCGTGTCGGCCGGCGCCTGCCATATGTGCAGTTATCTATCCGGCCAGAGAGGACGCGCGTATCACGTGGCAGTGGATTACTTGGAATGCCGGGATTATTGCAGCCTGCACAGTCTGCTGTTTACGGGCGATCTGTTCAATCGGTCGGTCTGTTATGATCTGATCCCCCACTATCTGAATCCTTATGACTATAGAGCGTATGCGCGCTACGAAGGAAAGGCGTATGCGGTCGCTACCGATATCGTCAGCGGAGAGCCGGCGTATCTGGAGCTTAAGGATATGGAAACAGATATCGAGGCCGTGCGCGCCTCCAGCTCGCTGCCGTTGGTTTCACGCAATGTAAAAATCGGGGGCCGGCGTTATCTGGACGGAGGGCTTTCCGATTCCATTCCGATCGCGCGCTCTATCCGGGACGGGAACCGGAAAAATATCGTAGTGCTGACAAAAGAGACGGGCTACCGGAAGGAAAGGAGCGGCGCGCTGCCTCTGATCCGCGCGGCGTATCTGCGTTACCCCAAAGTATATGAACTGATGAAAAACAGGCATATCTCTTATAACCGGACATTAGATTATTTAAAGGAGCAGGAGCGATGCGGCAGGGCTTTCGTGATCCAGCCCGAGACGGCGAGCGGGATCGGCAGGATCGAAAAGGATAAGGAAAAGCTGACAAGGCTGTATGAGATCGGCTATCAGGAAGCGCAGCGGCGTTACGAGGCGCTTATGGAATATCTGAAAGAATGAATGGAGGTCTGGGATTGGTTGCACTGATAAAAGCGGTCTTGTTCGGTATCGTGGAAGGGATTACGGAATGGCTTCCCATCAGCAGTACCGGACATATGATCCTATTGAATGAATTTGTCAAGCTGGATGTCACGCAGGAGTTTTGGGATATGTTCCTAGTCGTGATCCAGTTAGGAGCGATCATGGCGGTGGTCGTGCTGTATTGGAACCGGATCTTTCCGTTTCAATTTGGAAAAGAAACGCTGATACGCAAAGATGTGATGTCCATGTGGGGAAAGGTGGTCATAGGCTGTCTGCCGGCGGTCATTATCGGCCTGCCGTTCGACGATCTTTTTGAAGAACTGTTTTATAATTATCAGACGGTTTCCGTGGCCCTGATCGTGTTTGGCCTTGCCTTTCTCTGGGTCGAGAATAGAAATAAGCATAAAAAGCCAAAGATCCGTAAGCTCTCTGCGCTTTCCCCGCTGACGGCGTTTGAGATCGGGATCTTTCAGCTGATCGCGGGGATCTTTCCGGGGACTTCCCGTTCCGGGGCGACGATCGTAGGAGGGCTGATGCTTGGCGTATCCCGTACGGCGGCGGCGGAATTTACGTTCTTTATGGCGATCCCGGTGATGTTCGGGGCCAGTCTTTTGAAGCTGCTGAAATTTTTTATGGAAGGGCTGGCGGTGAGCGGCATGGAATGGGCGATCCTGTTCACAGGCTGCATTGTGGCCTTTCTGGTGTCGGTATTTGTCATCCGTTTCCTGATGGCATATATCAAAAAGCACGATTTTAAGGTGTTTGGCTGGTACCGGATCGTGTTAGGGG
>CANQTG010000116.1 GCA_947626715.1 uncultured Lachnospiraceae bacterium | reverse complement strand
CTTGAGCAGATCGCACGTTATGTTCCGTCTATATCGTTAGATGAGTTGAAGCGGTTGGAAGAGGAGATTTTGCAGCTATCATGACGGTGGAATGATTGAAAGCGGTCAAGACGTAAAGGAAAATATCACAGCAAATCTTAAAAATGGAAAGACAAGCCGCAACATATCAGGGAGCGGCTTTGGCTTAATTTGTAAATTCAGGATTTCCGGTATGGAATAAGAACGCTTTTCATGTTATACTGCCTGTAGGGAACGTTGGAAACGGCCCGCATGGGAGATCGGCGGGCGGAGACGGGAAAAGGAGGAGGAGTATGAAAAGGAAATTATGGACACTGAAATTCAGGACGGCTACGCTGGTGCTGATTCCAGCGGCGATCGGCGTAAATTATCTGGGTAAGCTCTTTGCACAGCTTTTGAAGCTTCCGCTTTGGCTGGATTCGCTGGGGACATGCCTTGCCGCGGCGATGGCCGGCGCGATCGTAGGCGGCGTGAACAATCTGGTCTACGGCGTGACGGTGGATCCGATCTCGACGGTTTACGCCCTGACCAATATCGGCATTGGCATTGCGGTCGGCGTGCTGGCTTATTTTGGGTTTCTGGATACGATCAAAAAGTCGCTGCTCTCCGGCCTGCTCGTCGGCCTCGTGTGCGTTGCGATCTCAACGCCGTTAAACATGATCTTCTGGGGCGGGACGACCGGGAATATCTGGGGCGACGGGCTGTTTGCGGTATGCATGGCGCGCAATATGCCGCTGTGGCTCTCGTCGGCTTTAGACGAGATCATAGTGGATATCCCGGATAAGCTGGTCGTGTTGGTGATGGTCTATGCGATCGTAAAGGGGATCCCTAAGAGCGTGCTGAATCTCTACCAGAGCGGGGAAGAGATCACGGATCTGGATAAGCAATAGGAAAGCGGCGGCCTTTCTGCAGTACATACAATGAGGTGTGACGGTGAAAAGTATCAGTTTGTATGAGGATAAGGGGACATTCTTAAACCGTACCGCGCCGGAGAGCAAGCTGCTTTATATTCTGACGGCGGTTTCCGTGCCTGCCCTGACAGGGATCGAATGGGCGGGCATTGCTTTTATCGCGCTTTCCGCGCTGCTTTTGCTGACAGGCAGGGTACTGAAAAAGACGCTGCCTGTTCTTGGCGTATCGGGATTTATCATGCTGACGGTCGTGGTGATACAGGGAATGTTCCGAAGAGAGAATATGACGCCGGTCTTTTCCTTAGGGCCCTGCGTTTTTTATCGGGAGGGGCTGTATTTTGCCTTTCAGATCATTCTCCACATTCTGAATATCCTGCTCAGCTTCTGCGTGCTGATGCTGACGACGAAGCCCTCCGATCTGATCGAGAGTCTGGTGCGCAGGGGCTTTTCGCCCAGATTCGGGTATGTATTCGTGTCCGTGTTCCAGATCATTCCGCAGATGACGGAAACGATGGGGATTATCATGGACGCGCAGAGGAGCCGCGGCATGGAGACGGAGGGAAATCTGCTGACGAGGGCAAAGGCGTTCCTTCCGCTGATCTCGCCCGTCGTGATGAGCTCGCTGGTCAATACCAGAGAGCGCGCGATGGCGTTAGAGGTCAGAGGGTTCAATTCCCGCTGTAAAAAGAGCTTTTTAAACCCGCGGGTAAAGACGGCCGCGGATCGGTATATCCAAGCGATGGAGCTGGCCCTGATCGCATCGGCGCTTGGCTGGAGGATCTTGCTATGGCTCATGTGACAGCCCTGCATTTAAAATATAAATATCCGGGAAGCGATACCTTGGCGTTGCATGATATCTCCTTTTCGGTGGAACGAGGAGAATGTATCGGAATCATCGGGGAGAACGGCTCGGGAAAGAGCAGTCTCTGTCAGGCTCTCGCCGGCCTGATCCCGGGCTTTTATAAGGGGGCGTACGGCGGGAAGGTGCTGCTGGACGGGCAGGAAGCCGCCCATATGGATGCGGATACGCTCTGCCGGAAGGTGGGTCTGGTCTTTCAGAATCCCTTCAATCAGGTGACGGGGGCAAAGCTGACCGCCTATGAGGAGGTCGCTTTCGGGCTGGAAAATATCGGCGTGCCGCGGGAAGAAATGCACGCGCGCGTGCGGGAAGCGATGGAGCTCTTACATATCTATGAATATCGGGAGCATTATCCCTTCGACCTTTCGGGTGGGCAGATGCAGCGCATGGCGATAGCGGGCGTATTCGCCATGCGTCCCGAGATCATAGTGCTGGACGAGCCGGTATCGCAGCTTGACCCGCAGGGCAGGAAAGAGGTATTTGAAGCGATACGGACGCTCAGCGGACACGGGATCACGATCTTTTTAGCCGAGCACAATATGGAGCAGATCGCGGCCTTTTGCGACAGAGTCGCGCTTTTGCACGAGGGCAGGCTGATCTGCATGGATACGCCCGCCCGCCTGTTTTCCCGCGACGATCTGGAAACCTACGGCGTGGAAGCGCCGGTCTTTACGAAGCTGGCGCGGGTGCTTCAGGTGCGCGGTCAGGACGGGCTGTTCCCTGTCACGCTGGAGGAGACGAAGAGACTGTTTATGGAGAAAAGGCAGACGGGGGCAGGGGTACTGGAATGGCTCGAATAGAGATCGAAGACCTTTATTTTTCATACAGGCCGGAGGAAGAGATCTTAAAGGGCGTGCGGCTTACGCTGGATCAAAGACCGACGGCGATCATCGGACAGAACGGGGCGGGCAAGACGACCTTTGTGAAATTGTTAAAGGGGCTGCTGCGCCCGACGGGCGGCAGGATACTCTTAGACGGGCAGGACATCGCGGGGCTGTCGGCGGCGAAGCTGGCTTCCCGTATCGGCATGGTGTTTCAGAATCCGAACGATCAGATATTTAAAAATACGGTAATGGCGGAGGTATCGTTCGGCCCGCGCCAGATCGGTATGCCGGAGGATAAAATGCGTATCTGCTGCCAAAAAGCGCTCGAGGCGGCGCGCCTTACGGGACTGGAGGAGAAGAATCCGTACGACATGGGCCTGTCGGCGAGAAAGATGGTCGCGATCGCGTCGATCCTTGCGATGGATACGGATACGGTCATTTTTGACGAGCCTACGATCGCGCAGGACCATGTGGGAAAGGAACGGATCCGGCAAATCATACGGGGACTTGCCGGGGAAGGGAAAAGCGTGATCGCGATCCTGCATGATATGGATTTTGTCGCCGATGTTTTTGAGCGTGTGATCGTGTTTATGGAAGGAAGGATCCTGATGGACGGTTCTGTGCGAGAGGTCTTTGCCGACAGGGATATGCTGGAGCGGGCATATTTAGAGCAGCCGAATGTGACGAGGCTCTGTCATGAGCTCGGATACCGCGGTGTCTATCTGAAGGTGGAGGAACTGCTGCATGAAACGTAGGGGAGGAGCTCTGGCCGTCGTCTGCCTGCTGCTTATTCTGACAGGCTGCGGTGCGCGGGAACAGGAAAATATCGAGCAGGGAATGGCGGCGATCGAGGCGCAGGACTATGAGGGCGCGCTCGCCTGCTTTGAGGCCGCGCTCGTGGCCGGGGAAGACAGACAGCTGTTATACAGGGGGCAGGGGATCGCCTATATCGGCCTGACGCAGTATGAAGAGGCGGCAGAGGCGCTGGAAAGCTCGCTCTCTTACAGCGACGGCAATATCGGCGGACTGGAATTTGACACCAATTATTATCTGGCGCTTGCGTACGATAAGAGCGGGGATACCCAGAAGGCGGTCAAGGTGTACGACGCGATCCTAAACCTGCGCCAAAATGAAAAGGAGGCCTACTATCTGCGGGGCGTGCTGGAGCTGGAAGAGGAGGAATTTGACCGGGCGCAGAAGGATTTTCAGGAGGCGGTCTCTTTGGATCGGGAGGATTACGACT
The DNA here is from genome assembly GCA_947626715.1 of uncultured Lachnospiraceae bacterium. Classification (GTDB taxonomy): domain Bacteria; phylum Bacillota; class Clostridia; order Lachnospirales; family Lachnospiraceae; genus VSOB01. The sequence continues at coordinate 2,566 of CANQTG010000116.1, read as the reverse complement.
GCCTGTTGAATATCTACAGGAGTCTGGAGGAAAAGGGCTATCGCGAGGCCGGGGAAGAATATCTGCGCGCCGCCCTTTCGGACGGGGAAGCGAGCATGAGCGATTACGATAAGGGCAGGCTGTATTATTATCTGGAGGATTATGACAACGCCAGAAACTCTCTGGAAAAGGCGAGGGATACCGGCAGCGCGGAGGCGGTATTGTTCTTAGGTATGACCTATGAGGCACTCGGGGATTATAATTATGCTTCCAGCGTTTACCTAAACTATCTGGACGCGCATCCCGATACCCCGCAGGTACAGAATCAGCTTGGGATCTGCCGGATGCAGATGGGAGATTATGAAGCGGCCCTATCGGCGTTTGAGGCGGGGCTGGCGAGCGAGGATACGAGCTGCCTGCAGACCCTGAAGTTTAATGAGATCGCCGCATACGAGTATCTTACCGAATTTCAGAAGGCGGCCGGACTGATGAAGGACTATCTTGCGGCGTATCCCGACGATACGAAGGCGCAGCGGGAATATGAATTTTTGAAAACGAGATAAAGCCTGAAGATTTCCTTAATTTTGACCGGGAGCGGGCAGAATTTTATGTGAACCATTGACAGGCGCAGGCGCGTCTGGTATGGTGTTACACAGGAGAAAATACAAGATAATGCGGCGATATGTTTTGCCGGGGTATCATGCGGGCAATCACATATCCAAAGGAGGAAACATGAGACTAACGTGGAAAAGACTATTGACGGCGGCGTGCGCATTCGGATTGTTCATGGCGTGCGGCCTGACGGTGTGCGCGGGCAGCCAGCCTACGCTGAAGCTCGAGACCAATTCGGTATCGGTATCGCATGACGACAAGAGCGAGACGGTCAAGGTCAAGGTCAGGGACTGGAAGGGTTCTAAGGCTTTTGTGGTGAAATATGCGGTGGACGATACCAGCGTGGCAAAGGTGGAGCTGAGCAGCCAGAGCAGCGATTCCTTTAAGTTAAAGATCAAAGCGAACGGTACGGGCAATACGGTCGTCAAGGTATGGCTGGACGGCTACAGCAGGAACTGCCAGTATATCACGGTAAATTCCGTTTATTATCAGCGGGACGAGGAAGACGGCTATTCGATCCGGCACTATGGATATATGACGGGCGAGAACGGGGAAGCGGCCACGATAGACGATTATGATATCGTGAATGAGGACGGGGAGAACCGTCTCTGCGTATATTTTACCTTAAAGGATTTGGGGACGGGCACAGGCAGCTCCGTGGTATTCACGGCGAAGTGCGAGGAAGACGACGGCGATGTGACCGGCAACGTAAAGGTGACGGCCAGCGGCATGGTGCCGGGCGGAAGCGGCTATAAGGTATATTTCAAGATCCCGTCTAATACGTCGGTCATTAAGCTGGTAAACGACGATCTGTAAAATAGGTTTGGACGATCTGCAAAATGGGCCTGCCGCCCGCACTGCGGGCGGCGTCCATGCGGACGGGAGAATATGATGATTCAAAAGCTGATCGCGGGAATAGAGAGAACGGGCGCGCCGATCGTGGTAGGGCTGGATCCGATGCTTTCCTATATCCCGCAGCATATTACCGAAAAGGCATACGAAGAATACGGAGAGACCCTGCGCGGCGCGGGCGAGGCCGTCTGGCAGTATAATAAGGGGATCGTGGACGCCGTCTGCGATCTGGTTCCCGCGGTCAAGCCGCAGATCGCCATGTATGAGCAGTTCGGGATCGAAGGGCTGCGCGCGTTCGAGAAAACGGTGCGTTACTGCAAGGAAAAGGGCCTTATCGTGATCGGGGACATCAAGCGCGGGGATATCGGCTCCACGTCGCAGGCGTACGCCGTGGGACATCTGGGCAGGGTGCAGGTGGGCGCAAAGGAGTACGGCGTGTTCGACGAGGACTTCGCAACGGTCAATCCCTATCTGGGCTCCGACGGCGTGAAGCCCTTTATCGAGGTGTGCAAAAAGGAAAAGAAGGGTCTGTTTATCCTTGTGAAGACCTCCAATCCCAGCAGCGGCGAATTTCAGGACCGTCTGGTGGACGGCAGGCCGTTATACGAGCTGGTCGGCGAGCAGGTCGCCGTATGGGGAGAGACGTGCATGGACGGGCGTTACAGTAATATCGGCGCGGTCGTCGGCGCGACCTATCCCGAGATGGGCAGGACGCTGAGAAAGATCATGCCGAAGGCCTTTATTCTGGTTCCCGGGTACGGGGCGCAGGGCGGAAAAGGCGAAGACCTAGTCCCGTTCTTTCATGAGGACGGTCTGGGAGCGATCATCAATTCCTCGCGGGGGATCATAGCGGCATGGAAGCAGGAAGCGTACGCCGGATATGGAGCGGAGCATTACGCCGAGGCTTCCCGCGCGGCGGTGCTGGCGATGAAGGAGGATATCGCGGGCGCGCTGGCGGGACGTCTGCATAGAGGCTGTTAGCGTGCGCCGGTTATTATCGGGCGGAGGCGGCTGCTAAACGGCGGGGATTCGTGCGGAAAAGGCCGTCAGACGGCAGGGTTCCGTGAGGAGAAGACCGTTAAAAAGCAGGGAATCGTGCAGAGAAGGCCGTTAAGCGGCAGAT
>CANQTG010000115.1 GCA_947626715.1 uncultured Lachnospiraceae bacterium | reverse complement strand
TATCGGGAATATGCGGAAAATTTCTCGAAGAATATCAAGAAGGCGATAGAGGGACTGAAATTTTTCCCCAAAGGCTATGAATTTACCGGATATGTGATCGAGGGATTGGATATTTATTTGAAACCTTATAGTACATATTTGATTTTCTTTGTCGTTGATGATTCCATCATTACGGTAATCCGTGTGTTAAAGGATCGTGTGTACTGGCAGTCTATTATTAAGAAAATCAATCGGTAGCTTTGGTTTTAAAGAGGCATGAAAGTATTTACAGTTACCGGAGTAAGGCAGCAGCTTTTAGAGAGGCAGTGCGAGAAAGAAAAGTCGGAAATAAGGGCGCAGCTTGGAGAAAAATAGGAAGCTTTTAGGGAAAAATTACATTTGCCCCTTGCGGCATGAAGTAGTATAATAATGATAAAATTAATGTAAAATACTACTATGTAAGGAGTTGGAGACATGCAGACAATTATTAAGCCGTCGGCTGCAATTAGGCAGAATTATACAGAAATTTCTAATTTATGTAAGGAAACGGGGGAACCTGTTTTTTTGACGAAAAATGGGGAAGGCGATTTAGTAGTAATGGATATTGCCGCCTATGATCAGCGCGTAAGGCAGTTAGAATTAAGGGAAAAACTGGTTGAGATAGAAGAATTGAGAAAAGCGGGTATTCTGGATATCCCTGCGCATACTGTTTCTGAAAACCTTCGTGCGCGTCTAAAGGAGAAAGCCGATGTATAATGTCGATGTTTCACCGGCGGCTAATGAAGTTCTGGAAGAGTACGCTTTTCGCTGTGTTAGGGATAATGGCGAGGAATGTGCTTTGCGCCTTTTAGATGCGTTTGATAGTAAAGTAGGTTATTTGGAGACAACGCCTTTGATTGGCTGCGCAAGATTAAGGTATGTGCCGCCTAAATATAGGGTTATCAATTTCTGGCCTCATTTATGGCTGGTTTTTCAGATAAAGGAAGAAGAAAAATGTGTCAAGATTGAATATATCATATATCAAATGGGAGAAGACTTACGCCTTTATAGGCGGTGAGTAACAAATCTGTGTCAGCAGCGGGATTCCATCTCCCATTTGATATACGCTCCGCGAGGGTGCGCAGAGATTCGGAGAAGAAGATGTCTGCGAAAGCAGACCCGAATCTCGCGCCAAGACTCGCAAGCGAGTCTTGATTATTTTGATAGACAAAATTATGGATCATTTCTGAGATAGTATTTATAGATAAAATCTTTAGATATTTCGGAATTTTCTGCCTAAAATAATTTATGAAATTGGCAGGCGGTATAGATTAATATGAACGGCAATAGGTAAGTGGCAATAGATTTGTGAATAAATCATTGCCACTTACTTTTATTTAATTTATTTAGAATGATATAGAATGCCGTATTGCCGTCAAATGCCTATCTTCATCTGTTTCGCATGAATATATATGGCTTCAAGTGAAGGCAAAATAAAACGAATAAACCCCGGCCTAATGCGTGCAGTACCAGAGGTAATACTGGGGCAGATCGTTTCCGAAGGCCGCGTCCAGAGCGGGATTGGCGGCGCGGTATGCGTGAACGTTAAACGCCGCGTTCCCCTGCCTGCCCTCCTGCATACCGGAGCTTAAAAAGTGCTGGAACAGGAGCGCTGCGTCGGCGCCGCATACGGCGGCAACGTCGGGATTAGCGGCCGCGTAGAAAGCGGCGTCGAATACTTTGGTGTAATCTGGAGCGGAAAACTCCGGTACGATAGCGGATTCCTCCTCATCAGGATACAGGATTTCGTCGTCGATCATAGGCAGCGCCGGTTCTGTGTCGGGAACGGGCAGCGCGTTTTCATAAGGACAGATCCCATTCTCGTGCAGGTGGGCGGGATAGCCGTGATGATAGTGATAGGGGCCAAGCCCGCTTTTATTGTGGTAATCGTGATGTCCGCCGCTTGCATCCGTTCCGCCGGAATGCGCCGTTGCAAAAAGGGAAGCTCCCGGACAGACGGCGGATATGCAGGCCGCCGAAAGCAGCAAAGACAGCGAAAAAGTTAAGAGTTGCCTTGAGATTTGTTTCAGGATACGTTTCATAGCTCTCCTCCTTTGATCCTTTTTGAATGAAAAATACGGTTCTGTTAAGACCAGTATAACATGGAACACAGGAGGAGAAAAGATTAATTGTCGCAGGCGATCAGAAATAATTTCAAAAGCCGCATTGCGTAATTGCGCTTGCGCGAGGAAGCCTGATCGAGCATTTCCACGATCGCACAGACCTCGTCCGCGTGTATCTTTCGATCTTCGTTGGCCTCCGGCCCGAAAATGATATAGTCCAAAGACATGTTTAGAACGGAGGAAAGGGCGAGAAGCGTCTCGATCGACATGCCGCAGCTTCCCCGTTCGATGTCGGCATAATACTTCGGAACCCGGTCAATGCGTTCCGCCATTTCTTCCTGCGTCATGCCGAGGGCGATACGTTTTAAACGTATACGTTCCCCAACTGCGAGCCGGTCATATGTTTTAGGCATTATGCATTCTCCTTTCAATTATTTGTATTCTTTTTCGTATCGATTTGGGATTTTGATCGCTCAAGATATTTGCAGATACGGGCGTATATCAGATGGGAAGAGACCCCTGCCTCAACAGGCGGCGAGTAACAAATTTGTATCAGCGGCGGGATTCTATCCCCCGTCTGATATACGCTCCGCGAGGGATGCGCAGAAATTCGGATCAGAAGATATCTGCGAAAGCAGACCCGAATCCCCGAATCTCGCGCAAAGACCCGCGAGCGAGTCATGAACCGTCCCCTATTGAATGGCGATAACGTGATAATCATCCATTTTATGATAATTTTCTATCATGTATTGACAATATGAGTTTTAAACGTATATAATATAGGAGTTTAAAACAGGAATTAGGGAAGTTTTAAAAGTAGGTAACAGGAGAAGGGAACAGGGGTATGGAAGTATTAACGGGGAAAAATCTTGAAGCGCAAGCAGGAAACAAAGGCGCGGCGGACGTAAAAGCCTTTCCGGTGGCTGTGAACCGGAATAATATGCGGGAAGTGTACGAAAGAAAAAGCGCGGGATACAAGATGGTGAAGAGAGCGTTTGACGTGGTATCGTCCGGTCTGGCTCTTCTGTGCCTGTCTCCCGTATTCTTAGCGACGGCGGCCGCCATTTGGCTTGAGGACGGCGGGCCCGTGTTTTTCGTGCAGGAGAGGGCGGGAAAGGATTTGAAGCCGTTTCGGATCTATAAATTCAGATCCATGTATAAGGATGCGGATTCCAAGCTAAAAGAGCTGTTGAAGGAAAATGAGCAGAGCGGACATGCCTTTAAGATCAAAAACGATCCGCGTATCACTAAGGTGGGCGCGTTTATCCGAAGGTATTCGATCGATGAACTGCCGCAGCTTATCAATGTGTTAAAGGGGGATATGAGTATCGTCGGCCCGAGACCTATTCTGCAATGGCAGATGGAGGAATGCAACGCATATGAACAGCAGAGATTGACGATACGGCCCGGACTTACCTGTTACTGGCAGGTGAGCGGCAGAGCAACTATCGGCTGGGAGCAATGGGTAGAGCTGGATCTGGATTACATAGAAGATATGAGCGTATGGACGGACATAAAACTGATTGCCAGAACGATACCGGCGATATTCGACAGCGACGGAGCATATTAGAAAACGTGAGAAAGTGCGGGGGGGGCGGAAGCTTACCAACCTTGTGTGGGGCGGATGCGGAGACGTGCTTTTTTTGAGCGGTAAAACTACCGGGTGAGATTATGGGGCATGAAAAGAAAGATTTTTTTGTAAATAATTGGGAAATAAAGAAAGAGGACAGGGATTTTTATGATAGATTTAAGAGATTCTGCATATGTCAGTTATCCGGTATAAACGATATCTATTATCGCTTTGGATATGAAACGTTTGGAATTATCTTGTACGGCTTTTGCAGATGGATGCTGGAAGACTTAAAGAAACGGGAGATAAAGCAAATTCTGTTTTTTTCAAGAGACGGCTATATCATGAAAAAGGCTTTTGAAAAGATGCCGGAGAGTAGAGATTTTGATATCAATTATATCTACGTGTCCAGAAGAAGTTTGAGAGTGCCCTTGTTATGGAGAAGCAGTCATGCAACGTTGGAGGCGATCTGCCCCACTAGATATATTTCTATAGAAGACTTGCTAGTTTCTCTTGGGATAGAGCCTGTAGAGTATAAAGATGTGATCAATAAATATGGTTTTGCCTTTACGACTGTGGTCAAAGACAGCGAAATAGAAAAGAATCCTTTTCTTTCTGGGCTTTTAGATGAGATATGGAAAAAGGTTACGGCTAATTCTATAGCAGAGTATCAAAGCCTGAAAAATTATCTGGAGCAGTTTGCTTTATCGGAAAAAGTCGCCGTCGTCGATATCGGATGGCGGGGTTCCATGCAATATTATTTGAATATCATATTGTCCGTTATGGGGAAACGAGTCTCTTTAATTGGATATTATATCACGCTTTCGAGCAGTATGCAAAGGGGATTGAATATGCATGGCTATTTGAAAGACGTAGACGGAAACGGAAACGGCTGCGATCTGCTCAGGGCATATGTGGGATTGATTGAAACATTGTTTTTAAAATCGGAAGGTTCTGTGAAGCGATATCAAGATCTGGGAAACGGAAATGCTGCGCCGGAGCTTTTCCCATGTGAATATATTAATTCGAATGGGGAATTTTCAAAAGAAATTAATGCTGTTTCAAGGATTCAAAAGGGCGCACTTGATTTTATAGAACAGTATTTAAATACTGAAAGCGCAAAAAAGGATAGATTTTCCTGCGAGACGGCTTTTGCGAATTTGAATCGTTTTGGGAATCGTCCAACCACAAAGGCTTTACGTATGTTTGCGGACTTTAGATTTTATAATAATGGGTCAATCACTCATTTAGCAAAAGCAGGGTCGTTGATAAAGTATATCATTCACCCGAGGAAATTGGTGGAGGACTTTTATGGTTGTCGGTGGAGGACTGGATTTATGAAAAATTTATTTAAAATCCCATTGCCGTATTATAGTTTCTTTCAGATATTAATGAAACATACACTTCGGGGGGGGTAGCGTATCCAACTAAAATATTTGTATTTGCCGTCTATCATGGACGCCGAGAGGCGGCGGCATGAGCGGCGTGGTAAAAAAGCGCATATCTATTAAAAAGATAGCGGTTTGCAGTAAGTCTATGGAAGAAATAAGAGTTGATTGTGAAAAATGGGCGAAAGAGATAAAAAGAGATTATAAACCGGATTTGATTATTTTTATTGCAAAGAGCGGATTTCTTTTTGCTGAACCGATGGCAAAAGTCATGGGATGTGACCTTGCGGATATTTTAGCGTTCAGGGAAGCAAGTGAGAAAAAAGATAAGTTAAAAAAAATTATCCGCTTGGCTCCGGAAAAATTAGTATTACAAATAATAAAATCTCCGTTGATGTATCGCTTTAACGAAAGAAAGACAAAAAGAAACGTTTGCATAACGAAAAAATTTGAGAAGGAAACAAAGAAAGAGCATAGAAGAATATTGATTGTAGATGATTCGGTAGATACTGGATGGAGTCTACAGAGTGTTTTGATAAAAGTATACGAAAGTTTTCCCTGTGCAGAAATTAGAACAGCTTCATATAGCGTGATAGGATATAGCAGAAAAAGAGTGACGGTCGATTATTGGCGATATGAAGATACGATTATTTTAACCGCTACATCGCGAAAATCAAAAGAATATGAGAAATTTATAGATAGTTATAAGGAATGGGCGAAAGATAAAAAATACGAGAAGGAACGTGCATGAATTACTTGTCATTTGACTTTTACATATTTTTAATACTGGTACTGATCCTATATTACTGCGTTCCTCTGCGTGTTCGGTGGATCGTCCTGCTGTCTGGCAGCGTAGGATTTTATTTTCTCGCGTGGCGGACAGGCTGGTGGATTTTGCTGCTCACAGTGGTGCTAAGCTATGTTTTTGGCAGGCTGATCGAAACGGTCAGGGAGAAAGGACTTGCAGGGGAAAAGGGGCGTATCCTGCTTCTTGCGGCGGCGGTCGCCGCTGTGATCCTGCCGTGGCTGTTTATCAAAAACGGGAATTTTTTCCTGCGGTTGCTGCGCAGGCCGTCCGTCTACTGGATCACGCCGTTGGGGATATCCTTCTATACTTTGCAGATCGTTTCCTATCTGGCGGATATCCATTTGGGCAGGATACGGGCGCAGCGGAATCTTTTCAAATACGCGCTGTTTGCCTTATTCTTCCCGCAGATCGTACAGGGGCCTATCCCGCGCTATGACAGGCTGGGCGGGAGTCTGTATGAGGGACATCGCTTTGAAGAGAGGACTTTCGTAAAGGGACTGCTGCTAATCGTCTGGGGATTTTTCTTAAAGCTGGTGATAGCGGATAAAGCCGCCGTCGTCGTCAATACGGTTTTTGGGAACCCAGACGAATACATGGGGGTTTACGTGTTTGTCGCGGGAGCATTATACAGTCTGGAACTGTATACGGATTTCTTATCCTGCGTATCGATCTGTCAGGG
>CANQTG010000114.1 GCA_947626715.1 uncultured Lachnospiraceae bacterium | reverse complement strand
CACTTCCCGGGCGGCGCAGAGCTGGTCGGGCAGTACGTGAGGGTGCGTCTGGAGCAGTGCAGGGGCTTTTACTATATGGGAAGACTGTGCGGGCAGGGGAAGGGCCCGCTTTCGGGGAAATAGACAGAACAGGAGAAACAAAATGGCAGAATTGACGCCGATGATGCAGCAGTATATGGAGACGAAGGCGCAGTACCGGGACTGTATCCTATTTTACAGGCTGGGGGATTTCTATGAGATGTTCTACGAGGACGCGCTGACGGCCTCAAAGGCGTTGGAGATCACGCTGACGGGCAAGAACTGCGGGCAGGAGGAGAAAGCGCCCATGTGCGGCGTGCCGTACCATGCGGTAGAGGGCTACCTGAATAAGCTGGTCTCGATGGGCCATAAGGTCGCGATCTGCGAGCAGGTGGAGGATCCCCGGGAAGCAAAGGGGATCGTAAAGCGGGAGGTGGTGCGCGTCGTCACGCCTGGCACGAATTTAGACGTTCAGGCGTTAGAGGAAGGAAAGAATAACTATCTGATGAGTATCGTCTGGCTACCGGGACGGGCGGGCCTCTCCGTCGCGGACGTGACGACGGGGGAATACTTCCTGACGGAGACCGAGGACGCGAAAAGGCTCATGGACGAGATCAATAAATACGTTCCCTCCGAGATCATCTGCAACGAAGCCTTTCTCGTCAGCGGTATCGATACGGACGATCTGAAAAACCGTCTGGGCGTTACGATCTATACGTTAGACAACGCTTATTTTGACGAAACGCAGTGCCGGCGCTGCCTGAAACGGCACTTTAAGGTCGATTCCCTGCGCGGGCTGGGGATCGAGGATTTCCCGAGCGGTGTCATCGCTGCGGGAAGTATGCTGCAGTACCTGTATGAGAACCAGAAAACGAATCTGGAGCATTTTACGCACCTCTATCCCTATCTGACGGGAAAGTACATGCTGCTCGACAGCGCGGCAAGGCGCAATCTGGAGCTGACGGAGACGCTGCGTGAAAAGCGCAAGAGCGGCTCGCTTCTGGGCGTTTTGGATAAGACCAAAACGGCGATGGGCGCGCGGCTGATGCGCAGCTTTCTGGAACAGCCCCTGATCGACAAGGATACGATCGAGGAGCGCTTAGACGCGGTAGAGGAGCTGACCGCGCAGTCCCTTATGAGGGACGAGATCCGAGAATACCTAAATCCGATCTACGATCTGGAGCGGCTGCTTGGGAAGATCAGCTATAAGAGCGCCAATCCGCGGGATTTCCTCGCGCTCAAGAGCTCCCTGTCCATGCTGCCCCATATCAAGACCGTGCTTTCGGACGCGCGCTGCGCCGCCCTATGCAGGATCAGGGAGCAGATCGACACGATGGAGGATATCGTTTCCCTGATCGAAAACGCTATCCTAGAGGAGCCGCCCATTTCGATACGGGAGGGCGGCCTGATTAAAGACGGCTTCGATGAAAATGTCGATACGCTCCGCCATGCGAGAACGGAGGGGAAAAACTGGCTGGCGGAGCTCGAGCAGGCCGATCGGGAGCGTACCGGGATCCGCAATCTTCGGATCCGCTACAATAAGGTGTTCGGCTATTATTTTGAAGTCACCAATTCCTACAAGGAGCTTGTGCCGGACGATTATGTGAGAAGGCAGACCCTCGCCAATGCGGAGCGCTATACGACGCCCCGCTTAAAGGAGCTGGAGGATACGATACTGAACGCGCAGGACAAGCTCTGCGTTCTGGAATACGATATCTTCTGCGGGATACGGGAGAAGATCGCGGAGCGGATCGAGAGGATCCAGAGGACGGCGAAGGCCGTCGCGGGGCTGGACGTCTTTGCGTCCCTGTCCCTGACGGCGGAAAGGAATCGTTATGTCCGCCCTAAGCTCAATCAAAAGGGTGTGATCGATATCAAGGATGGCCGGCACCCGGTAGTCGAGCAGATGATACAAAACGATATGTTCATTCCCAACGATACATATCTGGATAACGGACGGCACTGCATTTCCGTGATCACCGGCCCGAATATGGCCGGAAAGTCCACCTATATGCGCCAGACGGCTCTAATCGTGCTGATGGCGCAGATCGGCTCCTTTGTTCCGGCGCGGAAGGCGGATATCGGCATCGTGGATCGTATCTTTACGCGCGTGGGCGCGTCGGACGATCTGGCGAGCGGACAGAGCACCTTTATGGTGGAGATGAGCGAGGTCGCCAATATCCTGCGCAACGCCAGCGCAAACAGCCTGCTGATCCTTGACGAGATCGGCCGGGGGACTTCGACCTTCGACGGTCTGGCGATCGCATGGGCCGTGATCGAGCATATCAGCAACCGGAAGCTGCTCGGCGCGAAAACGCTGTTTGCCACGCATTATCATGAGCTGACAGAATTAGAGGGCAGGATGAACAATGTCAATAACTACTGCATTGCCGTCCGGGAAAAGGGAGACGATATCGTCTTTTTAAGAAAGATCATAAAGGGCGGGGCCGATAAGAGCTACGGGATCCAAGTCGCGAGGCTGGCGGGAGTCCCCGATCTGATCATTGACAGGGCGAAGGAGATCGTCGAACAGCTTGTCGGGAACGATATCACGGAAAAGATACAGAGCGTCGCCGCCGATACGCCTGCGGAAAAGAAAAAGCGGACGCATTACGACGAGGTGGATATGAGCCAGATGTCTCTCTTTGACACGGTAACGGACGAGGACGTGATCAAAGAGCTGATGGAAACGGATATCAGCAATCTAACGCCTCTTGACGCGCTCAATACCCTGTACCGCCTGCAGAGCAGATTAAAGAACAGATGGCGGTGAGGAAGGGATACGAAAGGAAAGCCGCGCAGGGCAGGGGGAACGATATGGAAATTCGGGTTTTAGATGAAAGTACGATCGACAGGATCGCGGCGGGCGAGGTCGTGGAGCGGCCTCTCGGCGTGGTCAAGGAGCTGGTGGAGAATGCGGTGGATGCGGGAGCTGACGCAATTACCGTAGAGATCAAAGAGGGCGGCATGGCCCTGATACGCGTAACGGACAACGGCAGAGGGATCGAAAAGGCGCAGGTCCCGAAGGCGTTCCTGCGCCATGCGACGAGTAAGATCCGCTCCGCGGAGGATCTGCAGCAGCTTGCCAGTCTGGGGTTTCGCGGCGAAGCGCTTTCCAGTATCTGCGCCGTGGCGCAGGTAGAGATGATGACGAAGGAGGAGCGGGAGCTGACCGGGCTGCGCTACCGTATCGAGGGGAGCGGGGAAAAGGAGTCGGAGGAGATCGGCGCGCCGCAGGGGACGACCGTACTGGTGAGAAATCTCTTCTACAATGTGCCTGCAAGGAAGAAATTCTTAAAGACGCCGCAGACGGAGGGCGGCTATGTGACGGAGCTGATGGAGCACCTGTCCCTGTCGCACCCGCAGATATCGTTTAAATATGTCTTAAACGGGCAGATCAAATTCCATACTTCGGGAAACGGAGAGCTGCTGGAGGTCATCTACCGCCTCTATGGGCGGGAGATCGCGGAAGAAATGCTGCGGATAGAGGAAACGGACGGGGACAAAACGCTTTCCGGCTTTCTTGGGACGCCGCTGACGGGCAGGGCCAATCGGAATTTTGAGATCTGCTTTATCAACGGCAGATATGTCAAAAGCCCCCTGATCGCAAAGGCTGTGGAGGAGGCTTATAAACCTTATCTCATGCAGCATAGGTTCCCGTTTTTCGTACTGCACCTCGAGCTTTCGCCCGATAGGGTGGACGTCAACGTCCACCCGGCCAAAATGGAAGTCCGTTTCCGCGATCCGATAACGCTCTCGGATTTTATTTTCGAGGCGGTGCGCAGGACGCTCTCTCAGCATGAAATGCTGGGAGCGATCAAGCTGACGGAGGAGAAAGAAAAGGGAAGGCCGCGGGCGGCGCATGTGCCGGAGCCGTTTGAGGCGAAGGCGCGGCAGAAACAGGCCGTGGACGAAGAAAGCGCGCGGAGACAGGATGCGAGAGACGAAGAGGACGCGCGGATACCGGCTGCAAAGAACGAAGAGGGCGCGCGGATACAAGCCGCAGAGAATGAGAGAGATACGTGGATATCGGACGGCGGAAAGGCGGAAGGTGCAGAAAACGCGCCCCTTTCGGTGAGAGAAGAGCCGGTCTATCAGACCTATGAGGGAACGCGCCATACGCCCGTGATCTTCGGGCAGACGGAAACGGCGGGCGGCAGGGGCGTTGGGCAGACAGAGGCCCAGACCCATGCGGAAACGCACGGAAACGTGATCAAGAAGGCCGATCATATTCTGGTGGAAAAGCCCGTACAGATGAATCTCTTTGAGGAAAAGCTGCTTTCCGCCGATCTGCGGGATGAATACCGTATTATCGGGCAGATCTTCCATACTTACTGGATCGTGGAGCTGCGGGATAAGCTGCTGCTGATCGATCAGCACGCCGCCCATGAAAAGGTGAAGTACGAGCGTATCTGCCGCCAGCTTCGGGAAGGGAACGTATTGACTCAGCAGGTCAATCCACCTGTGATCCTCTCGCTGAGCGGGAGGGAGGAGACGATTCTTTCCGAACATATGGAATATTTTGAGAAGATCGGATTTGAGACGGAGCATTTCGGCGGCAGCGAATACGCGCTGCGGGGAGTGCCCGCGGAGCTGTTTGGCAGAAGCGCGGGAGAGCTGTTTCGGGAGATACTCGACGAGCTGTCGGAAGGGCCGCTGCGGGGAGAGCCGCAGGCGGCGGCCGCAAAGCTGGCCTCCATATCCTGTAAAGCCGCGGTAAAGGGTGGACAGGCCATGCGGCGGGAGGAGGCGCAGGCGCTGATCGACGAGCTGCTTTCTTTGGAAAATCCCTATCATTGTCCGCACGGAAGGCCGACGATCGTCACGATGAGCAGGCAGGAATTGGAAAAAAGGTTTTGCCGGATCGTCTGACAGATCGTGCTCTGACCAAAGCGCAAAACCCGCAGGCGGGTCTTGACGCGGGATACGGGGAAAAGATCGAGACAGGATTTGGGGAAGAGATCGAGAAGAGATCCGAGAAAAGAAGAAACAAGAAAAGATTTAGGAAAAAATAAGAAAAGATCCGGGAAAAGAGGGAACCAAGATAGAGCAGGAAACCAAGACGATACAAACCGCACAAGGCGCAGAAAAAGAGCCGCTCGTTATCCTGACCGGGCCTACCTGCACGGGCAAGACCGGGCTTTCCATCGCGCTCGCAAAAAGGACGGGCGGAGAGATCATCTCGGCGGATTCCATGCAGGTCTACCGCCATATGGATATCGGGACGGCCAAGATAAAACCCTCGGAAATGCAGGGCGTTGCACACCACATGATCGATATCCTCGAGCCGACAGAGCGTTTTCATATCATGCTTTTTCAAACATATGCGAGGCGGTATATCGCGCAGATCAGGAGCCGGGGACATCTCCCCATTCTAGCGGGCGGCACGGGATTCTATATCCAGTCCGTCCTGTACGACGTGGATTTTACGAAGGAAGCGGACGGCGGCGAATATCGGGCCGGCCTTGAAAGGCTCTGCGCCGAACGCGGAGCCGGATACCTGCACGATCTGTTAAGAGAGGTCGATCCGCTCTCCGCGGAGGCGATCCACCCCCATAACCAAAAGCGGGTGATCCGCGCCCTAGAATACCACCATCTTACCGGGGAGCGGATCTCGGCGCATAACGCCGCGCAGCGAAACAGGGAGAGCGCCTACCGCTTCTGTTATTTCGCGCTGAGCGAGGAGCGCGAGCGTCTCTATGAACGGATCGACGCCCGCGTGGACGACATGATGAGGGAAGGGCTGGTAGACGAGGTGAAAAAGCTCTCCCAAATGGGCTGTTCGCGGGATATGGTTTCCATGCAGGGACTTGGATATAAGGAGATACTGGCCTATCTGGAGGGGGAGATCTCGCTGGAACGGGCGGTTTTCCTGATCAAACGGGATACCCGCCATTTTGCGAAGCGACAGCTCACATGGCTTCGGCGGGAGAGGGATGTGATCTGGCTGGAAAAGGAACGGTTCGGCGGCGATAAGGACAGGCTGTTAGACTATATGATAACATTGATGAAGGAAAGGAACCTTCTGTGAAAGACGGCAGAAGCATGAGGCATAGACGATGGACAGGGAGAAAAGGACGATAAAGGCGCAGGAAGAGGGAAGCAGAGAAGGCAAAAAGGCGGAAGAGAGCGGCTTAAAGCGGCAGTATCAGGATATGGGCATTTCTAAGCAGGTCTGGGAGTTTGGAAGGAGCGTCCTTTCAGACCTTGCGGCGCGCTTTGAAGAGATCGACCGGATCGCGGAATACAACCAGCTCAGAGTGCTGCAGGCGATGCAGGAAAACCGGGTAAGCGAAGCCTGCCTCTATGGGACGACGGGCTACGGCTATAACGATCTGGGAAGGGAGACGTTAGAGAGAGTCTACGCTTCGGTTTTCCATACGCAGGATGCGCTGGTACGGCCGCAGATCGCCTGCGGGACCCATGCGCTCTCGATCGCGCTGATGGGGAATCTAAGGCCGGGGGACGGGCTGCTTTCCCCGCGGTTTTTGCAGGTTTATTTGCAGGAAATTTTCCATTTGCCTTGCCTTTTTTC
>CANQTG010000113.1 GCA_947626715.1 uncultured Lachnospiraceae bacterium | reverse complement strand
CTGCTACCCCCAGACTGTAACCGATCACCTGAACCAGTTCCGAACGCTCCCGGATATACCGGTGACTGCCATATTTTCTAAATCCGTTGGCACGCAGCAGCGGCGTGAAATCCTCTTTTATGATCTGCCCGATCGCTTTTTTAAACTCATAATTTTCCTCCGTATACTCCATTCCAATATCTCCTCATTCCGCGTTGATGATCCGGCATCCTTCCGTAAACGCATTATTATCATAAGTCTTTTCGCATGGCATTTATAACAAGCGGGAAGCGATCCTCATCCATCTCGACCTGTCCGCGTATAGTAATGCTGCCGCCTAAAAGCCTGCATTCGCCTGTGAACTCATAATGCTCCATCATATAAGGCGCAATCTCATTTTGTTCGGTAAAATTTTTGTCTGTCACGATATCGCCGCCCGTATACGGCACATCATGGAAATAAATCCGGGCGGATATAACGCCCAGTCCCACTCGGAATCATCGTTTTCGGTCAATTCCGTATCGCCGATTTTAAAGCTATTCATAAAAGTTTCCTCCCATTCTGTGTGATAAATTTTCGTTGATCTCCCGTTTCATGCCGACTTCTGCGACACCCGCTCCGCTCTCCTGCCCGCGGCCTTATCGATAAGCAGCAGCAGACAAACACCTACGGCAAAAAATACTATGATCCCTGCCCCGAGCCGCGACAGAACCATAAATATGTCAATGCTTTCGTACCATTCCTCATCAAACGCGAAAAATACGCCTTCCTCATATGCGCCGTTTTCCTCGCATACCTGACGCAGTTTTTCTGTCATATGAAAGGTTCGTTTTTCCCCTATGGGCAGAGTCACGGCTTTGCCCCTCTTGATGGCGGCTGCGTCGGGCTCTGGAATTTCCGCTAAGATATATGCGCCGTCGGAAAGCTCCAAAAGATAATACTGGTTATAGTCCATATGTATATTTATTTTTGATGTGAGATACTCATCCTTTCTTTCGGGCTCTCCCACTTTCCTTCCCTTGTAACGCTTTTGAAAATACGGAGATACCCACGATTTTAAATGCCATACTCCCGTAGGCAGAATGGAAACGGGCTGCACAGTCGCATAGTCTGTGCCAAAGGAGAGACGATCGAACTCCTCCACAGATGAAATGCGGGGAATATCTTCACCCGCCGGATACCCGGTAACTTCTCTGCCCGCCTTTATATCGCTCATCTCCATCGTTTCCCGCCCTCTGCGCAAAAGGCTGTCGGGATAAAAGTGAAATGCTACAAAGACTGCCGCCGCAATAGCGGCCAGCACGGCCAAATATGTCAGCGTTTTCTTCATAGTGTGCACCCTCTTTAACTGCTATTAGGGATCTGATATTCCCATATGCCAGAATCCCCGTCCTTGTTGACGCGCCGGTATCCGTCTGCCCTAAACTGCCTGTCCACTGACATGTAGGTTGTACGCTATACCCGGCAACGCTGAAAAATATATCTTCTTTTACATTTCTTCCGTATCAAATAGTTTCTTCAGTTGGCTTATCAAAATCGGCAGCTCATCAAAAACCACATCAGCTATGATATTCCAATTTGTTCCATCGTAATCATGAACCAATCTGTGTCTGACGCCGGCAATCATTGCCCACTGAATATCCTGATGGGCTTTTTTGTAATCTTTTGACAAATTATAGACATGTTCTCCGATATTATATAACGGTGTTGCAACAAGCCATTGCAAAGCGGTTTCCTTTAACAAATCCTCTTTTTTGACTTGATTGTCTTTAATATATTCATACAGTTTTACGGCATTGTCATATATTTTCTGGACACGTTGCTGATCTGAATATTTCATGCTACAAGCAGCCTCTCTTTCATAATTGTATGGTAAAATTCACTCTCCTGATTAATTTCATGAATTTCAAATACATCCACTTTCTTATTCAATACTTCCCGCAATTCTTCGGCAAGTGCAAAAATCATGGTAAGTTTGAAGTCATCTCCTCCATACACTAAAAAATCCAAATCACTGTCTACTCCTGCTTCTCCTCTGGCATAGGAACCAAATAAATAAATCTGATCTACATGATACTTTTCGGCAATCGGCTTAACCAAGTTGATTATAGTTTCTATTGTGAATACTGCATCTCCCATGTTATTGCCTCCTTTCCATTGTTTTGCGACAAATGGGAATTTAGTAATCTAATAGTCGTCCGTTGTCATTCCATTCGCCATACATAACGCCCGCTTTGGTGTGATTCAAAACTGAGATCTACGCGTCAATACTCCGCTATCTTTCCGCTGTAGGCATTCGCCGTTTCAACCAGCGGGCCTTTCGCACCCATTGTAAAAGCGATATTGCTGCTTCGGATAGACAGCAATTTCATACCCGGCGCTATTCCCAAGAAATCCATCATTTTACTTGTCAGACGGATGATTCCGTCCTCTGTGATGTCTATCCATGTATAGGAACGCCCTTTGTACTTCACAAATTCGCCCGAAGCTGTCTCATAATTTTTCAGCTGCGGCGTTTCGGTCAATATATGTCCGAGTTTTGACGGTCCCAGCAATCCTTGACGAGTGACGCAAAAGCCGCCCGTACTTTTACTGCCTGTAAAAAGATAGACTTTTCTCTCTGCAGTGATAGTATACTCAACCATCGCTTGAGGTGGAAACTGCAATGTCCCATCATCCCTTATTAGCGATCTGCCAAAAATAAACTTCCCGCCTTTATTTATCTGCGGCATTGACATCCCTCCTCCCACTTCATATTAGCACGTTGCCGGAAGAAAAGGAACCTCAAATCAACACAAAAAAGCCGGGGCAGCGCCCAGCATACATGTTATACCATGACTTCTAAATTCGAAAAGACCTCATTAAGAAGTCAGGTATCTATTCGCACTAAGCTCGATAATACCTTGCTAAATGCTCATATTATACCGCAAGCGGAAAACACACTACGAAGACGTGCTTTTCAATTCTTTTTCGTATCAAAGTCTGCAAGATGATAACAGATGAAAAATGACTTACGCCTCTATAGGCAACATAAGTCCCTCCCATCTGATATACAAAATCAAAGAGCCGGAAAATCCTTATGGGCACAAAAGCCAAAGCAAATGCCGCCACCGCCATACCGGAACTGATACAGATTGCCTCAAATCCGGCTTATTAAAAAAACAGAAGAAAAAGCACAACAAAAGCGCTATGCTCGGCTGGTATAGGTATGATATAGGAATGCGTTTTGCAGCCCGCAATGTCAGAATCATAAGATTTTGTTTGCTGTCACATCTTGTAAAACTCTGTCACTATGATAGAATAGGTATGGGTGTTACCAAAACGGGTAGCGGTTCGCCTTTTGCCAAAATGAGTACATTTTGAGAACTTCCTGTATCGAGGGAGGGGATACATATGGAAAATAAAGGGAAAGGTAAGCACTATTGGTGTTCGGAATGATTTTGGAACTTGTCGGTATTGTAGTAACGGTCATCAGTATCATCGTCACTGTGATCAGTATCCGGCAGACTAGAAAGAATAAAAGACATCAAAAAAGCAACCGCTCCGACCAAAGTTAGGTTGCTTTTTTGATAAGCATATAACAGAGGCGAACCGTTGCTTTACGGTAACACCTTTTTCTATAAATCATCTTAGCACTTATCTGCATTTCCGTCAACAAATTTTTTCTGCGCAACATCCCATTTGTTTGCTGCCACATCTTGTAAAACTCTGTCACTATGATAGAATAGGTATGGGTGTTACCAAAACGGGTAGCGGTTCGCCTTTTGCCAAAATGAGTACATTTTGAGAACTTCCTGTATCGAGGGAGGGGATACATATGGAAAATAAAGGGAAAGGTAAGCAATATTGGTGTTTGGAATGATTTTGGAGCTTGTCGGTATTGTAGTGACGGTCATCAGTATCATCGTCACTGTGATCAGTATCCGGCAGACCAGAAAGAATAAAAGACATCAAAAAAGCAACCGCTCTAGCCAAAGTTAGGTTGCTTTTTTGAGTTATCCTTAACCGAGGCGAACCGTTGCTTTACGGTAACACCTTTTTCTATAAATTATCTTAGCACTTATCAGCACTTCCGTCAACAAATTTTTTCTGCGCCGAATCCCATTTGTTTGCCGTCACATCTTGTAAAACTCTGTCACTATAATAAAATAGATGTGGGTGTTACCAAAACGGGTAGCGGTTCGCCTTTTGCCAAAATGAGTACATTTTGAGAACTTCCTGTATCGAGGGAGGGGATACATATGGAAAATAACGCGAAAGGTAAGCAATATTGGTGTTCGGAATGATTTTGGAGCTTGTCGGTATTGTAGTGACGGTCATCAGTATCATCGTCACGATAATCAGTATCCGGCAGACTAGAAAAAATAAAAGACATCAAAAAAGCAACCGCTCCAGCCAAAGTTAGGTTGCTTTTTTGAGCTACTATTAACCGAGGCGAACCGTTGCTTTACGGTAACACCTTTTTCTATAAATCATCTTAGCACTTATCAGCACTTCCGTCAACAAATTTTTTCTGCGCAGAATTCCATCCTTTTTGTTTGCTCTTTTACGGCAAACGCTAGTTTAGTAATCTAACAGCCGTCCGTTGTCATTCCATTCGCCATACATAACGCCCGCTTTGGTGTGATCCAAAAGCTTCTGTAAACGACTCTGGAAAAGTTCCGGCTGCTTTTTCTTGATCTGGATCGTATCGATCCTTACACGCTGATACAAAGGCGGGAAATTTTGAAAATTTTTCCAAACCTCTGCGTCGGCCTGCAGCGCCTTCAAAATATCGCTGTCGATCACAAACCCTTCCTCCGTCATATCCGGCAGCGCTGCACGGCCAGCGTCTGTCATTCGCCCTAACCGCTCCATTCTGCGGCAGCGTTCTTTGTTCAGTTCAGACCACAGGCTCCCCTTCCTTCGAGGAGCTAACCTTTGTGCAGTCACCCCATTATCCATTTTCTTTGTGGTACTGTCAATCCAACCAAAGCACATAGCTTCCTCCACGGCATCGATGTACCAAAATGTTTCCTCATCAACAGGGCGGCCGCGCTTGACGACGACCCAGCATTCGGTTTCTTTCTTGTGATTCTTTAGAAGCCATTGCCGCAGCTCATCTCGATTTTGAGCTTTCAATAAATTTCTAAATTCCATTCGTATTATCTCCGCAAATGCCGGTTTATCGGGCAGATATATCCGCTCCCCATAACCATATCACAAAATCATGAATAAAGCCGCCAATATCCATCATGCAGACACATATCGCACCGCAAGCGGAAGATCACGCTGCAAAGGCGCGCTTTTCAATTCTTCCTCGGCTTTGTATCAAAGTCTGTAAAATGATAACAGATGGAAAATAATTTACGCCTCTATAGGCGGCGGGTAACAAATTTGTATCAATGGCGAGACGCAGCACAGTCATCTTAATCGTTGACCAGATTGGTCATATTTGTTATGCGTTAAAGTCTATGAAGATAAAATTATTTCCAATACTTTAACTGTGAAAGATACCAATCAAACTGATTGCGTCTGGTTTCTTCATCTGCGTTATCCGGGTTTGGCATATTCGCAGTCAGATAATCTAACAAAGATTCCTTAGACTGATAAGCAAATTTCCCATCCGTATAACACCATCTACAATAGTCCTCGTTATAGCTTCCATCCGGTTCTCGGCTAATCAGACCATCCTCATTCAATGGCATTCCGCAGCACTGACAAATGAGCTGCCGCGGAGCACCTAACAGCGTATTGATTGATACGTCAAAAACCTGCGACAACAATTTTAATGTATCTGTATTTGGCTGCGTTTCTCCTGTTTCCCAGCGGCTGACCGCCTGTCTGGTAACGTGTATCCGCTCTGCCAATTCTTCCTGCATAAGATTATTTTTTTCACGTAAATTCTTGAGAATATCTCGTGTTTCCATGCTTGTCCCCCCCTAAGGAATATGTTATAATTCATTGTAAATTCAAAACCTTATTTTAACAAGCAACTCGCTGTTGCTATGGAATCGTGGAGGCTAATTTCCTTATGCAGAAGCTACAAAGCCCTGCGGATCTGATACCCCGCCGCACTCCGGCAATGTCCATACATTTCCCCGATTTCCCGCTGTGCATAATACCCGAAAAAGTAAAGGAAAATGATTTCCCGTTTCTTCTCCGGCAGGGATAACAGGGCGGCGGCAAGCTTCCCATTGGTAAGGATAACTGTCTGCCCGCATATCGTAACGGGATATTGACAGCCGCAAAGCGTATGACGGTCTTGTAATAAAAATACCGATTGCAGTATCAATAATTCCATCAATGGCAAACGCTAAAGAACTTTCAGCAAAAGTTAGTTTTCATAAATGCCTTTGAGCGTATACTGCGCTAAGATATGCCCCTCCATTGCCCGATAAAGTTCATTTAGCAAAAATCCCTGTCCTATATCCAGCATTCTATCTATTGCGAATACATGAAGCTCATAAATATGCGGCTGATCGGGCGGCGTCATGCCGCCATAGTAAGAAGATAATCGGGCAGATTGTTTACCGCCCTGTATGCTCGTCCAACTATTTCTTCCTTGAACAAAATCCGTTGCAGTCTGACTTTCATTATCCCTTATCTC
>CANQTG010000112.1 GCA_947626715.1 uncultured Lachnospiraceae bacterium | reverse complement strand
AGGTATGCTTTCTCTTTATATGGAAGCTTATTATATTGCAACGGCTCCCATGACGAAGGTAAACGGATTTTACATGGCTGGGACAAGATTATTTGCGATGAATGTGGGGAGGAATTTGTTTTTGCAGACGGATGGTGTGAAGATATATGGTAAGGTGAAAAAATTCTTTTATTGTAGTATGCGTATAGTGGAAACCGGCTATGAAAATGTTTGAAGGAATAAAACATGATGGTAAATCGCCAATCGTTTTTACAAAAGAAGCCAGCTTAAATGATGGTTTAATACAGTTTTGGCAGCTTTGGGATTATCTTGTTCCGCCATCGGGAAAAGCGCGAACCGCTCAAGGAGAAATGATACGTATCGCGGGTAGGGTTTATCATGAACTTAAAGATAACGGCGGCATGAATTGGGATAACGATTTTCGCAAAATGTTGAAGTGTTTTGTAAAATACGCTCAGCTTGGCGTTCCCTTGCCGAATGACGCGAAAGCGGCGAAAAAAGTAACGGGTATTTTAAGTCGATGCGGCAACAATGGTTATTGCAACGACTATATGTGCGATCTTTTGTGTTATCTCGCGGTTGAATGGGTGAGTCAAAATCCGAATGTGATCCCACCGTTAGAAGCTGATTATAGTCGGTAACTTCCCGTTTGTCGAACTAACAGTATTTACAATCACAACCGAATAGGCAAAACAGCGTCAGAGCGTATAGAGAACAGTTTATGCGCTCTATTTTTATGTAAAGGAGAGAGGATATGGCAGAAACCGAAAACGAGCAGCAGTCCTACAGTTTCAAACGAAAGTTGGGGAATAGCGCTTCACCGTCAAAGTGCATTTCAGTAAAGACACCGATTTTTGCAGATACCGCTTGACAAAACGAGCTGATATAAGTAAAATAAGTGTATCGCGACGCATGATACACTCATAACATATAAAACAGTTAAGAGGACAGGCTAAACAGATCAGATGGGAAATGATTCCCCAATCCCCATCTGATAGACGCCTTTCGAGGGAGGCGTGGAGATTCCGCTAAGGAGATGTCTGCGAGAACAGATACGGATCTCGCGCTGAGATTCGCAGGCGAGTCATGGAGAAAGGAGACGGGCATGATAATTCTGGATTACAGGGATACCAGACCGATTTATGAACAGGTGACGGATAAGCTGCAGAAGCTGATCATCAACGGCGTGCTGGAGCCGGACAGCAAAATGCCGTCTGTCAGGAATCTGGCGATGGAGCTTTCGGTCAATCCGGGGACGATTCAGAAAGCGTATGCGGAGCTGGAACGTCTCGGCTTTCTGTATACGATCAAGGGCAGAGGAAATTTTGTCAGTTATAAGGAAGAGCTCTATCTGCTGAAAAAGGAAGAATACAAGAATAAGATCGATACGCTTTTGAAGGAAGCGGAGGAGATCGGCATTTCCCGGGCGGAAATGCTTTCGGAGCTGGAAAAGGAGGCGAAGGAGCATGATTGAGATCTTGGATATCAGTAAGAGATTTGAAGAGGTACAGGCTGTGGATCATGTCAGTATCACGATACGGGAGGGGAGCGTCTTTGGCCTGATCGGTACGAACGGGGCGGGCAAGAGCACGGTGCTGCGCATGATGAGCGGCGTGATACGGCCCGATGAAGGACAGGTGCTGATAGACGGTATGCCGGTATTTGACCATGTGGAGGCAAAGGAAAGGCTGTTTTTTATCGCCGACGAGCCCTATTTTTTTGCGAACGCCACGCCGGGCGATATGGGACGCTATTACCGGAGCGTCTTTCCGAGATTCGATTCGGACCGCTACGACGGCTATCTGGAAGCGTTCGGGCTGGGGAAGCGGCGCAAGATCGCGGCGTTTTCCAAAGGCATGAAAAAGCAGCTCGCTATCCTGTGCGGCGTCTGCGCCAATACAAAGTATCTGTTCTTGGACGAGACGTTCGACGGGCTCGACCCGGTAATGCGTCAGGGCGTGAAGAGCCTGTTTGCAAAGGAAATGGACGAGAGGGGCATGACGCCGATCGTCGCTTCGCACAATTTAAGGGAGTTAGAGGATATCTGCGATCATGTGGGCCTGCTTCACAAGGGCGGCGTGCTGCTTTCAAAGGAGCTGGAGGAAATGAAATGCAATATCCAGAAGGTACAGTGCGTGCTGGAGGAAGGCGTGGCGCAGGAGGAGGCGTTCCGCGGGCTGGATATCTTAAAGTCCGAAAAGAGGGGCTCTCTGTATACGCTGACCGTGCGCGGCGCAAAAGAGGAAACAGATCGGTATTTCAGCGGCATCCGCACAGTCTTTTACGAGGCTCTGCCGCTTTCTCTGGAGGAAATCTTTATCAGTGAAACGGAGGTAGTCGGCTATGACATCAAAAAGATCATTTTGGGTTAGTGTAAGGACGAATGCAAGAAGAAGGGTCTGGCTGGCCGTCGTTATGCTGCTGGGCTTCTTCTTCGCCCTGCCGGTATCCGTCGGGATGCGCCTGAGCGTGGATAAGATGTCCTATCGGTATCAGGATCTGCATGAATATCTGGGACGGGAATTTTCCGCTATGATCGGGATGGGCGACGTCGCGTTCCTGATTGCCGTATTTGCGGTCGTTGCGGCGGTTCAGGGATTTTCCTATATGTACCAGAGGAAAAAGCTGGATCTGTATATGAGCGTGCCGGTGACAAAGGGACACCGCTTTTGGAGTATCTATCTGAATGGGATCCTGATCTATCTGATCCTTTATCTCTGCAATATGCTGCTTTCATTTCTGGTGGCGGGCGCGATGGGAGCGGCGGTGGAGCTGGCAGTCCGGGATGCGGCGCTCGCGCTGCTGGCGCACAGTCTTTTGTTTCTGGCGGTATACCATGTGACGATCCTAGCCGTCATGCTCACAGGGAATCTCTTGGTAACGCTGATGGGGACCGGCGTGCTGCTGTTCTTTGACGGGGCCGTTTACATACTGCTCTGCGCCTATATGGAAGCGTTCGAGACCTATTGTTATAAGAGCATGGAAGCGTACCAGAGCCTGCTTGTTTCCCCGATCCTGCGCTTTGTCCGCCTGTTGGACGAATCATATGAATTTGTGGGGAGAAGCCCTTCATGGATCAGGGTATTGGATCTAGGGGCGTTTTTTTCCGGTATCCTGACGCTGGCCGCCGCGGGGATCCTCGCGCTGGCGCTGGCGTACTGGTGCTATACGAAAAAGCCGGCCGAGGCCTGCGGCAGGTCGATGGCCTTTCCCGTGACCAAAGCGCCGATCAAGGTGGCGATCACCGTTTTTGCCGGACTGTTTGCGGGGATCATGTTTTACGATCTTTCCAATCGCAGCCTGTTCTTCTTTATCTTTGGGCTGGCCGCGGGGACGCTGCTCTGCCACGGCACAATCGAGGTCATCTATGATTTTGATATCCGCAGTATGAAAAACGGATGGAAATCCCTGCTGGTTTCCGCCGGTATCGTGGCGGCGCTCTTCAGCGTCTTTCGATTTGACCTGCTGCATTACGATCGCTATGTGCCCAAGCCGGAGCAGGTGGAATCCGTCGCGTTTTGGTTTGCGGATGCCTCTAATCAGTATTACGACGAGAATCTGGACGGGGAGAACCGTGAAAAATATTTAAGCGAACATATGCAGATCGTGGACATAGAGCCGATCTTAGAGCTGGCCCAAAGACGCATGGGAATGGATCTGTCAGAGGCCGGCGGCGCGGCGCAGAATGCAGGGGCGGCGCAAGAGGAGAATCTGGATCTGCGCTGGGTGATCGTCCGCTATCAGTTAAAAAACGGGAGAACGGTGTGGAGACAGTTCCCGACCCTGTACCGAGAGGACGCGCGGCTGCTTGACCGGATCGTGACAGACCGCGCGTACCGGGAAGCTCTTTATCCTATCTATAACGAGACGGAAATGGCTTTGGGAGATAAATTTACGGTTTATTACGACGGCGGCAGCGGCAGGGAAACGGTTCATGACCTCTCTGTCAAGAAGCTGACGGAAGGCTATCGCAGGGATCTGGAGGGCTTCACCTTTACGCAGGAGATGAACGATCGGATTCTGGGCATGTTCTATCTGGAATGCTTAGAGAACGGGGACATGATCCGTCTTGCCCTGCCGGTCTATCCTTCCTTTGCCAATACGATAGAGCTGATCCGGGAGAAGGGCCTGTATCAGGATCGCTATGTAGATCTGGATGAGGTGGAAAAGATCGTCGTCCAAAACAGCAACAGCGACGCCTATGATACGTATATGCAGGCGCAGGGATCGGGAAGCGATGCGGACATTCAGGATTTTACGGTGGAGGCCGCCTTTGAGGACAGAGAGGAGATGAGCCGGATCCTAGACGCCGTTTATCCGACTGGATTCGATTATGTATGGATGCCGGAGGATACGCTGAATTATGATTACCGTGTGACCCTTGTTTATAAATCCGCGGCGGGAGGGAAGGAACGCTCGGAGGAATATTTTCTGATCGCGGATCAGATCCCTGACTTTGTCGCGGAAAAGACGGCTTACCGGGGATAAAAACGGCGGATTCGGACATACTTCCATCAAAACGGTATCAGTGGCTATGGAGGTATGGAATGAAACGGTATATGGAGATCACAGATGTGCGCGCGCGGGAGATACTGGATTCGAGAGGGAATCCGACGCTGGAGGCGGAGGTGACGCTGACGGACCCGCTGCGGCGGGAAAGATACGCCGGAAGGGGCGCGGTTTCCTCCGGTGCGAGCACGGGCAGATTTGAGGCGGTCGAGCTGCGCGACGGAGAGGTGCGGTATTTTGGGCTGGGCACGCAGAAGGCGGCGCAGCACGTCAATTTGGAGATCCGAGAAAAGATACTCGGGCGCAATGGGCTTGACCAGATGGAGATCGACCGTCTGATGTTGGAAGCGGACGGGACGGAGAATAAGGGACATCTGGGAGCGAATGCGATCCTAGCGGTGTCGATCGCGCTTGCCAGAGCGGCGGCCTCGTCCCTGCAGATCCCGCTGTATCAATATCTGGGCGGCGTGCATACCAATACGATGCCCGTCCCGATGATGAATATCCTAAACGGCGGCAGACACGCGGAAAATACGGTAGATTTTCAGGAATTTATGATTGTGCCGGTAAAGGCGGAGAGCTTTCATGACGCGCTGCGTATCTGCGCGGAAATTTACCACAATCTGAAAAAGATAATGAGCCAGAAACAGCTCGCCGTCGCCGTAGGGGACGAGGGCGGTTTCGCTCCCGATCTGCCCGACGCTAAGGCGGCGCTTTCCCTGATCGTGGAGGCCGTAGGGGCGGCGGGATATCAGCCGGGCGATGGGATCGGGATCGCGCTGGACGCGGCGGCCAGCGAGCTCTATGACGAGAAAACGGGCCGGTACCGTTTTCCGGGCGAGAGCAGGCTGTGCGGCAGCGAAGTGACGAGGGACACGCAGGAGATGATCGCCTATTATGAAGAGCTGATCGGACAGTTTCCGATCGTCTCAATCGAGGACGGTCTGGCGGAGGACGACTGGGACGGCTGGCAGGAGATGACAAGACGTATCGGCGGGAAGGTGCAGCTGGTCGGAGACGATCTGTTCGTGACCAATAAAAAGCGTCTGGAAGCGGGCATTAAGCTGAGAGCCGCCAATGCCATCCTGATCAAGCCGAATCAGATCGGCAGCGTGTCCGAAGCGATGGAGGCGGTGGAAACGGCGAAAAAGAACGCGTACCGCACGGTGATCTCCCATCGTTCGGGCGAAACGGAGGATACCTTTATCGCGGATCTTGCCGTCGCCGTGAATGCGGGGCAAATCAAGACCGGCGCGCCGTGCCGGAGCGAACGCACCGCGAAATATAACCGGCTTTTGCGCATTGAGGAAGAGCTCGCAGGACGGGCGCAGTATGGCGGATGGGAAACGACTCCCCAATCTCCCGTTTGATCTGCGAGCCGCGAAGGCTCCCCGATTCCCCGTCGGCTTTACGCTCCGCGAAGGCTGTGCAGAGATTTGGATCAAAAGATGTCTGCGAGAACGGAGCGAATCTTGCGGTGAAACTCGCAGGCGAGTCTTGAATAGCTGGGAAATGCCCCCCGATTTTCCGTCGGCTTTACGTTCTGCGAAGGTTGCGCAGAGATTCGGACTAGAAGATGTCTGCGAAAGCAGACCTGAATCTCGCGGCAAGACTTACAAGCGAGTCTTGAACCTGCCGTTTGGGTAGGCAGAGGGACGCGGGAGCAGATCCCGCATGTGGGGACGGAGCGCCGCAGACTTTAGCGGAAAACGTGAAAATGGGACTTGCAATAACGATATTCCTGTGATAGAATAACATGTACTTGACATTGGGAGGTGTAAGAATGAGCGTAGTGAGGATCATTCTTTTGGTCGTGTTTATTATAGTTTCGTTGGCGCTGGCGGCGCTGATATTAATGCAGGAAGGAAAATCCGCGGGGCTGGGAGCGATCAGCGGGGCGGCCGAGTCGTACTGGGGCAAGAACAAGGGGCGTTCGATGGAAGGGACGCTGGTGAAAGTGACGAAGATACTTGCCGTTTTGTTCTTCGTACTCGCGGCGGTCCTAAACACACGTTTCTTTTAACGAAGGGATAAAAACACTCTTGCAAAAGGGTGTTTTTTTATATAATAGGAAATTCCTCCTGCCGGAGGAATCTATAATAAAAATGCCCGCATAAAAGCGGGCACAAGAA
>CANQTG010000111.1 GCA_947626715.1 uncultured Lachnospiraceae bacterium | reverse complement strand
GCAGGACAGGCCGCCCTTCCCGTGCAGCAAGGCCGAGATCGTGCCGGAAGCGTACTGCGGGGAGAGCGTGACGGAAAAGCTCTCAAAGCTGCGGGAGAAAATGCGGGAGGAGAACGCGTCCTGCTTTTTCGTGAGCAGGCTGGACGATCTGATGTGGCTGTTTAATCTAAGGGGCGGCGATGTGAGCTGCAATCCGGTGCTGATGTCCTATGGCTTTATCATGCAGAGGGAGGCGTGCCTTGCTGCACGGGAAGGGCGGCCTGTCCTGCCACACCGCGGAAACGAGATCGTTCTCAAACCGCAGAGAGACTCCCTTGCCCTCTAACGCCTTTTCCAGCCGCCTGCCAAAGGCCGCCGTCACCACGCGCCCGTCAAAGCCCAGAGTCTGCCCCTCCCACATGTTCCGGCGCAGATACTCCGGGATATCGGGGACGCCCTCCTCCTGAAGGCGGAAAAGCCGGATCTGCGTCCCTTCCAGCTCCTTCTCAGCCTGTAGGAAATAGCGTCCGTCCGTCCACAGCCCGGCCTCCTCCTGCGAAACCAGCAGCGTACCGTTAGAGCCGGTAAAGCCGGAAAGGAACTCCCGTCCCTTAAAGTACGCGTTTACATACTCTGAATTATGAAAGTCCGCCGTGGGGATCAGATAATAATCGATCCCCGCCTCCCGCATGGCGGCCCGCAGCAGCCGCAGCCTCTGTCTGATCACTTTCTTTTCCATCTTTCCCTCATGCCTTTTCCTTCGGTCTTCCGCCGTCAATATCCCTGCGCCCCTTCGCCGCTTAAAATGCCGACCGCCGAGGACGTCCCGATCCTATCGCACCCCGCGCCGATAAACGCCTCGAGATCCTCTCTCGTCTTTACGCCGCCCGCCGCCTTGATCTTGACCTTAGGCCCGATATGCTCCTTAAAGAGCAGGATATCCTCCATTGTCGCGCCGCCCGTGCCGAAGCCCGTAGAGGTCTTGATATAGTCCGCCCCCGCGTTCGTCACCGCCTCGCACATCGCGATCTTTTCCTCCCTTGTCAAAAAGCAGGTCTCTACGATCACCTTCAGGATATGCCCGCCGCAGGCCGCCTTTAACGTGCGGATCTCTTCCTCGACCTTATCATACAGGTGATTTTTCACATCGCTGAT
This sequence comes from uncultured Lachnospiraceae bacterium, assembly GCA_947626715.1. Taxonomy (GTDB): domain Bacteria; phylum Bacillota; class Clostridia; order Lachnospirales; family Lachnospiraceae; genus VSOB01. The sequence goes on along the minus strand of CANQTG010000111.1, from coordinate 5,660 downwards.
ATTGACCACCATATCGATCTCATTCGCGCCGTCCTTCAGCGCTTCCCGGATCTCCGTCTCCTTCGCCGCCGTCACGCTGTATCCCAGCGGAAAACCGATCACGGTACAAATATTGATCCTGCTCCCGTACTGGTCCGCGATCCGCTTGATATAAGCCGGCGGCACGCAGACCGAAGCCGTCCCGTACTTGAGCGCCTCGTCGCACAGCTTCCTGATATCCTCCCACGTCGCATAGGGCTTTAGCTGCGTATGGTCTATATGGCGCAGCATTTCTTCGTTTGTCATATCGTTTCCCTCCTTTATTTTGTCGATACGCCGCTATATGCACCATTATAATATCCCTGCCCCGCATTTTACAAGTATATTAATTTTTTGTAAATTTTTTTCTAAAATTAGATTTTGTGATTGCTTTCATTTTCCCGCTCATGGTATTATATTGAATGACGTTATGTTTACTGAAACAATCGCAGGGCGTTTCTGCCGCGCGTTTCTCCTATCCGCCGTCTTGGGCCGGCTAAGGGGCCGCGGGCGCTCTGAAAAGAAAGGTGGCCAAAATTTATGGATCATAATGTCTATTCCATGATTACACCACAGATACAGGAATTAGCGGAACTCAGCAAAGAAGCCGGAAGCATCGATCCGGCTCTTTATGCAAAATACGACGTAAAACGCGGACTGCGCGACGTCAACGGCAAGGGCGTGCTGACGGGCCTGACCCGGATCTCGGACGTCCGGGCCGTAAAGGTCGTCGACGGGGATACTGTGCCCGATTACGGGCACCTCATTTACCGCGGCTACAGCATTGAGGATCTCGTCAACGGATTTGCAGCCGAAAAGCGCTTCGGATATGAAGAAGTCACCTATCTGCTGCTCTTTGGCCGGCTGCCGGATCATAAGCAGCTCGAGGAATTTTCCCGCCTGCTCGCCAATTACCGCAGCTCTCTCCCGACCCACTTCGTCAGGGATATCATTATGAAGGCTCCCAGCCGGGATATGATGAACACGCTGGCACGGAGCGTCCTCACGCTCTACGCATACGACGATCTGGCGGACGACACCTCTATCCCCAACGTACTGCGGCAGTCTCTGGAGCTCATCAGCCTGTTCCCCCTGCTGGCGATCTACGGTTATCAGGCATATAACTATTACCACAACGGGGACAGCCTGTATGTGCATTCGCCTAAGCCGGAGCTTTCCACCGCGGAGAATATCCTGCATATCCTGCGCCCTGACAGCAAGTACACCCCGCTCGAGGCGCGGCTTTTGGATATCGCCCTCGTTATCCATATGGAACACGGCGGCGGTAACAACTCCTCCTTTACGACGCATGTCGTCTCTTCGACCATGACCGATACCTATTCCGTCATCGCGGCGGCGATCGGTTCCCTCAAGGGCCCCCGTCACGGCGGAGCGAATATCAAGGTCGTAAAGATGTTTGACGATATGATGCAGAACGTTTCCGACTGGACAGACGAGGAAGAGGTGGGCGATTATCTCCGCAGGCTCCTGCACAAGCAGGCCTTTGACAAGGCGGGGCTCATCTATGGCGTGGGCCATGCCATCTATTCCAAATCCGACCCCAGAGCGGAGATCTTCCGCTCCTTTGTCCAAAAGCTGTCGGTGGAAAAGGGGCTGGAAAAGGAATTTGCCCTTTACTCTCTCGTAGAAAGGCTCGCCCCGAAGATCATCGCCGAGGAACGGCAGATGTTTAAGGGCGTCAGTATCAACGTGGACTTTTATTCCGGCTTTGTATACAAAATGCTGAAGCTCCCCATCGAGCTGTATACGCCGATCTTTGCGATCGCTAGGATCGTAGGCTGGAGCGCGCACCGTCTCGAAGAGCTCTCGACCAACGGCAAGATCATGCGTCCCGCCTATATGACGCTCTGCACCGATCAGGAATATATCCCCATCGAGCAAAGATAAGCGGGAGAAACGAACTAACCGCAATCGCCGCAGGCGGCGCCCCTACAGACCCAGATACCGCTTCTGCGCCTTCACGGTAAGCACGCCAAAGATAACGATCACAAAGAAAACGGCTATGGTCATGACCGGCTGCAGGATCCCCAGCCCGCCGTGCGTATCGCCGAATACGCCGACCGCGCCGCAGACAGCGCTGCAGGCGCCGATCGCGATCGTCTTTCCATACATATACCGGATAAAGCCGGGGATATCCTTCGCTTTTGAAAGATCCGCGTCCCGGCTTACCATGATCCCCTTCGCGAGCTCTCCGGTCCGTTTCATATTGACCGCGGCATAGATAAGATACAGGCCGAAGCCCGCTATAAAAACGTCTAAAAACAGATCCATCTCAATTCTCCCTTTTGTTTTTTGCCGCGCAGGTCAGCGTTCTGCACGTTCCCTTAGAGCGGCCTGCGCGTTCTTCCTAAATTATCCTGCGCGTTAAATCTAAATCCCCAGCAGACCGCACACGATATCCGCCATCTCCTCTTTCCCGCAGACACGCTCATGCAGAACGGGCGCGGTACGGATCTCCTCGATCGCCCGCGGGACCGCCCTGCCCGAGAGCTTCGAGAGCTCGTCGGCAAGCGCGAAATCGTCCCATGCGTCATACTGGGGATCGATCGCGTTTAAGACGCTTCGCGTAAATTTAAACGGGCTCGCCGTAGAAGCGATCACGGTCTTTCTGCCGTCCTTTGTTTCCCGCGCGTATTTCTGGTACACCACGGAAGCGACCGCCGTATGCGGATCCAGTATGTAGCCGCATTTCTCATAGAGCTCCCGGATCCTTGCCGCCACTTCCTCCTCGCAGGCGTAGCCGCCGTAAAACGATATAAGCCCTTCTTTCATCGCCTCTGTGATCTCATATTTCCCGCTCCTTCCCAGCTGCTCCATAAAAGCCGCATCCGCCGCCGCGTCGCCGCCGACGAGCCGATAGAGCAAGCGTTCCAGATTGCTGGAGATCAGGATATCCATAGAGGGCGAGCTGGTCAGCACAAATTCCCTGTTCCTGTCGTAGATCCCGCTTTGGAAGAAGTCAAACAGCACCTTATTCTCATTGGAGGCGCAGATCAGCTTCCCGATCGGGAGCCCCATCTCCTTTGCATAATATGCGGCCAGAATGTTCCCGAAATTCCCGGTAGGCACTACGACGTTGACCTGCTCTCCCGAGGCGATCCTGCCCTCTTTCAGCAGCGACGCGTACGCGTACACATAATATACGATCTGCGGTACGAGCCGCCCAATATTGATCGAATTGGCGGACGAGAACTGAAAGCCCGCCGCGCCCATCCTCTCTTTTAACGCACCGTCGGAAAAGATCCGCTTCACGCCGGTCTGCGCGTCGTCAAAATTCCCGCGGATCCCGATCACAAAGGTATTCTTCCCCTTCTGCGTCACCATCTGTCTCTCTTGAATCGGGCTCACGCCGTTTTTGGGATAAAAGACGATAATGCGCACGCCCTCTACATCTGCGAAACCGGAAAGCGCCGCCTTGCCGGTGTCTCCCGAGGTCGCGGTCAGTATCACGATCTCATTCTGTATCCGGTTCTTTTTCGCCGCCGTCGTCATCAAATGCGGCAGTATGGAAAGCGCCATATCCTTAAACGCGATCGTCGCGCCATGATACAGCTCCAGATAATAAGCGCCGTCCGCCTCTGTAAGCGGAGCGATCCTTTTGGTGTCAAATTTGTCGTCATAGGCTCTGGCGATACAGGTCTTTAATTCTTCCTCCGTATAGTCCGTCAGATACAGCTTCATGACCTCGTAGGCCGTCTCTTGATAGCTCATCTGCGCAAATTCTTCCGGCGTCTTATCGAGCGCCGGGATCTTTTCGGGAACGAACAGCCCGCCGTCGTCGGCCAGCCCCTTTAAGATCGCTTTGGACGAAGCGACCGCTCTCTCCGCGCCCCTTGTACTCTTATATAAGGTCTCCATATCCTTTTCCTTTCTCTGAATCTTCATACGATACGCCCGCCGCCCCTTACGGGTATCCCGCCCATTCGCATACAGGCAGGAAGGGGGAGGGGATATTGTCTGTAGTTTTGCATGTGCACTGTCTGTTAAGCGCTTACAGCCGTTTTCTAAGCGCTCATGACGTAGGCAGCGGGCAACGCTCACCAAGCACTCTTACTGTAGACCGCGGGCAACGCTCATTCACTGTGAGCAGTGTGCACTCGAAAATCTTCGATTTTCTCGTTCGCGGGCTTCGCCCTATGAAAACAGCGCCCGGCAAAATTTTCTGCAAGCAGAAATTTTGCCGTTCCCTGTTTTCGCACTGCTCACTGCCTCCGCGGACATTATACCATGACTTTTCTTTTTTTCCTACCCCTGCTTTTCTATTTTCTTATCCCGTTATTGATTCTCCACTGCCATTATACAGATAAAGATACCGTCCCTCTTTCTGTTTCTGGGTATGCCGCCATATAACGGAATATCATTACACAGGCCGCCCTGCGTTTCCCTTTCTCTTTTTAATCATGAAAAAAGCCGTAACGCCCCCTTTACAGGGAGCCGTTACAACCCTGTTATTTTTCGCTGTCATGCTTTTTGCACGTTTTCGTTTAACTGAAGAAATCGTGTCCTCCATAGGAAAACAGATGTGTCAAGTGGGTATCAAACCATCGCACCTTGTCCGGCGAAGCGCCGTTTCTGGACACAAAATAGAGAGCCCCTTCCGAATAGTCCTCACCCGAAAGCGCCCTTTCCACCGCTTCTTTGGTTTCCCCTGATATCTTTACCCGCTGATATCTGCCGTCCCTGATAGGAGAAAACTGGAACGTGCCGTTATTTTTCTGAAAGACCACCCCTTTTATCGTATTGGGAAATACTTTATTTTCGACGCGGTTTAAAACCACATTGGCGACCATAATGCGTCCGTTCATATCCTCGCCGCCGGCTTCCGCCTCCACGATCCTGCATAACACCTGAAAATCATCCTCAGTATAAGGTTCTTCCTTCCGCTCCATCACCTGATATCCGATCACACGCTGGCCGGATTCCGCATGTTCGATATTCCCGATCCGGCTCGAAACCTCTTCTGTCTGAAACGCTCTTTCCAACTGTGTCTGAAAGGCCGGCGTCGCCGCGTACCTGCTTCTTTCCGAAATCTTGAGAACGCAGAACGAGGCGAGCGCTATCATATTGCACAGGAGCAGCAGAAGACTGTATTTTTTATACATAATTTTCTTCACCCATATCATTCTATACAGGTTGTACCAAAAATATTCCAAAAATTTCGTCCATGCCCTGTCAATCTCATTCCGGCTCCTGCTTTTCCGTCTTTTGCAGGAAGCCGTAATCCTTTCCGTCCACAGCAAGGATACGCCTCTCCTATCCGGCGCAAATGTCAGGAAATCGGTATCGTTCTGTGGAACGCTGCGATACGATATCACTCCCTTTAGCCAGTACAAAGGCTTATAAACAGGATATGGAATCGCTTTCCGCTCCGCCTGCGCCCGCTCTGAGCCTGCAGTCTCAGAGTCGTGCTCGGCAAAGTCGCGGAGTAACGATCCCATATCCTGATAACCTATATTTTGTTTTTATCGTAACATGTGGTAAGCGAGGCGTATGATCTGCCAGTCCCTCACACCTTTACGCTACTATTAAATATTTAATCTCACGTTATACCATGACTTCTAAATTCGAAAAAACCTCATTAAGAAGTCAGGTATCTATTCGCACTAAGCTCGATAATACCT
>CANQTG010000110.1 GCA_947626715.1 uncultured Lachnospiraceae bacterium | reverse complement strand
AGCAGATGACCGGGATATTGCAGGTATCCACCACGTCCACAAAAAAGGCGATCTCTTCCTTTGTACAGAACTGCGCTTCGTCCACGATCACGCAGTCATACTGCATGATCCGCTCTTTGGGATACCGGACAAAATCCTCCACGAACCCGCATTCCTTTTCCAGCCCCATACGGCTGCGGATCAGGGCCTCCCCGTCCCGCGTATCGAGTCTGGGCTTTAACAGCAGCGCCTTTTTCCCGCGCTCGTAATAATTATATTCCACCATGAGCGCGTTCGCCGTTTTGGAGCTGCCCATAGCGCCGTGCCGGAAATAAAGTTTTGCCATTTCCTAACCTCCGTAGCTTCTCTTGCATACCGGCACGCTGCCGCCCGTATTCCAGCGCATTCCAAGCGACATGTAAGCGCTGTCCGAGAGCAGATAGGTGATATAGCTGCCCGTACTGTCGTCGCAGAATACGTCTACGATAAACCATTCCCCGTCGATCAGGACGACATTCCACATATAGTCCTTTAAGGAAGAGCTGCTATTGGCCGAGATGAGATAGTTTCCGATCCCCATCGCGTCGCAGAGCGCTTTCATCGCCCGCGCATACCCCTTTGCATTCGCCTCATGATAGATCAGCGCGCCCCATGCGTCGTCCGCATGATGGTTATTGCCTTTGGAGGCCGGGATACAGGTCTGCATCAGATAATCGTGCGCCATACGCACCTTGCCGATATCGTTTAGGGAGGCCGTATTATTCTGTATCATAAAGCTGGAGACCATCGTCTGCACCTGCGTGATCTCATCCGCCTTCAGATCCGGCCCGTAAACGCTCCCGACCGCGTAGCTGCCTCTGTTCCCGCTCGCCGCGGCTCCTGAGTTTACGATATCGTTCGGGATCGAGACCCCGTCCTCCGTTTTGATCTTCTGGATCGAGGTCGCGGATTCGGTCAAGAGCTTGTCTAAGTCGATCTGTGCGCCGCTGTTCAACGCCGCAAGGAGCTGCTGCACCGCGGGCAGGTCGTCGTCAAAGAACGTATAATTATAGGCGCCGTTTTCCGTCCTTGTCACCAGCACCTCTCCGTAGATATTGGACTGGATCACCCCGCCGCTCTTGGCATCCGCCGGCACCCTCGTTGAGCCGGAACCGGAGCCGCTCTTCGCCTGCGCCGTTACGGGACAAGCCAGCAAAAGGACGGCGCAGCACAGGGTGGCCAGCCTTCTCATCAGATATCGTTTCTCTTTGTTCATTGTTTGATCCTCCCTTCTTTCGTCGCTGCCGGAGCCTTCTTCCCCAGCAGGAAATACAGATAACGGTCATAGAGCCATACAATGCCGGCCTCGGCCAGCAGGATAAACAGCGCCATCGTAAGAAATAAGATCCATACCTTTACCCGGGTCACATACCGATTCAGCCAATAGGAAAAGCGGATCGCATAATACATGACCTTAAATTCCATATGCGTCGCCATGATCACCAGAGAATGGATCCCTAAAAAGGTAAGGAGCCGCGAACGCCTCAGGTTTTTGCAGAGCAGGATAACGCCGAACGAGCCGCAGCAGGCGCATAGGACATACAGGATAAAATTATCAAATACCATATAATTCAGATCGACCGCGCCGTTTTGGAAGCACAAAAACGCGCAGGCCGCGAGCAGGGCGGCGCCGCTAAGAAGTCCCCAAAAGCTGCGCTTTTCCCTGTCCCGAAAAAGAAGCGCCGCATAGGATCCGGCCAGCAGAAAGATACTGACCAAAAGGCTGCGAGCCGCCGTCTGCATAAGCGCGCCGACGGCCATGAGCGCTAAATTTTCTTCCCAGCCCTCCCAGCGAAAGAGCGGGGAGAAAAACATCGTCAAAAAGCCCGCCGCCAAGAACACGAGCGCCGAACGGGCGTCGGGGAGACGCCGGCGGCACCATATAAAAAACAGCTCCCCGAAAAACAGCGTCGGCAGAAACCAGAGCACCGATATTCCCCGGAAGGTCACGCTGTATATCAGATATTTCCAAAGATCGGAAAAGGAAAGCAGCTCCGGGTGCAGGATACAGGTGCACAGGTTTATGACCATATAGATCAGGCTGAACGAAGCATACGGCAGAAGAAGCGTTCTGGCCTTGCGGCATACGACCGTTTTCATGGGCTTTTCTTCCTCCCCCGTTACCGCCAGCACAATGCCGGAAAGGATAAAAAACAGGGGCATGTGAAACGATGCGACGAACTGATAGAACGGGGAGAACCATGATTTATTGTCGATGGTCTGCAGAGAGCCGACCAGATGTCCCGCCACCATCAAGATGATGCCGACTCCCTTCGCCATATCCAGTCCGTCAATACGCTTTTTTTCACTCATAAGGATCCCTCAAAATCATTCTCTGTAGACCAGTATACTATAAAATCAGGATTCTGTCATTCCCTGCCTGAAAAAAAGAAAGCGGCCGCCGCAAAACAGTTTATTGCTTTGCAGCGGGCCGCCGTCTCCTTAGTCAAGATCCTTACGGTACAGCCGCGCGTTTTGATGATGGGGCTCCAATGCGAGCGTTTCTTCAAAATATCCGTCCGCGCGCTCCTTTTCTCCCAGCCCCAGATAGCCGAGACCCATCAGATACTTACAGTGCGCCTGATTCTTGCGTGTAAAATCTTCTTCAAAAATAAGCAGATCGGGATAGGATACCGCAAAATAATCCATTTTGACCTCGTCATAGATGTGAGCCTCCCCGTAGCCGATCAGCTTATAAAACCTCGCGTTCGCTTCGACCGGCCGCCCGAGCGCTTTTAACGCAAGCCCCTGATACAGGATCATGTCCGCCGGCTGATCGTTATAAAACAGCATACCCGCCGGCTCGTCCGTACCCGTACATGCCGCTTCCCATAATCTGGCGGCCTCTTTTTCCCTGCCCAAAGCCTTGCAGACTATGCCGAGATAATAATAAATATGGTTGTCCTTTGTGCCTTCCAGCTTCCCTTCTCCCAGATTTTCAGGATAGGACAGAGCCGCCCGCAGCAGTTTCTCCGCCTTCTCATAATCTCCCGATTTTATCGCCGCCCTCGCCATCTGCACCAACGCCGTCGTATACTGGCCGGTCGCCTTTCCTTCCCCGCCTTCCCACGGGTGGAACTTCCGCCCCATCAAAAGCGCGTAGGCCCTCTCATGATTCCCCAGAGAATTTTGCAGCGTGATATATTCGATCATCACATCGTCGCGCTTTCTAAAGGTATCGGGATAGCTCTCATAAAACGCGAGCCTCTCCTTAGGCGTCCAGCCCAGCTTTTTGTGGAGCTGATCCAGCTCCAGAAAGACTCTCGCGTCCTTTGTATCGAGAGAAAACGCCTTTGTCAGCGCTTCTAACGCCTTTTCGGGCTGATGGAAGCAGTTATAATACGCCAGCGCCAGATTCCGATAGACCGTAGGATATCCGGTATCGAGCGCCGCCGCCCTCTCCCAGCATTCCGCCGCCCTGTCATACTGGCGTTTGTCATACCAGAGATTCCCGAGATAATACGCCGCTTTCGGCAGATCGGGAGACATGCGCCCCGCCAGCTCCAAAACCTGAATGTCTTCCAGACGGTTCGGGAAGCAATAGGCCGGATCGGCCGCATCCGCCGCCTTGATACGCGCCAGCGCCTCGTCCCTGCGCCCCATCTGATATAGGTTCCACGCCCGGTAATAATCCAGCATCGGGGATTTCCCGCCGCAGACATTTAAAAGTTCAAACGCCTCCTTATAGAATCCGCTCTCCGTATAGCAGATGGCGGTCTGGATAAAATTCTGGTAAAAATCCCGCATTCTGGTTTTCAGGGCCGATCGCTTTTCTTCCCGCCCCTCCTTAGGAGAGAGCAGGATCTCCTCGTACCCGTCCACATAATCGAACGGATCCAAACGCAGGCTGTCCTCCGCCCATGCGCGCGCCTCCTCGTTACGGCCCAGACTGCGCAGGAGCGCCGTTTTCAGTCCGCGCGCTTTGATATTGTGCCAGTTCTTTATCAGCCCCTTTTCTACCAATTCCAGCGCCTGCGCGTACTCTTTTTTCCGCGCCGCGATCGCCGCCAGATAATAAAAGGACGCTTCCTGCTGCTCGCTGCTCCATGTCGCTTTGTAAAACGCGTCATAGGCCTCGTCGTAACGCTCCTGATAAAACAGGGAGAGCCCCAGATCATAATAGGCCTCGCTGTTATAAGGATTGGGATTTTTCCACGTCATGCGCTTTAGCGCCTTGCTGAAATACTTCTCGCTCTCCTCCCATAGACCCCGGCGCAGCAGCAGCAGTCCATAGGCCGTATTCAGTCGGATATCGCCCTCGTCGCGCCGCAGGCCCTCCAGATAATAATCGTCCGGCAGATAGGTCGCATGGCGGTACTGCTCGATATGCAGGCCCGTCAGATACAGCTCCTCGCAGGTCTGTATCTCCTTAGGCTCCTTTGCCGCCTGCGCGGGCTGCGGGAGCTTAGGGATCGATCGTTCCAGCGGCGTATAGCGCACCAGCTCGCGCCCCGCCCTGCTCAATACGCGCACCGTCACGTCCGTCTCTTTCTCTACGGAAAGTTCGACCTTATTTTCATATATTGCGGCCGGGAAAATATCCGCCGTCTCTTCAAAGCATACCGTTCCGCCCATTTCCAGCAGCACCTTCGCGCCCTTTTCCTCGCCGGTCGTATATACGCGCAGGGATACGCCGTCCTTTTCAAACTCCATATTCACCATAGCGTCGATCGTGGCGTTCTTTACATAACCGACTTTCTTATAGGGCATAAAATACTGCTTGAACGTCTTTTCCTCAAAGGGCTTTAACCATGTGAAATCCGGCTGATTGTCCGTATATACGCCGGTCATCAGCTCGATATAGGGGCCGTCCTCGTCTGTCAGATTGCGGTCCCACGCCTTGCCGAAATCGCCGCACCCCCATGTCCACTGCTTTTTGCCGGGAGAGATATGGTGGTCGGCCACGTGAAGGATACCGGCCTCCCTGCCGTAATCGTAGCCCCCTACGAAATCAAAATCAGATTTCTCCGCCATATAGGAGGTCGGAACCGGAATATTCTTATAGCGGGAGATATCGACGCCTGCGCTGTAATCATGCTTATAATAAACGCCGGTAGCGATCGGGAACTTGGAGACGTCCCGTTTCCCGTGATCCATCACGGCATGTACGTCCGGCGGGAATACGGACTGCGTATTCTCATTTACCGCTACGGCCGGATTCGCCCACCAGAGGAACGTCTGCGGCATGGGGGTGCGGTTATAGAGCTGTCCCCGGATCTCGATATACGCCTTGTCGGGATAAAGCGTAATGGACGCGATCCCCTTCGTCCCGTACATCTGATCCACATCGTTGAGCAATACGGTCTTGCTGCCGTCCTCATGCTCGCTGAGAACATAATCCACGGGAAGATACGTCGTCGGACGGTGGTGCTGCGGCCAGTTAAACTCGATGCCGCCGGAGATCCACGGGCCCGTCAGTCCTACGAGAGCGGGTTTGATCACATGGTTATAATAGACGAAATCATAATCGTTGGTCTTGTCGTAAGCGCGCTGGATACGTCCTCCCAGCTGCGGCAGGACCATCACTTTTATGTATTTATTTTCCAGCCAGACCGCCTTCCATTCCTTATCCCGTTTCTCGTCCTCCATCCTTTCGATCACCGGATAAGGATATACCCGTCCCGAGCTGCCCTGATATACCCGCTTTTCCGAAAAGATCGGATTCTTTTCCGCCTCACCGATCTCATAGGTAGGGATCATAACGCTTTCTTCCCAAATCTTTACACCTTCCATGTCAACCTCCAAAATAACGTATCGATTTTTATCTTGCCTTTTTCTGCAGATTTCACTACAATAAGAATCAATTCAGGTCATCTTCCTGCGCAGGCCGTATGGCATTCTAGCCGCTGTAACAGCATTCCTTTGATGTATCTGGCCAAAGGAAAATACCATATTACCTATAATCTATTTCCTTTCCATCTGCGCTGCCATATCCATAAGCTACTGTCAAAATAGCGCAAAACAGAGAAACAACCTAAAAAACAGTTATTTCCCTGCCTGATAGCCGCAATATGAAATTTTCATTCCGCCTTACACGGTCAAAAACTCTGCAAGCCGCTCTACCTCCGCCACGCTGAGGCCTGTATCCTCCGCTATTTCCTCAATCGTCAGTTTCCCTCTTTTTATCATCCTGATCGCAGTTTCCCTGTTTGCTTCATTTTTTAATTTCCTTGCGCTTGTTTCAATCAATGCTCCGCCCATAATATCACCTACCCCTTTCTGCACATTCTCATATTTCTGTGCAATCTCTTTGATCACATCGCCGGAAAGCTCTATGATCGTCCGCTTATCAAACGCCCCGATCACTCCCTGCCGTTCCAGTCCGTCAAGCCTTTTTAAAATTTCCTGATACTCCGCCTTTAATTCCGCCAGTTTCCGCTCATTGTTATTATACTCTGGAAAACTTTTCTCATGTGAGAAAATGTAAAACGGTATCAATATCAGCAGACGTTTTTCAAAAATATCAGCAAGCGAATACTCCTGCACTTTCATGATCGGCACATCATACTGCACCGACCCGCCCGGTGTGACGATCACATATTTCATTTTGTCCGGTGTCTTTTTATAAGTCCGAAGATACAGAACCGCCGTATTGGGAAATGTCACCGTCAGAGTTTCCTCTCTAACCTCTCCCTCGTCAAGAGCGATCTGCGCATCGTACTCAAAAAGCCTTGTTGTAATTCTCCCGTCCGGCAGGCTGCTTTCACATTCGATATGGTATTTCTTTGGCGTCTTTCCAAAAACTGTGAAATTTGTATCCGTAATACGTTCCCTGTCCGCTTCGTCCTGCTGGTCTATAAAATGCTCATTGGGAAAAAACTGTATTTCCTCTTCCCCTGTATAGGTTTCCCCGAAAATCTCATTGATTACAGGTATGATCAGCTTCCGGCAGTCGTTTAAGATCGTGCGGAACGCCCCGTCATAGATATTTGCCATATAGTATCCCTCGTATTATAAAGTAGTAGTGTTTATAGACCCTCTCCAAGGTCTGTGTGCTATACTGTTTAAGATACTATGGA
>CANQTG010000109.1 GCA_947626715.1 uncultured Lachnospiraceae bacterium | reverse complement strand
TCTGAAACTCCTTGCATTTCTCCAGCGCATGTCCGAGCGTGCGCCCGTGCCTATGAGCTGGCCGCGGAGCACGGGTACACGTTTATCCACCCGTTTGACGATGAAGCGGTAGCGACGGGGCAGGGCACGATCGCGATGGAGATCTTTAAGGAGCTTCCGCTGGTGGACGTGATCTTGGTGCCGATCGGCGGCGGCGGGCTGGCGACGGGCGTATCGACGCTGGCGAAGCTCTTAAATCCTAAGATTCAGGTGATCGGGGTGGAGCCCGCGGGCGCGAACTGTATGCAGGAATCCCTGCGAAACGGCAAGGTGACGACGCTTCCTAAGGTAAATACCATCGCGGACGGCACCGCGGTCAAGACGCCGGGCGAAAAGATCTTCCCCTATCTCCAGAAGAATCTGGACGATATCATTGCGGTGGAGGACGCGGAGCTGGTCGTATCCTTCCTCGATATGGTGGAAAACCATAAGATGATCGTGGAAAATTCGGGGCTTCTTACGGTGGCGGCCTTAAAGCGCTTAAAGCCGGAAAATAAGAAGGTCGTTTCTATCTTGAGCGGCGGCAATATGGATATCATCACGATGTCGTCCGTCGTGCAGCAGGGGCTGATCTTCCGCGACAGGATCTTTACGGTCTCCGTCCTTTTGCCGGATAAGCCCGGCGAGCTGTGCCGGGTGGCCGGCGTGATCGCGAAGGAGAGCGGCAATGTCATCAAACTCGAGCACAACCAGTTCGTTTCCACCAACCGCAACGCCGCGGTGGAGCTGCGGATCACGATGGAGGCGTTCGGGACCGAGCATAAGGAGCAGATCATCTCCGCGTTAGAAAGGGAAGGATATCAGCCTAAGGTCGTGGCGACGAGTATTTGAGAGAGCGGGATCTGCGGAAAGGCGGGAATAGCGGATGAGAATAAAAAGTATCCGGCGGAAGATCAGAAATTATATCGTGATCACGGTATCGTCCATATTGTATGCGGCCGGGATCAGCATGTTTTTGGATCCCAATAATCTGGCGCCGGGCGGGGTGACGGGGATCTCGATCCTGTTGAACCGCCTGACGGGGGTCGGGACCGGAAGCATGATCCTGCTTTTGAATATCCCGCTTCTGCTGATCGGGCTGTGGAAATTCGGCTGGCGCTTTATCCTTTCCACCTGCTATGCGGTCTTTCTCATTTCCGCGGCTACGGATGTACTCGCGCCTTTGGGCGCGCTGACGCACGACCCGGTCCTAGCGGCGCTGGCGGGCGCGGGCCTGACCGCTTCCGCGCTCGGAATGATATTTCGGGCGGGCGCGACGACGGGCGGCATGGATATCGTGATCAAGCTGCTGCGCTTAAAATATCCGTATGTGCGCACGGGCTCGTTGTTCCTCATTGAGGATGTGGCGGTCGCCTCCTGCGCGGGGCTCGTATTCGGGGATATCGACGCGACGCTGTATGCGCTGATCGCGATCTTTATCATGTCGCATGTGCTGGATCTCGTCTTATACGGCAGGGACGAGGCGGGGCTTTTGTATATCATCAGCGATAAGCCGGACGAGATCATGGAACGGATCTTAGTCGAAGCGGATATCGGCGCGACCTATCTTCAGGGCAGGGGCGGCTACAGCAGCGAGGATAAAAAGATCATCATGTGCGTGGTAAAAAAACAGCAGGCCCCCGAGATAGAAGAAATTGTTAAGGAAGAGGACCCGCATGCTTTCATGATTGTTACAAGCGCAAATGAAATTTATGGAGAAGGCTATAAAAATATATTCGCCGAAAGGATCTAAAGGGATCGCCGCGTTTAAGCGGTGAAATGATAGACGGTTCCAAATGCCCGGATATCCGTATGCTCCGCGGCGTTTTCCCGCGCTCCTTTAAAAGAGGCGGGGAGCGGATAGCCCTGATCGTGCAGATAGGCCTCGAAGATCCTGCGGGCGAGCGGGCTGGCGGAAACCTCCGTGCCGTCGGCGGAAAATACCCGGAGCGTCATTCCCTGCTCCCCCATGATCGGGCCGATCAGTATGTTTTCGCAGCCCTGCACAAAATTTCTGTGCGCGATGGATTGAAACAGCTCTTTCGTAAACTGCGCCGGATTGCGCGCCGGATCGTAAATGAGGTAATTGGTCTCCGTATGAAGTTCTGATTGATGATATTTTTTAAAGATCAGTTCCATATCTGCCACCTCTTTGTAGTTCTACTATAACAGGCATTTTTCCATACTAAAATAATAAATACTGCCTTTCTTATTGCAAAAAGTGCTCATACGTGACATACTGATAGACAGAAACCGGCATGAGGTAGGAAACGCATGGAAAACTATGAGAAGATGGGGTATCTGCAGGAGCCGTTCCGGCTGTTTTCCCTAAAGGATACGCCGAAAAAGGAGCTGAGCCTGCACTATCACGACTTTTATAAGATCATTGTCTTTTACGGCGGCAGCGTTACGTATATGATAGAGGGCAAATCCTATGTGCTGGAGCCGGGGGATATCGTGCTCGTGAGCCGCAGCCATATCCACAGGCCGACGATCGACCCGGACGTCCCCTACGAGCGGCGCATTCTGTATATTTCGGAGGAATGTCTGGAGGGCTGCCGCTGTGAGGGGTACGATCCCTTCTTTTGCTTTCGGCAGGCGGCGCAGAAGCAGTCCTATGTGCTGCGGCTGCGCGGCTTCGAGGGATCGAAGGCCGCAGCGAGCATTGCCGCTATGGAGACGGAGGCGGGCGGATACGGGTGGCAGAAGGAGCGGGCGCTGCACTTCCAGTTCTTCTTATTGGAGTTAAACCGTATCTGTGCGGAAGAGGGAAGGGAAACGGCGGGATATCCTAAGGCGATATTTAACCAGAAGGTCATTGATATCCTCGCGTATCTGAATGCGCACCTGTTTGAAGAGGTGTCCATCGACGATCTGGCCGGAGCCTTCTATATCAGCAAATACCATATGATGCGCCTGTTTAAGGCGGAGACGGGATATACGATACACCGGTATCTTACGGAGAAGCGGATCGCGGCGGCAAAGGAGAAGCTGCAAAAGGGCGCGCCCGCGGTAAAGGCGGGCGAAGAGTGTGGATTTCAGGATTATTCGACCTTTCTGCGCGCGTTTGAAAGCTGCGTGCATATGACGCCTACGGCGTTTGCAGAGAGCCGGAAAGGCCGGAGCTTGCGTGAAGGGCATAGTCCTCTGTGATAAAGACGGCTTCGATCCCCGGCAGGGATTCGATATAGTCCATGCCCTGCTTTAAACCAAGTAAGAAACAGGCGGTGCTCAGGATATCGCCGTCCGCAGAGCTTTCCGAGAGGATGGTGACGCTGAGCAGCCCGTTATCTTCCGGCATACCGGTCGCAGGATCGAGCAGATGATGGTAACGTCTGCCGTCCTTTTCAAAATAACGCTCGTAAACGCCGGAGGAAACGAGAGAGGCGTCGGAGACGTCCAGCGCCGCGATCGGCGCGCCGTTCTGATCAAAGGGGCGCCGGATCCCGAGGCGGAAGGCGGAGCCGTCGGGACGCTTCCCGATCGCGACCACATTCCCGCCGAGATTGATAACGGCGCTCGTAACGCCCTGCGCCCTTAGATAGTCCCGTAATCTGTCCGCGATATAGCCTTTGGCGGCGCAGCCCAGATCGACGGCGGCCTGCGGGTCGGTCAGCGTCACGGTATTGCCGTCGATACGGACATTGCGGTAATCGACATGGGGCAGCAGGCTTTGTATGGCCTCTTCTTGGGGGATAGCGGGAGCGGCCCCGTCAGGATCCGCGTGAAAGTCCCATAGGGCGGAGACGGGGGCGATGGTGATATCGAGCGCGCCGTCCGTTTCGCGGCAGTAATACAGGGCCTTTTGCAATAGCCGCGCCGTCTCGGGATCCACCTCTACGGGAGCGCCCTGCGCATGATTGAGCCTCCAGATATCGCTCCCTTTGCGGGTGCGGCTCAGCATGTCCTCGTACCGCCCGCAGAGGGCAAAGCAGCCCTGAAACAGCTCCTCCGCCTTCGCCGCGTCCTCTCCGCCCTCTGGGTAGAGCGTGAGCGTAACGACGGTGTCAAAATAAAAATCCGTCCGGGATACCGGCGTTATCCTGCGGCTGCAGCCCGCCGCCAGACATAAGAGCAGGGCCGCCGCGGCGCATGGCAGAAAAAGGAACGCGGAGCGGATATATTTCCGGGTATGTTTCATAGGAAGCCTCCGTTTACTTGTATTTTAACGGGAAATAGGATACGATAGAGCAGACGGCGGGCGGAGCCGCCGTCAGGTATGTATCCGCACTAAGCTCGAAAGTACCTCGCTAAGCGCCCGCACAAATCATTTATATCATAAGAACGGAAAAAGAAGCAAGGATAAGGATGAAGGATATGAAATTATCGGACGATTTTGACGACAGGCATACGGGAGCCGGACTCTTATATATGGCGATAGGCGTTTCGCTGTTTATCATTACCGTCGTCGGGGCCGTGCTCCTGCTCAATCGAAAGCCCGCGCGCCGCGTATCGCCGGATAGCGCGAAGGAACAGAGCGCGGCGGGGCGGGAGCTGCCAAAGGAAGAGGCGGAGGCCGACCCTTATATCTCCGGCAGCAGCTTAACGAGCGACGATCTGGACTTTTGGCATATGTATGACGAGGCGGCGGAGCAGGCGGCGAAGGAGGAAGAGGAAAAAGCGAAGGAGGAGGAGCAGGAGGAGGAAACGGATCCTTCCAACGACGGGAAGCATACGAAGCTGGTCGCGGAGGACGGGACGGAGGAATGGGTCAGTATCAATCCGTATCTTACCAAGAATACCTATGATTATTCGGGGCTGGTCTATCAGTATCCGATCATGAAATATTATGAGGACAGCGAAAAGGTATCCCGGGTGGGCGTGCATATCTGCGCCGACGACGGGGACGTGGATTTCGAGAAGCTGAAAAAGGCCGGCGTAGAGTTCGCCATGATCGAGATCGGCTCCCGCGGGTACGGGAGCGGCAATCTGATGGCGGACGAGATGTTTTACGAGAACGTCAGAAAGGCGACGGAGGCCGGAATGGATATCGGCGTCACCTTTTATTCGCAGGCGGTCACCAACGAGGAGGCGATGGAGGAGGCGGTCCGGGTCGTAGAGGGGCTGCAGGGCTTTTCCGTCGTATATCCCGTCGTGTTCGATATGGAGTATGTCAAAAACGACACGGCGCGGGTGCAGGGCTTGTCAAGGGACGAAAAGACAGAGATCGCGCTGACCTTTTTAAACGCCATTCAGCAGGTGGGCTATAAGGCCATGCTCTACGGCGATAAGGAGTGGCTGATCAGGCGGGTGGATCTAAGCAAGCTGATCGGGTTTGACGTATGGCTTTCCCAAGAGCAGGATACGCCGGATTACCCTTATAAATTTACGATGTGGGAATATACGAAGGACGCGAAGCTGGACGGCATGGAAGAGCCGGCGCGGCTGAGTATCTGCTTTATCGACTATGCGGCCAAATAAGAAGGGCCGTCGGATATGCGGGATCGAAACGGAGGAATCGGGATATGGAAAAAAGAAGAGCGGCGGTAGAGAGAAAGACAAAGGAGACGGATATCCGGCTGACGCTGGATCTGGATGGGAGCGGAAAGGCGCGGATCGATACGGGGATCGGCTTTTTTGACCATATGCTGGACGGCTTTGCAAGGCACGGCCTGTTCGATCTGGAGCTTGCCTGCGCGGGCGATCTGGAGGTGGACTGCCACCATACGGTCGAGGACGTGGGAATCGTGCTGGGAAGCGCCGTTCGGGAGGCGCTTGGAGAAAAGAAGGCGATCAAACGGTACGGCAGCATGATACTGCCGATGGATGAGGCGCTGGTGCTCTGCGCGGTGGATCTCTCCGGCAGGCCCTATCTGTGCTTTGACGTGGAATACACGGCGGAGCGGATAGGCGGTTTGGATACGGAGATGATCCGCGAGTTCTTCTATGCCGTCTCGTACAGCGCGGGCATGAACCTGCATTTAAAAAAGCTCAGCGGGATCAACAATCACCATATCGCGGAGGCGTGCTTTAAGGCGTTTGCCAAAGCGCTGGACGAAGCGGCCATGCCGGAGCCGCGGATCGAGGGCGTGTGGTCCACGAAGGGCGTGCTGTAGGTATCCCGCGGGCGGAAGCGCCGCGTCAGGGACGCCATGCGAGGATACGGGGCGAAATCTTGAGATCGTGATAGAGGTCGGCGTAGCGGGAGGGCGGGACATTCTCCATATAGTTAGGCGTATAATTCCTCTTGGAACCGGCCTTTTTCAAGATATCGACCGCTTTGTTGTAAGCGATGGCGGCCTCCGTCTCCGTCTGGTAATAGCCGATGACGACGTCGCCGTTGATGTGGATCCTCGCCTGATAGCATTCTTTGCCCTGCCGGGTGAGCCGGCGCACTCCATGGAAGCGGTTATAGATCTCGATATTTTCATAACGGAAGTCTAACGGGTCGCCGTTGACGAAGAGATAATCCCGTCCCTTTACCGCATAGGGCTTGATCCCGTAGCGGGAGGCGATACCGATCTGCATTCCGTAGTCGGAAACAAAGAAGCGGCCGCCCCGCCGCATGATCTTGTGCGAGGAATAGTAGAACAGATCGTCCATATCGAATTTCAGGACGATATCCGGCGTGAGATAGTAGGCGAAAAAGCGGATATGGATATAGATCGGGTTGGAGATATAGAGCCCGTTGTCGCGGAAATTCAAAAGGCACACCCATTTGCCGAACGGGAGCGGGGAAGCGCCGGTATAGGACTGCAAACCGACAGACGTGTCATATAAGATACGGCGGGCCTCCTCGTAGGCCGCATGGGCGGCCTGCTGTGAGGAAAAGCTCCCAAGACTGACGTGCTTTTTGCGGTATGTGACGGAGGAACGGAAATAAACGCTGCCGTTCTTTTTTTTTGCGGTAAAAACGCCGGGTAATTTCATAACGGACTCCTTGCGCCCTATCAGACGGGAGACGGTTTCTGCCTCTATAGGAGGCGGGTAACAAATCCATCATAACGCCAAAGGCCGCGGTTTGCAAATCCTTTGCGCAGGCAGCGGCGGCGCGGCTCTGCCGCAGGAAGACGGCGGGCGGGACGCGCCCAAGAAAAGAGAGCGCGGATCGGGGAGGGCGGGGGTTTGATACGGGATACGGGAGCGTTTTTTGCTCCGCCTGCGCCCGCTCTGAGCCTGTAGTCTCAGAGACGTGCTCGGCAAAGTCGCAAAGTAACGCTCCCGTATCCCGTTTGCTCGGCTTTCCGTATCCTCCGCGATCCCCCTGACCGGGCAGTCTGTGGAAGGGCCGTCAAAATTTTCAAATTTCGGTTGACAAAGAAGGGGGGG
>CANQTG010000108.1 GCA_947626715.1 uncultured Lachnospiraceae bacterium | reverse complement strand
TATACGACTTGGGCGGCGGCACGTTTGACGTATCGATCATCGAGATTGGCGACGGCGTGATCGAGGTTCTGGCGACGAACGGCAATAACCGGCTGGGCGGCGACGATTTTGACCAGAAGATCACGGACTATATGCTGGCTGAGTTTAAGAAAAATGAAGGCATTGACCTTTCCAATGATAAGATGGCGCTCCAGAGGCTGAAAGAGGCTTCCGAGAAGGCTAAGAAGGAGCTTTCGAGCGCGACGACGACCAATATCAACCTGCCGTTCATCACGGCGACGGCGGAAGGCCCGAAGCACTTTGACATGAATCTGACGAGAGCGAAGTTTGACGAGCTGACGAGCGATCTTGTGGAAATGACGGCGGTTCCGGTGCAGAACGCGTTAAAGGATGCGGGCATTACGGCTTCGGAACTGGGCAAGGTGCTGCTGGTCGGCGGTTCCACAAGGATTCCGGCCGTGCAGGATAAGGTAAAGGCGCTGACGGGCCATGAGCCGAGCAAGAGCCTGAATCCTGACGAATGCGTTGCGATCGGCGCTTCCATTCAGGGCGGTAAGCTCGCGGGCGACGCGGGCGCAGGCGATATCTTGCTTTTGGATGTGACCCCGCTTTCTCTTTCCATCGAGACGATGGGCGGCGTCGCGACAAGGCTGATCGAGAGAAATACCACGATCCCGACGAAGAAGAGCCAAGTATTCTCTACGGCGGCGGATAATCAGACGGCGGTCGATATCAATGTCGTGCAGGGCGAGAGACAGTTTGCGAAGGATAATAAATCCCTCGGACAGTTCAGGCTCGACGGGATCCCTCCGGCTCCGCGCGGAATCCCGCAGATCGAAGTTACCTTCGATATCGATGCAAACGGTATCGTAAACGTGTCCGCAAAGGATCTGGGGACCGGAAAGGAGCAGCATATCACGATCACCGCGGGCTCCAATATGTCCGACGAGGATATTGATAAAGCGGTCAAAGAGGCTGCGGAGTACGAAGCGCAGGATAAGAAGAGAAAAGAAGCGATCGATACGAGAAATGACGCGGATTCGTTCGTGTTCCAGACAGAAAAGGCTTTAAAAGAGGTGGGCGATAAGATCGCCGAGAGCGACAAGAGCGCGGTAGAGAGCGATCTGGCGGCCTTAAAGGAGCTTTTGGAAAAAACGAAGGATACCGAGATGTCGGAGGCGCAGGTGGCCGAGGTAAAGGCCGCGCAGGAAAAGCTGATGACGAGCGCGCAGGCATTGTTTACCAAAGTGTATGAGCAGGCGCAGGCGTCGGGCGCAGGCGCGGGAACGGGCCCGGATATGGGCGCGGCGCAGACGGATACGTCGGGAAATACAGGCGCGGACGATGTGGTAGACGGAGATTACAGAGAAGTATAAAGAAAACGTAATACAGAAAGCGCGGTTTGGGGCATGGGAGATTCCTTAGCCCCATACTGCGCGCTGAAAGGTAGAAAATCATGGCGGAACAGAAACGCGATTATTACGAGATCTTGGGAGTAGAAAAAAATGCGGACGATGCCGCGTTAAAAAAGGCTTACAGGGCTCTGGCAAAAAAATATCACCCGGACATGAATCCCGGCGATAAGGAAGCGGAGCAGAAATTTAAGGAAGCCTCGGAAGCGTATGCGGTGTTGAGCGATCCGGAAAAACGGCGTCAATACGACCAGTTCGGCCACGCCGCGTTTGAAGGCGGCGGCAGCGGCGGCTTTGGCGGTTTTGATTTCAGCGGCGCTGATTTTGGGGATATCTTTGGAGACATCTTCGGGGATATCTTCGGCAGCAGGAGAAGCGGACGCGGGAACGGGCCGATGAAGGGCTCCAATATCCGTACCAGCGTGCGGATCTCGTTTGAAGAGGCCGTATTCGGCGTGGAAAAGGAGATCGAGCTGACGCTCAAGGACGAATGCCCGCATTGCCACGGCAGCGGCGCGAAACCGGGTACGAGCCCCGAGGTCTGTCCCAAATGCGACGGCAAGGGACAGGTCGTATTTACGCAGCAATCGTTTTTCGGGACGGTGCGGAATGTCCAGACCTGCCCGGAATGCGGCGGCACCGGAAAGGTTATCCGGGAAAAATGTCCCGACTGCCACGGCAGCGGCTATATTGCGAACCGCAAGAAAATACAGGTGAGCATTCCCGCCGGCATCGACAACGGACAGAGCGTGCGTATCCGCGATAAAGGCGAGCCGGGTACGAACGGCGGCCCGCGCGGCGATCTGCTGGTCGAGGTGATCGTACAGCGCCATCCGATCTTCCAGCGTCAGGAATTTAATATCTATTCGACGGTTCCCGTTTCGTTCGCGGTCGCGGCGCTTGGAGGCGAGGTCGTTATCGATACGGTAGACGGCAGAGTCATCTACGAAGTCAAGGCCGGGACGCAGACTGACACACGCGTCAGGTTAAAGGGGAAGGGAGTGCCTACCCTGCGCAACCGCGACGTACGGGGAGATCATTATGTGACGCTGGTCGTGCAGGTGCCGGATAAGCTCTCCCATGAGGCAAAGGAGCTGCTCCGCAAGTTCGACGAGCTGACGGGAGACAGTTTAAGCGCCGCGAAGAAAGCGGAGGCGGACAAAAACGGCGCGGCGGAATCAAAAGACAGGAAAAAAAGAGGCTTTTGGAAATAGATAGGGAACAAAGCTTTGGCTGTCGCTTTGCGGCAGCCGTTTTTTATTGGAAAGGATCGCTTTCCGTATAGGGAGCGCGGGCAGCGGGACTTAGGCATATTCGTCGATACATACCGTGTGCCCGAGCGTTTCGCGCGAGGCCTGAAGGACCAGATCGCTCCTTGCCTGCATACTCCATTTTACGAGCGTTAGGCAGCGCTTTTCGATCTCTATGGCGGTGAGGCCGGAGGGGTGGATACAGCTTCCGGTATTGCAGTAGGGAGATTCTCTGGTGCCGATCATCGGGTGGTGCGTGTGTCCGGTGACGAGAAGGCTGCCGGTATCAACCGCCCATCTGGTAAGACGCCGTTCCGAGCGCTTCTTTTTGGTATTATTTTTGGCGGCGCTGGTCTGGTCGGGAATACCGAGCTTTTCCAGAGGCTTCCACAGATAGCGTACCAGAAAGCGGGAAAGACGCCAGAAGGAGCTGTTGAGCAGATCGACCTGATGGCCGTGCGTCAGATAGATATCCCGCCGGCCCTGCTCATCCTTTAAGATGATGCCGGGATAAAACCGGATGCCGGGGCACAGGGGATGCTTTTCCATCGTCAGGTCGAAATAATCCTGATAGAGATCCCGTGCGAATCGGGGCAGGCGTTTGATCTGGTCATGATTGCCATAGATCATATACAGGCGTCCCGCCGCATAAAAGCGGGAAAGGCTCTGAAAGCTTTCCGCATGGGCCTCCTTGATCCGGCTGAAGGAGCGGTGTTCCCACAGTTCGTCTCCGTCCCCGAGCTCTATATAGATAAATCCCCTGTGGTAATAGTAGTTTAAGGCCGCGCGGTAAAGATATTCGTTTTTTAGGAAGTTGTCGTTGGGATCGCCGATCCCCCGGTGGCAGTCGCTGAACAGGACATAGCGGGAGGAAGCCTTTAACGGCAGCGTCGGCGCGTTTTCAAACGCTTTGGAAAGACGGCGGGATGCCATAGCCTGATTCATGGTTTGCGCCTCCCTTTCGCCGCGCGGTATTTCTGCCGCCGGTTTTTCCGAAAACGCAGCGTTTTGCGGAAAGCGGACGGCAGAAAGTAATACAGATAGAGCAGTCTGTCGGCCGCGGCGGAAAACGGTTTTGTAACGGACCGATACCACCTGCACAGGAGCCGGTTTTCCCACTGCAGGATACGGATCAAGAGAGAGGCACGCGGTTTTTGGCCGTGGGAAGAGGAAAAGGGGAAGGAAATGCGCGGGCCGTCGATATGATATTCGCAAGGGTCGTAACCGGCGCGCCGCAGGCCGTCGGCAAACTGATACAGCATCCGGGGATCGGGAAAGACGATGGAAACATGCATAGTCAGGTCTGCCGGTTCGCAGTAATGCCCGATACAAAAGCCGGTCAGCCACCAGTGCGTTCTGCGTATCGAAAAGAGCCGCTTTCCGTTGTGGTACAGTTCCATAGTCATGTCCAGCATTTCCTGATCTGCGGCGCTGTGAAACAGGGCGCGTTCATACTGCTTTGCTTCCAAAAGGCTGTCCGCATGGTAGATACCGATCTCTCCTCCGGTATTGATACCGTATTGGCCCTTCCACAATTCGATCATCCATGTGCGTCCCTGATATGCAAAATAGACCGGTTCGCAGTCAAATATCATGTGAAAGCGCGGCGCCGTCCGGTCAAAGAGGGCGTGATAGCCAAATTCCCGCTGCCATGCATCCAGCGTGGAGGTGACGCTGTCCTGCTGCGCGTAATATGCAAATCCGAATGGGCGGAGCAGACGGTTGAGCAGGCAGGCCTTTTCGCAGTAATCCATGCGGCGGATCCTGCGGATGATCCGGCGTTTCCTGAAACGGCTCAGGAGAACGAAGAGGAGGCAGAGGGTAAAAAGGATTCCTGAAAACAGATACATAATGCGTTCCTTAAATTCGTTTCTTTTATCATATGTCGTTTGCATTTTTGCGGGAACCGGGGCGAAAAGAAAATCGCCGCGCTCTTTCCTGCAAATTAAGATGGTTATTCGCTTTCAAATATGGTAAGATAAACTTTCAGGAGGATAAAGCATGAAGTGGAAAAAATTTATGATAGATACGACGACGGAAGCGGAGGACATCATAATCAGCACGCTTTACGATATCGGTCTGGAGGGAGCGCAGATAGAGGATAAGGTGCCGCTGACGGCGGAGGAAAAGGAGCGTATGTTTGTCGATATCCTTCCCGACGGGCCGCAGGACGACGGGAAGGCGAGGCTGAGCTTTTTTGTCGAGGAGACAGAGGCGGGTATGCTGCGTCTTGGGGAAGAGGAAGTAACTGCGCAGGAGCTCCTAAGGAGGATCGGGCGGGAGTTAGATACACTGCGCGCGTTTTTGGAGATCGGAACGGGAGCCATAACGACAGAGGAAACGGAGGACGTCGATTGGGTCAATAACTGGAAGCAGTATTTTCATCAGTTTGCGGTAGACGATCTTCTGATCGTCCCTTCTTGGGAAACGGCGCAGACAAAGGACGCCGGGCAAAAGATACTGCACATCGACCCGGGCACCGCGTTTGGGACGGGAATGCATGAGACGACGCAGCTTTGTATCCGCCAGCTTAAAAAATATATCACGCCGGAGACCAGACTGTTGGATATCGGGACGGGGAGCGGTATCCTTTCCATCGTCTCGCTCCTTTACGGCGCAAAGGAGGCGAGGGCGACGGATCTCGACCCGTGCGCCAAAGAGGCGGTCAGGGAAAATATGGCGGCCAATGGGATCGCGCCGGAGCGTCTGAAGCTGACGATCGGCAACGTGCTCACCGAGCAGGCGCTTCGGGACGAGCTCGGATACGGCTGCTATGATATCGCGGCGGCGAATATCCTTGCGGATGTGCTGGTGGAGCTGACCCCGGTCGTCCTGCCGCATTTAAGGCAGGGCGGGATCTATATTACCTCCGGTATCATCGACGATAAGGAGGAAACGGTCAGGGCGGCGATCGAAGCGGCGGGACTGACGATACTGGAAACGACGTATCAGGGCGAATGGGTCAGCATAACGGCGCAGAAGCGTTAGGAGAAAAGGATGCATCAATTTTTTGTAAGTCCGGAGCAGATCGCAGGCAAAAAGATCGTGATCAAGGGAAACGACGTAAGGCATATCAGGAATGTGCTGCGAATGAAGCCGGGAGAAGAGATCGCGGTCAGCAACGGGCAGGATCAGAGGGAATACCGCTGTCAGATCGATGAGATCACGGAGCAGGAAGTGCGCTGCACGCTGTTGTTCGTCAAAGAGGACGGACTGGAGCTGTCCGCGAGGATCTCCCTGTTTCAGGCGCTGCCGCGGGGCGATAAAATGGAGTTTATCATTCAGAAGGCGGTGGAGCTGGGCGCTTATGAGATCATTCCGATGGAGACAAAGCGAACCGTGGTAAAAATGGATGAGAAACGGAAAAGGAGCAGGCTGGCAAGGTGGCAGAGCATTGCGGAGGCGGCGGCAAAGCAGAGCAGACGCCGCATGATCCCGCAGGTCGGGCCGGTGCTTTCTATGGAAGAGGCCGTATCGTATGCGGCGGATATGGACTGCAAGCTTATTCCTTATGAATTGGAGAGCGGTATGAGCAGGACGAGGGAGCTGATCTCACAGATACGGGCGGGCGAGCGGGTCGCGGTCTTTATCGGGCCGGAGGGCGGATTTGACGAAGAGGAGATCGCTCTGGCAGAGGCGGCGGGGATCCGGCCGGTGACGATGGGAAAGCGTATTCTTAGGACCGAGACGGCGGGCATGACGATGCTTGGGTGGATAATGTACCAACTGGAAGAGGAAGCATAATATAAGGATAGACAGAAACTAGACGGAGCGTTTTATAACTATGGAAATATATTTAGATAATTCCGCTACGACCAGAAGCTTTGCCTGTGTGGCGGAGCTGGTCGGGAAGGTGATGACCGAGGCTTATGGCAACCCTTCCAGTATGCATAGAAAGGGAGTAGAGGCGGAGCGGTATGTCCGCAGGGCGAGAGAGATCATTGCCAGAAGCTTAAAGGTAAGCGAAAAGGAAATTGTATTTACCTGCGGAGGTACGGAATCCGACAATCTGGCTCTGATCGGAAGCGCGATGGCAAACCGGAGAGCGGGCCGTCATATCATTACGACAAGCATCGAACATGCCGCGGTGCTGCAGACCATGCATTATCTGGAAGAGCAGGGGTTTCAGGTGACGTATCTGCCGGTGGACGGCAACGGGGTCCTGCGTCTTCAGGATTTAAACTGTGCCATTAGGGGAGATACGATATTGGTCTCCATCATGCACACGAACAATGAGATCGGTTCGCTGCAGCCGATCGCGGAGGCGGGCGCGCTGATCAAGAGCCGGAACCCCAATATCGTTTTCCATGTGGACGCGGTGCAGGGATATGGCAAGTTTCGGATATATCCGAAAAAGATGAAGATCGATCTGCTCTCGGCGAGCGGCCACAAGATACACGGGCCTAAGGGAACGGGATTTTTGTATGTGAATGAAAAGATTCGTCTGATCCCGATCTCTTACGGCGGCGGACATCAGAGAGGGCTGCGCTCCGGTACGGAGAATGTGCCGGGGATCGCGGGGCTTGGCATGGCCGTGGAAAAGATCTATGAAAATCTGGAAGAGGATCAGGCGGCCCTGTATGCGCTCAAGTCCCGGTTTATTCAGGGCGTGCGGGGGATCCCCGATATCAGGGTCAACGCTTTGGCGGGCGAGATGAGCGCGCCCCATGTCGTGAGTGTCTCCTTCCGGGGGATCCGAAGCGAGGTGCTTTTACATGCGCTGG
>CANQTG010000107.1 GCA_947626715.1 uncultured Lachnospiraceae bacterium | reverse complement strand
AAGTTTGGGGACATTCCTGCATATATATCAAATGGGAGAAGATTCCCGCCTCTATAAGAAGAGGCGAGAGACAAATTGTATCAATGGCGGGATTCTATCCCCATTTGATATACGCTCCGCGAAAGATGCGCAAAGATTCGGATCGGAAGACGTCTGCAAGAGCAGAGCCGAATCTCGCGCCAAGACTCGCGGGCGAGTCTTGAAAAACAGGAGGTGTAAGGATGAAGGCTTCGTTAAAAAATCATTCCCATGTGGTGTTTTATCTCAAGTGTCTGCTTTTCTCCTATATCCTGACGGTGGGGCTGCTCTTATTTCTGGCGCTGTTTCTGTACCGCTTCGGATTGTCGGAGAAGATCGTTTCCCTTGCGATCACACTGATCTACATAGCGGCTTCCTTTTGCGCCGGATTCATCGCGGGGAGGCGGATGGGAGTGCGGAAATTCATGTGGGGGATGCTCGCGGGCGTACTGTATTTTACCATACTGCTCTGCGTATCCCTCGTGATCGATCACGGCGCGGCGGGGATCTCGGGAAATCTCGTAACGATATTCCTTATCTGCGCGGGGAGCGGGACGCTGGGCGGTATGCTCGGATAAAGTTTTATTGACCTTTTGCTTTTGGTGTGGTATACTCAGTATCATGAACGGTCGTTGATACGAAAACAGCTCCCTTTTTTCAGGGGAGATAAGGAGGATACGAGATGAAACACATCAAGACTTTAAACACGAGAAACTTAAAGGAAAGCATGAAGGCCGGCGGCTGCGGCGAATGCCAGACCTCCTGCCAGTCAGCCTGCAAGACCTCCTGCACGGTAGGGAACCAGAGCTGCGAGAAGATAGGGAAATAGGAAAAGTATCGTAAGATGCCGCATAAAAGACGGGTAAGCAGCGATTCGTATCGCTGCTTATATTGCGTTTATTGCGCGGCGGCATTTTAAGGAGGGGCGCGGGTTTCCCCTCTGCGATACGGATATGCTTTTGCGGGACGAACGATAAAACGATAAGAAAGGAAGTTTTGCGTGATCCATCGGTATTGTAATCATGGGTTTTATATTGTATTAGACGTCAATAGCGGCAGCGTGCATGTCGTGGACAGGCTGGTATACGAGCTGCTGCCAGCCGTGGAAGAGGCGGTCCTTAAAAATGTGACAGAAGTGTCGGAGATCATGCGCCGCCTCCGGCCGATCGAGGGATTTTCAGAAGAAGACCACAGGGAAGCGGTAGAGGAAATTTTAGCGTTAAAGGACGCGGGAATGCTGTTTACGGAA
Source organism: uncultured Lachnospiraceae bacterium (assembly GCA_947626715.1). Lineage (GTDB taxonomy): Bacteria > Bacillota > Clostridia > Lachnospirales > Lachnospiraceae > VSOB01. Next base: position 6,169 of record CANQTG010000107.1, on the reverse strand, counting down.
GATATCTATCAGGATCAGGTCTTTGATTTTCAGAACCGCCAAAGCGTGGTAAAGGCTCTCTGCCTGCATATCGCGCACGACTGTAATCTGGCGTGCGGCTATTGCTTCGCGGAGGAAGGCGAGTATCACGGCAGGCGTGCGCTGATGAGCCTTGAGACGGGGAAACGGGCGCTGGATTTTTTGGTGGAGCATTCCGGCAGCCGGGTGAATCTGGAGGTGGATTTTTTCGGCGGGGAACCGCTGATGAATTTTGAAGTGGTAAAGGAGCTGGTGGCGTACGGCAGGAGTCTGGAAGAGCCGCGTCATAAAAAGTTCCGTTTTACGCTGACGACCAACGGCGTTTTGTTAAACGACGAGATCGCGGAATTTTTAAACCGGGAGATGAGCAACGTCGTACTGAGCCTCGACGGGCGGCAGGAGGTCAACGACAGGATGCGGCCTTTCCGGGGCGGGCAGGGAAGCTATGAGCGCATTGTCCCGAAATTCCAGAAGCTGGTAAAGAGCCGGGGGCAGAAGGATTATTATGTGCGCGGCACGTTTACGAGGCATAATCTGGATTTTACAAAGGACGTGCTGCATTTGGCGGATCTTGGCTTTGAGCAGATCTCGGTGGAGCCGGTTGTAGCGCCCAAGACGGAAGCGTATGCGATACGGGAAGAGGATGTGCCGCAGATTCTCGAAGAATACGATAAACTGGCGGATGCGCTGCTGGAGCGAAAAAAAGCGGGAAAGCCTGTTCATTTTTTCCATTTTATGATAGATTTAGAAGGAGGGCCGTGCGTGACGAAGCGGCTTTCCGGCTGCGGCTCCGGCACCGAATATCTGGCGGTCACGCCTTGGGGCGATCTCTATCCCTGCCATCAGTTCGTGGGACAGGAGAGGTTCCTGATGGGAAACGTGTACGACGGGGTCGTTAATACGAGGATACGGGACGAATTTAAGCGTTGCAATGTCTATGCAAAGGAAAAATGCAGGGACTGCTTTGCTAAATTTTACTGCAGCGGCGGCTGCGCGGCGAATGCGTGGAATTTCCACGGCGATATCAATGATGCGTGGGATATCGGCTGCGAGCTTCAGAGAAAACGGATAGAATGCGCCATTATGATAAAGGCGGCATTAGCTGAATAAGAAGGAGAAAGGAAAATGAAAAAAAGTAGAGCGATCATCACTCTGCTCGTGACGGCGCTGCTGTTGGGACTGTTGTCCTATACGGCGGTCTGTGGTCTGGGGGCGGAGCAAACGGGAGCCGCAAAGAATATCAAGCAGGGGCTTGATCTCGCGGGCGGCGTGAGCATTACCTATCAGGTAGTCGGAGACGAGAATCCTTCCGATTCCGATATGAGCGATACGATCTATAAGCTGCAGCGCCGTGTGGAAGGCTACAGCAACGAGGCTCAGGTATATCAGGAGGGCTCCGACAGGATCAATATTGAGATCCCGGGCGTATCCGACGCCAATGCGATACTGGAAGAGCTGGGGAAGCCGGGCTCTCTGTATTTTATGACTGCGGACGGGGCGGAAGTGCTCAACGGGGAAGACATCGCCGACGCGCAGGCCGGTACGCAGCGCGATCAGACGATGGGCAACAGTCAGTATGTGGTGCAGTTGACCCTGACCGACGAGGGTGCGGAGAAATTTGCGGTAGCGACGGCGCTCGCCGCGCCGAACCATGATATCATCTTTATCATATACGACGGTTCGGTCATCAGCGCTCCTTCGGTAAACGAGCAGATCACAGGCGGACAGGCGGTCATCACCGGCATGTCCAGTTTTGAGGAAGCGGAGCGTCTGGCCTCGACCATCCGTATCGGCGGCCTGAAGCTGGAGCTGGAGGAGCTGCGTTCCAATGTCGTCGGCGCGCAGCTTGGCTCCGAGGCGATCAAGACGAGCCTTCAGGCGGGCGCGATCGGTATGGCGCTGGTCGTATTGTTCATGCTCGTGGTCTATTTTGTTCCCGGCTTTGCCGCTTCGGTGGCTCTGGGCATTTATGTGGGCCTGATCGTGGTGCTGCTGAATGCGTTCGATATCACGCTGACCCTGCCGGGCGTCGCGGGTATCATTCTTTCCATCGGTATGGCGGTGGACGCGAACGTAATCATTTTTGCAAGGATACGGGAGGAGCTGGCGACCGGCAAAACCGTGCAGTCCTCGATCAAGATCGGTTTTCAGAAGGCTTTGTCGGCGATCATCGACGGCAACGTGACGACGCTGATCGCGGCGCTGGTGCTGGGGATCAAGGGAAGCGGGAGCGTAAGGGGCTTTGCGCAGACGCTGGCGCTGGGTATCATCGTGTCTATGTTCACCGCGCTGTTCGTGACCCGCATGATCTTAAATGCCCTGTATGCGCTCGGCCTTAAAGACGTAAAATTCTACGGCGTGGCGAAGAAAAAGAACGCGTGGAATTTCCTTTCCAAGAAGCCGGTCTTTTTCGCCCTTTCCCTGCTCCTGATCGCAGGGGGCGCGGTCTGCATGGGGCTGAACGCTTCTTCGACGGGCGATCCGCTCAATTACAGTCTGGAATTTAAGGGCGGCACCTCGACCAACGTCGTGTTCAATGAGGATATGAGTATCGAAGAGCTGAACGAGCAGGTTGTTCCGGTCATGGAAGAAATCACAGGGGACGGCAACGTTCAGGTGCAGAAGGTGAGCGGCGGCAATGAAGTCATCATCAAGACGAGGACGCTCTCTTTAGAGGAGCGGGAATCCGTAAACGAGAGGCTCTCGGAACGCTTTGGCGTAGATACGGAGAAGATCACGGCGGAAACGATCAGTTCGACGATCAGCTCCGAGATGAGAAACGATGCGATCATCGCGGTCGTGATCGCGACGATCTGTATGCTGTTATATATCTGGTTCCGCTTTAAGGATATCCGCTTTGCGGCCAGCGCGGTCATCGCCCTGATACACGACGTACTCGTCGTACTGGCCTTCTATGCGGCGGCAAGGATAACGGTAGGCAGCACCTTTATCGCGTGTATGCTGACGATCGTAGGGTATTCCATCAATGCGACCATCGTCATCTTTGACCGGATACGGGAGAATATGGGAAGCGCGAAAAAGAATGCCTCTCTTGCCGATATCGTAAATGAGAGTATCACGCAGACGCTTTCGCGGAGCGTATTTACCTCGCTGACCACCTTTTTGATGGTAGCCGCGCTGTTCGCGCTGGGCGTTACCTCGATCCGCGAGTTTGCGCTGCCGCTGATGGCGGGGATCCTCTGCGGTACGTATTCCTCCATCTGTCTGGCGGGAGCGCTCTGGTATGTGATGAAAACGAAGATAGAGGGGAAGAAACGCGGCAAAGCATAAATTTTCTGTGCCGCAAATGGTCGGCCGCCGGACGAAGGAAAGGGCGGCATAGAAATAAGCTGTAATTAAAAAAGGAATATGGAATCGTTTCGTTCCGCCTGCGCCCGCTCTGAGCCAGTAGTCTCAGAGACGTGCTCGGCAAAGTCACGAAAACGGATTCCATATTCCTTTTATGATTCCCTTTTATGCAGGAAACTTGAAAAATCGTTTCGTTCCGCCCGCGCTCGCTCTGAGCCAGTAGTCTCAGAGACGTGCTCGGCAAAGTCACGAAAGCGGATTCCATATTCCTTTTATGATTCCCTTTTATGCAGGAAACGGCGGTATGTTAGGGAAGAGGGGCTCTCTGTGTTGGGAGTCCTTTTTGCTTTGCGCCTAAAAAACAGGCCCCCTCTGCGGGAGCCTGTTTTTGCTTCTGTGGTGTTTTGCTTTTCTTTATTCGGGAAGCTGGAACTTCTGGAGCATTTGGTTGAGGATAGAAGCCTGCGCGGCCAGCTCCTGCGAGGTCGCCGAGCTCTCCTGCGCGGTTGCGGAATTGTCCTGTATGCTCTGCGAGATGTCCTCGACGCCGAGACGGATCTGCTCCATGCTCTCGGTCTGCGCCGAAGCGATCTGCGCCGCTTCCGTGATCAGCCTGCTCACGCGTTCCACCGCCTCGACGGTATCGTGCAGGGAAGAAACGACCTCCTGCGCGCGTTCGTTGCCGCGGGATATTTCTTCCATAGAAACGCTGATCAGGTCTCTGGTCGTATTGGCCGCTTTCGAGCTTTCTTCGGCGAGCTTGCCGATCTCGCCCGCGACGACTGCAAAGCCGCGTCCCGATTCGCCCGCGCGCGCCGCTTCGATAGAGGCGTTGAGCGAGAGCAGATTGGTCTGTTCCGCGATCTCTTCGATCGTCTGAATGATACCTACGACCTGACGGGAAGTTTCCTGAATCTTGGACATCGCTTCCATCATCTGGTTCATCTGGCTCTGGCTGCGTTCCATCATCAGCGTTACCTTCTGCGTCTCTTCTGCGGAGGCTTCAAAGCCCTCCCGGCTTCTGTTCACCTGTTCTACGACCGTAGTGGAGGTCGCGAGCAGCTCCTCCACCGCGGCAGCCTGTGTTCCCGAGGATTCCGCCAGCACCTGCGCCGCGCCTGCCAGCTCGTCCGCGCCGCCGGATACCTGCTGTGAACTGTTCGTAACGTTTTTCATAACGTCTACCATAGAACGGGAGATGAGCAGGAGCGCCTCCTTGAGCTTCTGGAACTCGCCCGTATAGTCGTTCTTTAATTCAACGGCGAGCTTGCCGTCCGCAAAGCGGGAGAGCACTTCGGAAAGCTCGTCGATATAGCGGATGTATTCCTTGAGCCGGGTCACGGTCGCTTGGATAGAATCTCCGAGCTCGCCGATCTCGTTCTTGGAATGGATGTCGATGTCTACGTCCAGTTCGCCCTGCGCGAGCTTCTGCGCCGTCTCGTTGAGCTTGAGGATCGGCTCCGATAAGCTGTGCGATATCTTGCGGATGCTCACGGTCAAGAGGACGATACCGATCACGAAAACGACGATGAGCGCGAGTATGATCCAGAACAGGTTTTCATGATATTCCAGCGCGGAAAGGCTGCTGATGATATGATAACCGGTCTCTCCGATCGACGCGATATAGCCGTAGCGCGTACCGGCGGGGGAACGGTATTTCGTAAAGATCTGTTCGGAATTGTTCAGCGCGTTTACGATATGATCGGAAAATCCCGCTTCCGAAACCGTCTTTTGGATCAGGGAAGCGTCCTTATCATAAAGGATCATGCCCTCGGCGGAGGTAAGGATCAGATAGCCGCCGCGTCCGATCGTATAGTCTGCCATCACGTCGCCGATATGCGCAAGCGAGATATCAAGTCCGGCTGCCCCTAACACTTCGCCGTCCGCCGCGTATACGGGACTGACCGCGCTCAGGATCATATTGCCGGTGCTGGCGTCTATATAAGGCTCCGTTACGACGGTCTCGCCCGTCTGCGTGCATACCGACCATACGCGGCTCATAAATTCCCAGCCTTCGCCGGAGGTAAAGTCATCCGACTGCGTCAGGACATTGGCATCGATATCGGAGACCCACGCCGCCATGATATTTTCCGTATCGATCCCGGCGATATTGACCATATCCTGATATACGGTCGGGAAGCCGGGCTGCTCAAGAATGGAATCGCCCTCCTTCGTGTTGTCTAACAGGTCGATGATCTCTGGATTGACCGCCATCTGCTGCGACATCTTTATGTACTGGTCAAAGAAATCGGTCAGCTTATTGGCCGCGGATTCTGACGCGAGTGTCAGCTCCTTTTGCTTGGCGGAGGTCATGACGACCCATACCATCGCGATCGTCACGATGGCGATCAGCGCGAATACGGCGAGTATCCTCGCGCCTATCCCGTACAGGATCTCCTGCTCGATCCCTTTGCGGGAAGGGGCGCTTTGTCTGGTTGCTTTTTTTGTCTTCATAGGCAATCTTCTCCCCCTCGTGTGTTCTGCCGCATGGCGGACAGATGATGTTTAAGACTTGTTCGTAAGTCTCTTTTGTAAGATATTGTACCATTTATTTGTATCCGACTCAATTATTTTTTCTGTATATGCAGAGGATTTGAGAAGGAAAAAAGAGAAGGGAGCCGCATACGCGCGGGCGGATAGCTGGGGCGGCGAGGATTGAAATTGTTTCCGGCGTAGTATATAATGAGGCGAATGGAAAAAGCGGCGGAAAGAAGAGGCGGCAGGCAGAAAGAAAGAGCGGCGCATGGCTGCGGCCGGATATGATATTAGGCACTTATGAATGATTTTCTACGCAAAATGGCAAAATTTCACCCATAGCAAATTAGCATTAGTTTAAGACGCC
>CANQTG010000106.1 GCA_947626715.1 uncultured Lachnospiraceae bacterium | reverse complement strand
CAGGAGCCGGCCGGCCGCCGCCGGGACGATCCAGATCCCCAGATAATAGACCATGCCCGTATCGTATCTCTCATAGACGACCGGCCAGCTATGGGATACCAGATCATGGAATACGGCGTTGCGGTAATTATGATCCGGGCTCTGGTAGAAAAATCCTCCGATCCCCGCGCTCTGGCACCATATAAGCGAGATAAGCGCAAGCAGAAGGACCGCCGCCGCGCGCATACAAACGCTCCTGCCGGAGGTCGGCTTGTCCCTGCGCTGTCTATACAGGCCCGCCGCGAGCAGCAGCAGGCACGGAACGGAAACGAACCATTTCAGCCACGCCGCCGCAAAGAGCGCGAACGGGGCCAGCAGATAAAGACAGCTTATATTCCGTACGTCACTGTACTTGATCCGAATCATCGTCCGCCGTATCGCCCTCGTCCGCTATCGCTTCCCCGTCTGCCGTATCCTTCTCATCTGCCAGATCTTCCTCTATCAGATCTTCCTCGTCTGTCAGATCCTCCTCGTCCTCCGCCTTTGTCCTGCGCAGCGCAGTAACGATACCCAGACCAAGGATTGCGAGAACCAGCGCCGCGATCGCGATCCCCCAGATGAGAGAGCTCCTCTTCTGCTCCGCGGCCAGCTCGGCCTCCTGAAGATAACGCTGCTCATCCTGCGCGTTGCTGTCCATTTCCTGCTCGAGGCCCTTCATCTCTTCCCCGCCGTATCCGTCCAACGCGCTGTTTGGGACATAGCCCTCCACTCCCTGATAGAGCACCTTGCTCCATGCGCCCTCCACACTCTCGACGATGACGGGAGAGCCCGCCTTTAACGTGCCCGTTTCCTCGGACGCCTCGTCCGCCTCCGCCCTTACCGCGGTATCCTCCGTTACCTCATGCAGCGTGCCGATCACGGAATCGCCTCCCGCGGCGCGCGTCCGCAGCTCTCCCATTCCCAGCATACACAGCATTCCCAGCATACCCAGACAGAGCGTTACCAGCCCGCCTCTTACTTTCCTCTTCATCTGTCCATTCAATCTCCCTTCCAAAACTTGATCCGGTGCGATCTTTATCCGGCCCTCGCTCAATCGTTATAGATAAGCGTAAAATGTCCATAGGTATCCTGATGGACATATTTTTCGCCCCATTCCCGCGCGCGAGCGTCGTCAAAGGCAAAGATCAGGATATCCCTCTCTAGGATCCCGACCGGCTCCCTGCCGTTACGGCCCCGCGACGCTTCGCTCCGCCCTATGACCCCGATCTTTAGATCCCGCGCCATAAACTGCAGAATGCCGACATAAGCCCTCTCCCCGTTATCCAGATAGAGGATCCGCCGCCCGTCCCCTGCTAGGGAAGAAAGCCTGTCCGCCACATACAGGTCGCGGAACGCCGCCTCCTTAAAGGGCGTTAGATACTGCGCGCTGCTGTGCGCCGCCAGTATAAGCTCCGCCGCGGCGAGCAGGGCCAGCAGATGATTTCTGCCCGCGCGGCTCCTGCACAGCAGGCACAAGGCCGCCGTAAGGCATGTCAGGCACTCGCCAAAGAGCCATGCGCCCATATAAAACTGCCCTGCCGTCCAACCCTCCCTGTGCAGATAACTGATCCCGACCATAAAATAGCCGTAAAACTGCTCTGTGCCGGTATGCGCGATCTGCCGCACGACCAAAGCGGCGGCGGCCAGATTGACAAGGGCCAGCGCTCCCGTCGCCTTCCAGATATTGCGCGCCCGCGCCCGCCACAGCGCCGCAAACCCCATGACCGTTATAAAGGGCAGGATCAGCTCACTGTATCTGCCGTAGGTATAGTCGTCCACCTCGCCCCGCCCGGTCAGATAAAAGGACGCGATCACGATCTGCGCCGCCGCGCCCAGCAGCACAAAAAGGCAGAAGCCGCGGCGCGCCCTCTGCTCCGCCCCTTCCTCTTTCTCTCTTTCTGTCAGAGTACGTACCAGCGCATATAGGCCCCAATAGAACAGGCCGAAGGTCGCAAGCCCCAGATACATAAGGCCGCCGAAAAACGTAACGGCCAGATCGCGCGCCCCTTCCTTCGTACACAGCAGCCTGAGCTTTTCTAACTGTCCGCCGTAATCATTGTCCGCCGCCTGAAACGGGGCGATCCCCCGATAGATAATCGAAAGAGATAACTCTTTCCAGATCGACGACGCGAAAAAAAACGCTATAGAGATAACTATCACTGCCAGCAGGTGCCATCTTTCTTCCTTTCGGCGCAGAATATGGACGGCCAGCACCGCCATTGCCGCCGCTGCGATCCCTATGGTCCGCATATGGACTGCGTAGGAATACAAAAGCGCCGCCAGCAGCAAAAGCAGGGTTGAGAGCCTGTTATCCTCCAGATAGCGCAGCAGCAGATATCCGGCCGCGAGATACAAAAACAGCAGCAACGTCTCCGTCAGCGTCATCTGCGCATAAAACAGATTCCACGGCGCAAGAACCGCCAGCGCCGCAAACAGCGCATACGGTATCTTCCGCTCCTCTGTCAGCTTTGCCGCTGTACGGGCCAGCAGGATATAGGCGGCGGCAAGAAGAAGGAAATTGAGCCCCGCCGCCGTCCGGTAGGCCGCCACGGCATCCCTGCACAGGAAAAATACCGGCAGCAGGATCAGCGTATAGCCGTATGAGAAATAGGCCCCGAGCGAAGTGATATCCGACCAGTCATAGCCGGAGAGAGCCGCCGCATACGACCAGTAGGCAAATTCGTCCGGGAAGATCAGAAAGCCGTGCAGGCTCCCCATTTCCAATAGGCAGAAGCAGAGCGCGGACGCGGCGGTCAGCGCCGCGCCGCCCTGCCAGAGCCTTTGATTCTTTCTTTGTGTGGTTTCAGTTCTCATACGTCATATGGGAGATCGCCCGCAGGCAGGTCTTGAACCCGCCGCCCGGGCAGCTTCCTTTTCTCAAAAAATAAGGGAGCGTCGTGACGCCCCCCCCAAAAAAAGAAAATGATACATACAAAATTCTTTTGCAAGAGCCGACTATTTCGCCAGAATACCGTACGTGCCAAGACCCGCCTGAACAGCGAACGTAACCGTCGCAGGCGTGCTGTCCTGATCCTCAAGGAGCGAAACCACTCCGCCCGGCTGCACGCATACGACATAATAGGTCTTAGTCGTGTCCGCATTCGCGGGAAGGCCGACTACCATACCTGCGCTTCCGTTGGAGAGAGAGATCATTCTGCCGTTCTCCTTCGCGCCCAGCGTAACATTGATCGCCGTCACGACCTGTCCGCCAAGAGCCTCCGCCGCCGCGTTGACGCAGTTCATCGCCAGATTGCTCTTCTTAACGTCCGTATCAAATACGACGACATAAGGCGTCTGGCTGTCGTTCAGCCCCAGACTTGCCTTTACCTCCGCAAGCGGCGTCGTGACCGCTACGCCCCGCAGCGTATCCGCTTTGATCGCGCCGGAGATCGTATTCCTTACCGACGCGCCCGCGACAGCGACGCTCTTATTCGGCGATACGGTCGTAACCGAAGGCGCCGAGCTCGCTCCGCTGGAGCTTGAACTGGAACTGCTGTGCGACGATTTGGAGCTGCTGCTTGAGCTTGAGCCACTGCTGCTCGGACCCGAACTGCTGCCCGGCGCTCCCGCCGCTCCGCCGCTTCCGCCCGATCCGGCGGCTGCCGCCGTCAGCGTAGAACCGACCAGCATCGCAGCAACAAGCGTCACTGTCAACAACTTCTTGATGCTTTTCTTTTTCATACACTTTTTCCTCCTGATTCTGTATAGATTCTGTATGGATCAGAAAGCATTATAACATCTATAAATATAATTATCAACTCTTTAGATATAATTTTTCTAAAAAAAAATTGCTAAGCTGTTTTTAAAAAGGACGATCGGATATGACATCAGACAAAAAATTCTATGATTACGACGTCGGGAAACGAATCTCCCATTTCAGAACGCAGAAAAATTACTCCGTCAACAGGCTCGCGAACCTTTCCGGTATCTCGCAGAGCTTTCTTCGGGACGTGGAGCTGGGCAAAAAGAATATCACGGTCGAGTATCTCTCCTATATCTGCGACGCGCTGGATATCACGCTCGCGGAATTTTTCAGCGACAGCGTCCGGGAGCAGATGTCCTGCGACCTGATCGTATCCCGTATCCGGCGGCTCACAGAAAAACAGCGCAGCGCCCTGCTCGCCTTTTTGGATTCTATGGCGGAGTAAAGCGCCGCTGTCCTGCCCTATTCTCTCTCTTCCGCGCCGTCCTCCTCTGTTTCCTCTTCCCCTGCTCCGTTCTGCTCTATTTCCTTCCCTTCCGCGCCGCCGTCCTCGCCGCGCAGCACGATCGAAAGGACGTGCGCCAGCGGATCGCAGGCGTTCATGATCTCTTCCACCGTATTATTCTGCGCCCCTAGCTCGATCAGCAGCGTTTTCCCGCGGTACTGCATATTATAACGGTATCCCTTTAGGTAGATCTTTCTGGCGATGCCCGGATAATATTCGTTGCTGATCAGCTGCATTTGGAACGAAAACGCAAGATTTTCATTCAGGTTTGGGTTTGCCAGATAGGCGATATCCCCTGTTTTCCCCGTTCTGGACAGGCCGTTAAAGAACATGTATTTTGCCGTCGGCCTGCCCCCGATATCCGCGACCAGCCTGCGCTCCTCCGGCATTTCGTCCCTGTGCAGATCGATGATGACCTCGATATCGGGATTTTCCTCTAAGATCTGTTCCAGCGCGGGAGCGGCGTTTGAATACGCATAGTCTCTGCTCTCCACATCGTATTTCCCCATATGATGTATCACATTGAATCCATAGCGTTCCCGCAAAATCTGCGCCAGCCGTTCCCCCGCGCCTAATATCGTCGTCGTTTCGTCCCCCGCTATGGAATCCGCAAAGCCCTCCTGCGAATGGGTGTGATAGATCAAAATCTGCGGCTTTTTCGCATCCGTCTGCTTAAGGCGCATATCCTGTGATAGGAGCTTATCGACATTTAACTCGTTGCTCCCCGTATAGGTCGTGCCGTCCACCGCATAAAATTCCGAGATCAGCTCGTCAAAATCCCGCAGCCCTTCCAGATCCACCGTAAGCGCCCGCTCCGCTTCCTGAAATCCTCCGTCCTGACTCTGGCTTTGACTCTGTTTTTTCTCCGCGTTCTCGTTTTCCTTTCTGACCTCCTCCATGATATCCGCCGCCTCGGGTACGCTCTCCTGCCGCTTCTCCCGCTCTTTTTCAAAAACGCCCCCGCTCTCCATGAGCTTCTCCAGTATCCCCGCGCTTTCCACCTGTCCGGGCAGGGACAGCCGTTGGTCCGCATAGGCATACAGCAAAAACCAGTCCGAAAAATATTCCGTAAAAAACGCCGCGTCCTTCCTGCGCCCGCCCTCTTCCTCTATAAAAGAAAATACAGGAAAATAAACCGTTCCGGCCCTTTCCTGTATCTCCTTTATCAGCTCGCCGCGCAGAGAAAACGAGAAAGCCTCTTCCCCAGCGCCCTGTCCAAAAGCCAGACTGCATCCCAAGAGAAGCGCCGCCGCGGCTATCCCCAGTTTCCGCTCCGTTTTCGATCCTGCCCATATGCCGTTTTGCAACCTGATTTTCCGCATAGACAAGTATATGCGGCAAAGACGGCGTTTATAACTCCAACGCGATATTTAACGCTTCCGATATCGTATAGCTGAGCCGCTTTGTGATCTCGTCGATATTTTTCCCCGTCACGTACATATTGTTCAGCTCGGGCAGGGTGCGTATCCTGTCCGCGGCGACCAGCGCGCCCTCGCCCTCCTCCTGATTGATCCTTTCGATCGCATCGCCTACGATCGTAGCGGCGTCTACCACCGTAGGGACGCCGATCGCGAGCACCGGCACGCCCAGACTCTCCTGCGTGAGCGCGTTCCGGTGGTTGCCCACCCCGGAGCCGGGCTGTATCCCGGTATCCGTCACCTGTATCGTGCGGTTTAGGCGCTTCGTGCTCCTTGCGGCCAGCGCATCCACCGCGATGATCAGATCCGGCTGCGTCTCCTCCACAACGCCCTTTATGATCTCTTTTACCTCCATGCCCGTAGCGGCCATCACGCCCGGCACAATGCCGCTGACCATATTCATACGTTCCTTATTATAAGCCGCTTTTCCGTATTCCTTTACGATATGCCTCGTGATATACAGATTATCCACTACGCCGGGGCCGAGCGCATCCGCCGTCACCTCCCGGTTCCCCAGCCCGACGACCAAGACGGACTGCTCCTTATCCGCCTGCGGCAGGATACTCTGGATCTGCTTCGCCAGCTCCACCGATATCTCTCTATGATAATCCTCGTCGGCCTCCTGCATTGCGGGCGCCTCTATCGTGATATAATTTCCCATCGGCTTGTGCATTGCCTTCGCACCGTTTCGGGAAGAGATCACCACTCTGGTAATATGCATCTGCAGCTCTTCCCGGTCGTATTCCTCCACCTCGATCCCGTGGAGAGACTCCTGCGACTTCCCGATGCTTTCCCGTTCCTCCAATGCCAAATCCGTCCTGACCTGAAAACAACTCATCTGACACTCCTGTTTCTTTCCCAGCCCATGCTGCACTTTCTCTATATTATTCATTTCTGCCCTTATTTTCTACCAAAATATCGAAAATATGTATTGACAGGAAATCGCTCATCTCCTATAATACATCTGTATGTTTACATTGTTTCAGTAAGAAGTTCGTGACATTCGTCAAATATATGCGTATGCGCCATATCTGACACATTGTCTGCGGAAATAAAGCGTAGCTGCGATAGGGGGTGTAGGAATTGGCTAATATCAAATCTGCGAAAAAAAGAATCCTTGTGAACCGCACAAAAATGGAAAGAAACAAAGCGATCAAATCGGGTGTAAAGACAGCGGTTAAGAAAGTGTACGCCGCGATCGAGGCAAACGACAAAGAGGCTGCAAAGGCTGCTCTGCTGGCTGCGACCTCCACGATCGACAAGGCCGCTCACAAGGGCGTATTCCATAAGAATACCGCTTCGAGAAAGATTTCCCGTTTGAATCTGGCTCTTAATAAAATGGCATAAGAAGCCGCCATCATAACTCCGGCGACAAAAGGGACTGCGAAGGATTTCCCCTATGCGATACGCATAGCGGAGCCTAGAGCAGTCCCTTTATATATGCTCCCGTTTTGCTCTCCGCGCAGGCGGCGATCTCTTCCGGCGTGCCCGCCGCGACGATCCTTCCGCCGCGGACGCCGCCGCCCGGCCCCATGTCGATCACATAGTCGGCGTTTCGGATCACGTCAAGGTCATGTTCGATCGCGATGACGGTCGCGCCGTGGGCGGTCAGGTGGCGAAAGACCTGCAAAAGCGTCTGTACGTCCAGCGGGTGCAGACCGATGGTGGGCTCGTCAAAGACGAAGAGCGAATCGCTCTGGCCCCTGCCCATCTCGCTGGCAAGTTTGAGGCGCTGGGCCTCGCCGCCCGAGAGGCCGGGCGTCTCCTCTCCCAGCGTCAGATAGCCAAGCCCAAGCTCGCTCAATACCCGCAGCCGCCGCTCCACCAGCGGAAGATCGGCGCAGACCTCCAGCGCCTCGTCCACGCTCAGCGCCATCAGCTCCGGCAGGGAAAGCGGCCTGCCGCCGCCCTTCTGCGCGCGCCGGACAAGGTACGCATCCTTTCCGTACCGGGAGCCGCCGCAGTCCGGGCAGGGGATGTCCACGTC
>CANQTG010000105.1 GCA_947626715.1 uncultured Lachnospiraceae bacterium | reverse complement strand
ACAGGAATCTCTCTAAAATCCTGACAAAAATATTTAAGAGAAGAAATAATATTCGGACATTCCTGCACTTCATCAAAGATCAACAGAACCTTTTCGTTTATCTGCTTGCCTTTGCGCAGCGAAATATATTCGATCATTTTTTCTGCATTGGCGGTTTTAGAACAGAACTCACGGATCTCATCTTCTTTTTTGCAGTCAATATAAATATAGTTGTTTTTATAATATTTTGGGGCGAAGAGTTCTTCTACAAGATAAGTCTTACCGACCTGTCTTGCGCCCCAAACGATCAACGGTTTCTTACGTTTGTTCTTATCCCAATCTATCAATTTTTGCAGTGCGATCCGTTCCATAGAGAAGCCTCCCAGCGTGTGTTCAAGACTCGCTCGCGGGTCATAGCGTAAGATTCGGGTCTGCTTTCGCAGACATCTTCTGATCCGAATCTCTTCCTCTCCCCCGCAGAACGTATATCAGATGGAGATGGAATCCCGCCGCTGATACAAATTGGTCATTCGCCGCCGATAGAGGCATAAGTCTCCTCCCATCTGATAGATGTATCCTAACATAATTTTTACCAATTTCCAAGTAAATTTTATAGTTTATTGCACCTATTCGCCGTTTTAGTTTGAATTGTTCGCACCAATAACTAGAATTACCGATTTCCGTAATCCTAATCCTTCATTTGCCCAACAAGCTTTTCGTAATAAAAGGAATTCGTATGCTTAACGGAATGTTCGCTGCAATATCGCCCAATCTCGACCGCCAATCTATTCCAAAAGTCCTTTTGTCCTTTAAGGTATCTTTGTTCCTATAAGGTTGTATATTGCGGATATTTCAAGCGGATATATTCCAATATTCTGCCTTTATAACTTCCCCTTAAATTATTGACTGCGCAATCGATATCAATCAACTGTTTTCCTATGTTTTGCGTAATACAATATTTTTCTCATATGGATCCCTCCTACTGAAACAGGAAATTTTTAATTTCTACCTCCTCCGCATAAAATCGATCTCCCGACCAGCGCCCTTTTATCGCGATCGTTTTATCCGTCTCCAGATCCTCTTTTCCCGCGTCCCGCGTTACGACCTTATCCCCGTTTGCGTCATAGATATCTTTCTGCGTATATTTTGTCGTTTCATTTAGATATACGGTCTGGATATTCGGCTTTTCCATATTAATGCTTGCGATCCCCCTGCCCTCGCCCAGATCCTGTACCTCTATGACATTGATCGCAAGACGCGAACCGTCCAGCTCCATTATCAGTCCATAGAGCTCTTCCCCGCCGCTCTCCCCTTCTCCCCTGCCGGTTTTCTCCGCGTCCCTTTGGGCGGCCTTATCACCAGCCCCTCCAGCGGCTTCTTTATCAGCTTCTCTATCGGTTTTTTCATTGGCTTCTTTGCCGGATCCGATGTACGAGACGGCTCCCTCCCCTTTCGGGTGTCCTGTTAAGGTATTCCCGCCGCCCCGCCCATCGGTAATTTGACGGTTCTGTCCCATTATCCCAAACATAATTCCAAAATAATCCACGGCAAGATAACCCGCCGCAGCGAATCCGACTGCCGAAAGCAGGAGCGTCGCCGCATACCGCCTGATCTCCTTTCGATACGTCAGCAATTTTATGATATTAAAAAACAAAAAACCGAGAGCCGTTCCCGACAGATTCAATAGGACGTCATCTATATCCGCGCTGCCTAAATATAAAAAATACTGTCCGGCTTCCAGCAACAGGCTGATCAAAAAACCGGTCAGCAGGACTGTTTCCCATTTCCTGTATCGCTTCTCCAGCAAAGGGAGGAAATATCCAAGAGGAACGAACAGAAAAATATTTCCGGCCATATTGGCAAGTCCCCTAGAAAACTGACCATGAAAAATCATTTTTATAGATTCCAGAATTGAGCGAAACGGCACACTATTATAGGAACGGAAGCCTTTCCACTCTCCCGTACCAAGCTGCCTCAGGAAAACGCCCAATCCCTTATATTTAAATAGTACGATTTTAAGCAAAAAAACGAGATACGCCAGAAAGATCATACGGCAGCAAAGGCGAAGTATTTTCTTTTTCGTTTGACGTTCCATCTTAATATCGCTCCTTCTGCGGATATGCATACTACGATTATAAGACAGGCATTCTTACGATCGTATGAAAGCTTTCTTAAACTTTCTTTAATTTGTAAAGTTCTGTTCCAGATTCTTTGCTAACGAATGTCCGCGTAATACCTCTTTCTTTTAAGTACTGAAAAATTTGTTCGAAACAATGATTAAATTATTAATCCATAAAAAAACTTTATGTCACGGACGCAATTACTCAATATACTTTCGATAAAGCAAGTGGATTGCAAGCCTATTATCAAATGGCAACTGAATATGGTGCAGAGGGCGAAATTCCATCTGTATCGTTTCATGTTGAAAACGTAACTAATTCCGCGATTGGAACACAGTCAAATTTTGTAAGGAATATTAACAGCTCAATCCAAGAGACAAGTCTGTTTTTCTCTAAAAGAGAGTTCCTTGCTCTACTTCGGACTACTTCATTTTTTGTTTAACCACAAAAATTCTAAACATTTCCCGTAAAATGGCAAACGAACTTTCGATTATTTTACCAATCCCCTTTGATATCGTAATCAACGCAGCCGCTGGGATATCTGTTTTCTTGCTTGTTTAGTATTTATTATCTCATCTCTTTTCTGCATATTTGGGACTTTATATTATTGACAACGTATAATTTATTACATACAATCAAGGAAGAAGGTACTAAAATAACTTTTAGGAAAAGTCGAACGTGAATCGGAGCATATGTTTTTCATATCCCTTTTCGTAATTGTGGGTCTGCTACAAAGTCTGATGAAAAATATATTAACAGTACATTAATACTCAAGGCTCCCTTGCGAGTTTTGGCGAGAGTTTTCGCAGACATCTTCTGATCCGAATCTCTGCGCATCCCTCGCGGAACGTATATCAGATAGAGGATTGACTCCCTCCACTGATACAAATTTGATGCTCACTGCCTATAGAGGTGTAAGTCTCCTCCCATCTAATATTACATTGTAGAATGTAAATAAATACTACATGATAAGCTATAAGATTTAAAGAGGTACATAATAATGTATTCTGTGACTAAAAGAATAAGTATGATAAAGCAACCGCGCGGTGGCTATCTTAACAAAAAAGATTTTACCAGTATACAACTTAATGATGGAATCACTTTGAACATTGATGAAAATATCAATGCAGGTTTAGTAGGACTCGCAGTTGATTACATGACTAGATTCATGACGAGTGCCAATAAAGAAGAGGCGTTCTCAATTTCTTTACAAGGCGCGAAATATCTTGATTTATTCACAGCAAATAAAAAGCTATTAGCAACAAAAAATGCTATTAAGTTATTAAAAAATATCAAAGGACTTGATTCAGAATCTATAACCAATGTTTGTAAATTGGCAGGCTATGATGTTTGTTATAGGGCAGGTATAATAGGATATAGACCTGTAGAAGAAATTAATCCTGATTCTGATACAATAGAGAATATTATTACAATGATTAACCGAAGTCTTTTATTCTGGGAAGAATATGGTCCAGTATCTAAAGACGGATTTACTTTTGAAGGTGGCTACACAGATATTATTTCTGCAGGTGACGGAGATTATTTGACACAAGATACCTTATGGGATTTTAAAGTATCAAAGAATGAGCCTAAGTCTCAACATACATTGCAGTTGTTAGTGTATTATATCATGGGTATGCATTCTATACATGAAGAATTTAAAACTATCAAGAAGTTAGGAATATACAATCCACGTATGAACAAAGTGTATATAATAGATATTGACACCATACCACAGCAAGTGATTAATGAAGTATCAACAGAAATAATTGGATACTAGTGGAATATAGTACAAAAGATGGTTAGGTAGCCTTTCAAAAATTTTATAACTGTCAATTCTGAAAGTATTAAGATTTCCAAGTGGCCTCGGTGACTAAAATGAAATAAAACATGCCAAATATAGTATTTCCGCGGTATTTAAAAGGTGTTATAGCCAATAAGGGCACTTTCCCGAAAAGGGATTTTTTTATAAATATTTCAAAAATATTTAATGTTTCCATCGACTACCTCTTAGGACTGTAGAGAGACAAAGCAAAAAAGGGAATTATCCGTTTTCAAAATCACAATATGAAATGTTAGAAAAATATATAAACCTTGACGTTAGAGAAATTAGGATCTTCAATGTAGATAATAAAGCGTGTATCAAAAACAGAGGAAAACGAACTAATCTCCCTAATCGAAGATTTCCAGAATATTCCTTTAACAAATGAATCGCGTTGCATGGGGCTTTTGATAGGCACATTTTAATACCGAAAGGCAATACTATGGAATTTTTTGATAATTTATTCAGGAAAAGATCCTCTGCTATTGACTCGCTCGAAGAAGATATTAAAAAAGCGAATACATTAGCAGAACAGATAAATACAACTATAATCTTCATGCAGTTTGTCACATCATACAATAATTTACTTGAATTGCTACGGTATTTAATGTTTGTAAAAAATACGGGTATATATGGAACCGCAAACCCAACTAATGATTTAGAAAACATTCTGAAAAAGCGCTCCATTACAAAGCGTAATTTTATTGATAGATAAAGAAGGGAGATTAGTAAAAATGGCAATGATAACATGCAAAGAGTGCGGGAAAGAATTTTCCGACCAAGCGGATAAATGCCCTAACTGCGGCTGTCCCATTGTGCCTAAAAGCGTGATCTATGTGAAAGTAAAGAAGGAAAAAGGGGTCTGGTCTACTGGAAGATTGACAATCGGCATTATATCAATCATCTTTTTTCTCCCTGCCATCTATTCTTCTTTAATAATTGGAATAATGGAAGAGAGTGACACGAGCTTAATGTCCGGTTTCTTTTTGGCAATTATGCTGTTAACCGCAGGTATTGTCGGAATCTGCTCCAGAAATTCCAAAGGGAAGGGCGGCGCGATTGCCTGCACGATTATGTATTGGCTGGGCGCTATTCTAACAATAAAAGCAAGCGTTACATACGTTATATGGGATGTTATTTCTTATATTTTCGGAACAGTATTCCTTATATCAGCCATCAAAACGAAAAAAAGCAAATAGTGATAAATCAAAACCGCCCCTGCGGCAACAGGAGCGGCAGACCTTGACATCATAATATGCTTCACCGGAGAGCCGAAGGGGCGATTACGTCAGCCACCGGACATTATGGAAGGAGGCTGGTGCTATGATTACATATGGGGACTTGTTTTCCTTTGTGATTATGCTTTGCGCTGTTATTACTCTTGTGGTATTTATAATACGCAAAAAGTAGCGCCCTCGCTCTGGTCAAGTAAGGCGCTGCTTTTTTAGACTAACACTTGCCGGCGGCTAGGTGTACTCTAGCTTTCGGCTCTCTTGTTAAGCATATTATATGTCAAGTGTATCGTTTTTGCAACATTAAAATAAAAAATTCAATACACCGTTCAGATAAAGCTGCGTGAGCATGACCGGCAACATTTCATCCGCCGTGGACAGACAGATGAAAAAACGTCCTAAGCGTGATCACGCAGCCCAAAACGGCCCGACCTTTCCATCAGAAATCTGGCCATATCGCCCGTCCTGTGTTCCAGTTATTCTGACACGCTTTCATCGTAACGGGTCCCTTATCCTGCGAACTGCACGCCACCATATGTTTCTCATCGTATGGGAACTAGAATTATCGATTTTCATGATTCTAATCCTTCATTTCTCCAACAAGTTTTTCATGATAAAAGAAATTCGTATGCTTAACGGAATGTTCGCTGCAATATCGCTCAATCTCAACCGCTAATCTCATCGGTTTTTATGACATCATCTCATCAGGAAACCTTTCAACTGCCGTCTGATGGTTTCGGGTGCAAAGAATCCCCATTTGACGCACAATCCTAAAGGCGTCAGATGGGGATCCTTATTTTCGCTTATTTTTTCATGTCTTTGCGCCGTCCTATTAGCCACGATCAGCTGACAACATAGTACGGCTGTCCTGATTTTCATAAAACATCATTCGCCACATGCTCCGCCATCGTTTTACATGTTTAATTTTTCGGCAAAATCAGCCATAGCCTCGGATATCTTAATCTGCTGCGGACAGACGGCTTCGCAGCTTCTGCAGCCTATACAGACGCTTGGCAGCTTATCCTTCGGATACGAGGACAGGGCCATCGGCGCGATAAATCCGCCTTTGGTGAAACAGTGCTCATTGTAGAAAGCCAGCAGGGTCGGAATATCCAGTCCCCGCGGACAGTGGCTCACACAGTAATGGCAGGTGGTACAGGGCAGGACGATCTTCCGTACCATTTCATCCGCCATAGCCAGCAGATTTTTCATTTCTTCCTCGGAAAGAGGTTTTTCTTCCTGAAAGGTCTGAATATTTTCTTTCATCTGCTCCATGTTGGACATGCCGGACAGTACGACAGTCGCCTCGGGAATGGACTGCAGGAAGCGGAATGCCCATGCAGGGATTTTCTCATCGGGACGCATGGCCTTTAATCCAGCCTCCTCCTCATCAGTCAGATTTGCCAGACGGCCGCCCCGCAGCGGCTCCATCACCCAAACCGGAATGTTATATTTTTTCAGAAGCTCCACCTTTGCTTTGGCGTCTTGGAAGCTCCAATCTAGGTAATTTAACTGGATCTGACAAAATTCCATGCTCTTTCCGTATTTTTTCAGGAAACGTTCCATCACATCATAGCTTCCATGCGAGGAAAATCCGAGATGACGGATCCTTCCATTTGCCCGCTGTTCCATCAGGTAGTCATAGATCCCGTACTTTTCATCCAGATAGGCGTCAATATTCATCTCGCAGACATTGTGGAACAAATAAAAGTCAAAGTATTCCACTTGGCATTTTTCCAGCTGCTTCTCAAAAATTTCCTCCACCTTCGTCATGTTGGACAGATCATATCCCGGAAATTTGGTAGCTAGGTAGAAACGGTCTCTCGGGTACTCTTTTAAGGCTCTTCCCATCACCAGCTCGGAATTGCCGTCATGGTAGCCCCATGCGGTATCGTAATAATTCACGCCCTGTTCCATGGCGTAAGCGACCATTTCTTTCGCGGCCGCTTCATCGATCCTGGAATCATCTCCGTCCATGACCGGAAGGCGCATAGCGCCCATGCCTAGTGCGGATAGCTTCAAATCCTGAAAATCTTTGTAAATCATACTTTTCCCTCCTTAAATCAATCACTATTCCTTCTAATGGCCGGAACACATCCATTCAGATTCCATCCATATAGGTCTGATAGTTATTTGTTGCATGATATGCGGCGGCTTCCCGCAAGGCAGCCGTGACGTCAAACGCCCCGCCGATCCTCTCGGTCTGCGCCGCGTAATCCCCCGTCTCAAAGGCCCTGTCATAGGCGCTGCAAAAGCTCTTATAGTAGTTCAGTTCCGCGCAGAAGGTGGGATCGGGCTGGATCAACATGCTGTTGTACGCCCGGATAATGCCGGATATGGGCACGCCGTAGGCATTATCGTCCAGAGTCGACCAGTCGTTGCAGCGGTACTTCCATGTCTCCTGATATTTTCCTTTCATTTTGGCCAAAGCCTGTTTTTCACTGTCGGCGAGGGGCTTGAAGTCCTGCATATAGCCGGTGTTGTTCTTCACCTGCGCGAGATTGCTCATGCCGGAGAGGACGGACAGCACACCCTCCTGCGAGGCGGCAAAGCGGATCGCAAAGCTGGCTGGGGAGGCGTTCGGATCAATA
>CANQTG010000104.1 GCA_947626715.1 uncultured Lachnospiraceae bacterium | reverse complement strand
TGCGGCCCCTGCTGGTGGGGAACCTTCCCGATGGCGGTCTTTACCCAGCTTGAAAAGCTGGACTTTGCAGGGAAAAAGGTCATGGCAGTCATGACGCACGAGGGCAGCGGGCTTGGCTCCTGCGAGCGCGATCTGAAGAAAATCTGCAAGGGAGCGGTATTTGGAAAGGGGCTCGCCGTGCACGGCGCGGATGCGGCAAAGTCGGAAAGCGCGGTCGCCGCATGGGCAAAAAATTCACTTTAAGGAGAGCGTTACAATGGGAAAAGAAATTATGCTTGTAACCGGAGCGGGACAGCTCAGTATGGCGATCGCCCGTCGGGTCGGTTTCGGCAAAAAGATCATTCTCGGCGATAAGAAAATAGAGAATGCAGAGACAATCAGCAAAATCATGAATGACGCGGGCTTTGATGTTCTTCCTATGGAAACGGATCTGTCCAGCAGAAAGTCCATTTTGGCGCTGATCGCCGAGGGGCAGAAATACGGCGAGATCAAAATGCTTGTCAATGGTGCGGGCGTTTCACCTAGTCAGGCTCCTGTCGAAGCAATTTTGAAGGTTGATCTGTATGGAACGGCAGTGTTGTTGGAGGAAGTAGGAAAGGTTATTGCGGATGGCGGTGTTGGCGTGACAATCTCCAGTCAGAGCGGATGGCGTATGCCTGCTCTCACAGCGGAGCAGGATGAGCAGCTTGCTTCTACTCCAACGGAAGAACTTTTAAATCTTGATATTCTAAAGCCGGAGAACATCCGCGACACGCTTCACGCTTACCAGATAGCAAAGCGATGAGTTTAACGGACCACGCGGCGATTTTTATAAGAATATGTTTGCGAAATGCCCAGCTGGTCGTCCCGGTACGCCGGACGAGGTCGCAAATGTGGCAGAGCTTCTGATGAGTTCTGCGGGCGCATTCATCACCGGCTCCACGATTCTGATTGACGGAGGCGCAACGGCAAGCTATTTCTACGGGCCGCTGAAACCGAAAGAAAATTGAAATGGAGGAAGGTGCTAAGCTGGGAAACAAAAGTCATTATGATATTTTGAATATAGGGATTGGTCTGCGCCTTCCTGCTGTCTGCGCCCCATGTTTCGCACATGATCTTGTTTGTGATGCGCTTGCTGATGTAGTGGAAGCTGTCGTTTCACGTAAGCCTTTCGTAAGACAGATTTTTGTCATTTGCCATCAGCATAGGGCGTAAGTCCGTGACCGAGAGGACGCAGAGCGTTCACGAGGGATGTGCGACTTTAACAAAAAAGTTTTTACAATCCACACGAGGAGAGCGATTCGTACAAGCGGCAGAAGAGCACAGAACGAAACGCGGGAGCAGGAAAAAAATAGGAGCTGGCGCTGCCGACTTTATGAATTTCGGAGGAAGGATACATGAAAAAGATTCTTTCAGTATTATTCATTTTTAGTCTTTTATTTACCGCTGCGGCTTGCGGGAACGGCAGATCAGGAGTTGCTTCCGTTCAGACGGAGAAAACAGAAGGCGGGAGCAGCCAGACAGCCGCAGACACATCTTCTAAAGACGAACAGGTAAAAGCTACAGAATCTTTGGAAAGAGAGCCTGACGCTGAGGAGCCTTTGGAAACCGGCACAGGAACATCTGCTGATAACAATAACAGCGGCGGCAGTCATATCCTTGTAGCTTATTTTTCCCTTGCGGGCGAGCAATACGAGGTTGGCGTGATCGAAAAGGGCAATACGGAGATTGTAGCAGAAATGATAGCCGAGTCTACCGGCGCAGATATCTTCAAGATTGAAGCTGCGGCCGAATATCCCGCCACCTATGAGGAACTGTTGGAGGTTTCACGGCAGGAAGCGGATACGCCGCCGGAGATTGCGGGAACTGTGGAGAATATGGCTGGCTATGACACAGTATTTATAGGCTATCCCATATGGTGGGGCGATACGCCGACGATCATTAAGGTCTTTTTACAAAGTTATGACTTCTCGGGCAAAACGATCATTCCGTTCTGCACACACGGAGGCAGCGGACTTGCCGGAA
Organism: uncultured Lachnospiraceae bacterium; assembly: GCA_947626715.1. Classification (GTDB taxonomy): domain Bacteria; phylum Bacillota; class Clostridia; order Lachnospirales; family Lachnospiraceae; genus VSOB01. The sequence goes on along the minus strand of CANQTG010000104.1, from coordinate 5,775 downwards.
CAGAGCGGATGATCAGTGGGCTTTGCCCGGATTCCACCATCGGGGAGGGACTTGCGGTTCGCGGCAGCGTTGCGCAGAACGAGCGCGACAGTGCAAGGGAAAGCGTAATAGAATGGCTGACGGACAACGGATATGCCGAAAAACAAAAATGAAGAAAGGGAAGGCACATGGACATCTTTGAAAAGTTAAGGTCAGGCGAAGCCGTAGATATGAGGTCAGAAGAATATATGCCCGCGATCGCGGAGCTGAAAAGGGCGGATATTGCGCTTTTTAGGCTGAATCACGCCGAACCGTATTCAGAGGAGCAAGCGGAGGCATTTTGCAGGCTTTTTGACGGTCATGTCCCGGAAAGCCTTTCCGTTATGACGCCGGTGCAGATTGATTTTCCCAAACAGATAACATTTGGAAAACATGTGTTTATCAATCACAGCTTTACGGCGATGTCGATTGGCGGGATAGAAATCGGCGATCATGTTCAGATCGGCCCCCATGTGACCATTGTAACGGACAACCACGATCTGGCTGACCATTATATCCTGAAATGCAAAACAGTCCGTATTGGAAATCATGTGTGGATCGGTGCAGGCGTAACGATTATGCCGGGTGTGACGGTAGGGGATCATGCCGTGATCGCAGGAGGCGCGGCGGTTGTGAAGGATGTTCCGACAAATGCAGTCGTTGGCGGGAATCCTGCAAAAATAATAAAAATGCTTGGCAATAGAAAAAAGGGTAATTGTTCAGAATAGGTCGAAGCACTTGCTGCTGAGACCGTAAGAACATGGTCAGGGGTGCGAAAATGCCATCGCGAAGCGATTTTTAATGCATTTTCGTAACTATGAAGGAACTGAATCGTTACGAGATCCATTACGCCGACGGGAACGATCCGGTCATATCGTTCCGCGCCAATTATGAGGTAGCGAGAAAGCACGGGAAATAAGGAGGAATCAGCATGATTTTAGATCGTAATAAAAACAAAGAAGTTGTAGTCCTTTTAGGAGCGGGCAGCATGGGATGCGCCATTGTCCGCCGGATTGCCGCGGGCAAAAAGATTCTGCTTGGCGACATCAGTGAAAAGGCGTTAGAGCGGGTATCGCATGAGTTTACCTACAGCGGATACGATGTAGAGACGCAGTTGTGGACGCCTGCGATGAAAAGTCAATCAGGGAATTTGCAAAGAAAGCGGCTGCTCTTGGCCCAGTCATGTATTATATCCATACGGCGGGCGCATCACCTAGTCAGGCAAGTCCTGAACATATCATAGCGCTTGACCTGATTGGCACATCCTATGCCATTGACGCCTTTGGAGAAGTGATGGCAAGGGGCGGCGCGGGATTGGTTGTTTCCAGCCAAACGGGTTATATGCCTCATGCGCTTACTGCCGAGGACGAGGAAGCACTCGCCATGACGCCGACCGATCAGCTTGCTTCTCTCCCATGTCTTGACGGATCCAAAACGCCCAATCCGGGCGCAGCTTATATCGTGTCGAAACGGGCGAACCAGCTTCGTGTACGAACAGCGGCGGCCACGACATGGGCAGATAGGGGCGCAAGGATCAATACCATAAGTCCCGGCATTATCGTGACGCCGCTTGCCTATGATGAGTTCCATGCGCCGGGCAATACTTACCAGAATATGATCGACTGCTCGGCTGTGCGGCGTGCGGGGACATCGGACGAGATCGCGGCGGCTGGCGCATTTTTGCTGGGATCGGACGCTGGATTTATCACCGGAACGGATCTATTGATCGACGGCGGCGTGATTGCGGCGCTGAAAAGCGGAAAGTTTGATCTGCGCGTTAGATAAGGAGAAATGAGCTTGAAACCAAATGGGAAATCGCGCGTCAGTTTACCGCCACCGTACCGACGGGCAGCTTGCCGCTTATGCGGCGTGGAGGCCGGAATTGAGAAAAATAGATTGTTTCTTCCAATCGTCCGTGATATAATAGCTCCGATGTCTGCAAAAGCAGACCCGAATCTCGCGCTAAGATCCGCGAGCGAATCTGAAACGGTAAATTGGTATTATGGAGGTAACGTTTATGGCTCTTTTCGATCATTTCAAAAAGAAGGAAAAAAATATAAGCGGCGGGAACGGAACGGATGCGGCATCTCTATCGGGGCTCATTGATTTTCACCCTTTTGACACGGATCTGCCTTCTCGGGTGAGGGCGTTCGTTCAGGAGTATCAAAATCGTGTTCCCGAACCAAAACCCTGCGGACGGGATGAATTTATCGCTTTGCTGTCGGGTATTGCCGCTCTGCGAAAGACGCCGGGGATTCCCGGGCCTGATCAAATTCCCTTTACCGCATTGCCCAAATGCGGCTCTCCCGAGGATGAAGCTTCCTGCAGGGAGCACTTGGAGCGGGTGTTTGGCATTACCGATAAGACCTCGTTGCTGGATTTTTGCCAGCATGAGATTCTGTGTAATCGCCAGTATATGGACTTTGCGGCTTTTTGGGAGGGACGCCCGCCCTTCGGATTGGAAGAGTTAAATGAACAGGCGCTGGAATTTTTCAAAACAGCGCGGGATTTTTCCGCTCAATTTTATCCGATCATAGGCCGCCGCGGCTATCTCGCGTGGGACATAAGCGAGTGCATGGGACATCTGCGCAATGCTTATGCCTGCGGACTGATAAGCCGGGAGGACTTTGATGATCTGACGGCGCATTGGATCGATCAGACGCACGTTTTCAATAGCTGGGTGGAATTTGCCGCCAGCCTGCTATGCGGTGAACTGTACTGGGATTTCCGGCACGGCACAAAGCTGCCTGAGCTGCATAAAGGGCTCGATTTATATTTAAAGCTGACGTCTATTCTTTTGGACAGCGATACCGCGTGGGGCAGCGGTATGTGGTATGCGCCGCCTCATAATGGGAAATCTTAATCTGCTGCTGTAAGCGGGGCGGCGTCTGCCCCGTAGTGTTGGTCTGGATATTGCCGCTTATTGCTCTTTCATTGGCAATGCCTATGGACCTTACAGCATTTGCAGCGGAGAATCCGAATAATGGGAATGAGGACATTGGCGGTATGAGATATCATTTGTTGAGCGGTCTGTGCAAAGTCAAAGTTATGGCAGGTGTTATTTTGGCTGTTGTAGCTTTGGCTGCATGTTCACAAGGAAACTCAACGGATATGGAAACGTCAGAAGCTTCAAAGGAAAACAGCGATAATGCGAGTTCAAGGGAAAGCAATGATAATGAGAGTCTAAAGAAAAGTAATAATAATGCGAGTTCAAAGGAAAGTAATGATAATGTAATCCCAAAGGAAAATAAAACGACTAAGATAGAGATATCTATGGAAGATGCAATTTCTGTGGGAAGGGAAGAGGCGGTAAAATATTATAATGACCTTCAGTTGACGGAAGTTCATAGCTATGATAATGACGATAGCTTGGATCGTTCGTCTGGGGCCGATGGAAAAAGACAATGGTGGTATGTCAATTTCGCAAATGAGAATAACAATTATGTAAATATTCTAATCAGCGACGGCGAGATCGATCATGTAGAACATTTTGATAATAATGTGAATACGGGATTAGTGGATTTATCTGAGATAAATTTAACCGCTGAGGAAGCGGTTAAAAAGGCTCAGGAAATGGGACTAGCAGGCGGAAACCCGGATAATGGGAAAGATTGGATTTCAGGATACCATTTTAAGATGTCATATGGTTCTTTGGCGGAGTCGCCTGATGATAGAAGAATATTTCTTGAAGTAATTGGAATTTCTCCAAACGGTAATTTCGCTCATGTAGATTTCGATGCCGCGACCGGAGAATGTATATTAGCTGAGGAAGAATTGGAATACAGCAATGGAGAGGTTGAATGGGTAAAATTTAATTGATTGTGAATGATAGATAGGGTTACTGTTTGGGAGCAGTTATAGCAGCATTACAGAAAGTAAGGTGTAGCGCGTTTGAGAATAGAATCTCGATGCGTTACACCTTTTTAAATGGAGATATAAGGGCTTTAAGACTGGTATCTATTCTTTTGGACAGCGATACCGCGCAGGGCGGCGGTATGTGGTATGCGCCGCCTCAAAAAAGAAAAGTTTCCGCTCTTAACACTGGCGGAGACAGGAGTAATGAAAAATACCGAAGAACGAAAAATCATAGTTCTAAGGTTATCACAAATAAATGCAAGCATTTTTGTGATAACTTACGAACTATGACAAATAGTACTTGACAAATGCAAGGGGGGGGTAAAATTAAACTTAGAATTAAAAATATAAATGGAAACATGGGAGAAAACAAAAGGAATCTTATGAAATTAGATAATTTGAATGAAACGATGGAGCTTTTTGATGACACATTAATTTGATACGTTGATGTCAGCGTTAGCGGATATGGTCATGAAGATAACATGTTTTTATGGAAAAGAGTGAGGGCAAGTGCGGCAGAATTGAAGATAATTTGAAAGAGTTCTTTGATTTTATGATAAATTGTCCCTATTGGCTGGATTGCTTAGAGGAAGAAGAGTATTGCGACAGGGAAAGCCTTGCGGAGTATGCGAGAGAAATTTTTGAAGAACATGCCGAGGATATGGAGTTTGATTGACCAGAAGCACAACAAGAATTGGCGGATTGTTTCGGTATCGAGAAGAAAGCTGATGCTACAGATATACGAATGCGGTTTTGTCAATATGCAAAACGGGAATCTCGCTTTAGCTCAACATATAGGGGAAATGACGGAAGGGATCTATTACAGAGAACGATGGCGCTGAGAAGAGAAATAAAGTACATTGTATCATTACAGACAGCGTATGCTATAGAACAGAAATTAGACCGGCTGCTTGCAAGAGACGCGCACTGTATGGACAGTGCATACACAATAAGGAGTCTTTATTTTGATACGGTTGATAATACGGATTACTGGGACAAAATCGCCGGGATTGAGCGGAGGAAAAAGATCCGGCTTCGTATCTATAATAAAGATTGTTCTCTGTGCAAATTGGAAGTTAAACAGAAGTCTGGGGAGATGCAGGATAAGGAAAGTTTTATTGTGGACAGCAGCGATGCACATAAATTATCTCTTGGCGAAGCAGGCATATTAAAAAAATATTTTAAAGAAGTTCCTTTTAGCGTTGATTTATATGCGGCTATATCGCGGGACTGCTATCGGCCTGCGGTTCAGATAGAATATGACAGGACGGCTTGGCAGTATCCGCTATATGATACAAGAATCACACTGGACAGAAATGTGCGGGCATCTGAGTCTAATATGGATATTTTTGCATCAAATATTATTTTCACGCCGATTCTGCAGGAACAAGCGATATTGGAAGTTAAATATAATGAAAAAATGACAGGTTTTATTTCCGATGTTCTTGGACAGTTTCAATTAACACAGGAATCTTATAGTAAATACTGTGCGGGGCGCCAAAGTTACTATGATTTTATGCAATAGGAGGAAAATGAATGTCAAAAGAGGAAGTTTTAAGTTATTTTTATACAAACAGTACCACCTATGGAATTAAAAGGACTTTTGCCATGCTGCTATGCGGGCTCTTGGCAGGAATGATAATCTATTTTACATATTATATTACATCAGAAAAAATCGTATATAACAGAAAATTTAACTGGTCACTGGTTATCATGTTGTTAGTGACAGTGATTGTTATGATGACGATAAGCAGTAATATCGCGGCATCGCTTGGTATGGTAGGTGCGTTGTCGATTGTCCGTTTTCGGACAGCCGTCAAAGACGGCAGGGACACCATGTTTATCTTTTGGGCGATGGCGGAAGGGTTGTGCGTAAGCTCCCAGAATTACCGCATGACGTTT
>CANQTG010000103.1 GCA_947626715.1 uncultured Lachnospiraceae bacterium | reverse complement strand
CGGCAGGGCTCTATGTCTGCGTCAGGCAGGCGCCTCCCGCCCCGCAGCCGGAGGATAAGGAAATCCAGCAGCAGACACCCGGAGAGCAGATACCCGGAGAGCAGACGCCGGAGCCTGCGCTGTCGGAAGCCGTAACGGCAGACAATGCCTCCCTTCCCCGCTCCGTCACCGTAAACAGCAGTGAAACGGTATCGGCCGCGCCCGATATGGCGGAGGTGGTATACAGCGTCCGCACCAGCGGCAAAACGGCGGCGGACTGCCAAGAGCAGAACGCGGAATCGACCGCGCAGGTGATCGGGCTCCTCACAGAGCTGGGCGTAGCGGAGGGCTCCATTCAGACCTCCGGCTTTTCCCTGTATCCGATATACGATTACAGCGGCAGCTCCGCCCGGATCACGGGATATGAGGCGTCGTCCACGCTGACGGTATCGGATCTCAAGATCGAGGGGCTCGGCAGCCTGCTCTCCCGATCGGTCTCTCTGGGCGTCAATACGGTGGAATCCATCACCTATCAGGCCAGCGGATATGACCAAAGCTATCGGGAGGCCCTGCAAAAGGCCGTAGACGCCGCCTATCAAAAGGCGCAGATATTGGCTGCGGCCTCCGGCGCAAAGGTAGGCGGTATCATAACGATCCAAGAAACCAGCGGGTACACGCAGGCCCGGTACACGGACACGGCAGGCATTCAAAACGTCAAAGAAGCGGCCATGAGCCAGAAGGACAGCGCGGCGGCGGATCCCATGCCGGGAGAGATCGACGTGACCGCTTCCATAACGGCGCAGTACGAGCTGACCGATTAATCAGTCTCATTTTTCCCTGACGATCTCGGGCAGCGCGAATCTGTCCCTCTCCACATTCAGCGCGACCGCCGTCGCAAGGCCCGACGGCTTTTTGTCGTTCACTAGGATCCGCTCGCCCATCGGCATGTCAAACAAAATGGCGTCGTAGCGGATCCCCGCCGCGTGAAGGAAGTCCGTCGTCATCTGCCGGTACGCTTCCGTCCTTGCGGTAAGCAGAATGATCTTGTCGTCTTTCGGGAGCTTCTGGAGATACTGCGCGGCTCCGTCTAAAACCGTATCGCGCCCGTCGGTCTTATATCCGTTGTGCTTTAACAGCGTCCCGTCCAGATCGAACACCCACGTCTTGGGCAGCGTAGAGAGGATCAGCTTTTCTTCCATACAAACCCATCCTTTACCACAAGATTTGTCCAGCCTTCCAGCGCATACATATCGATCGCTTTCCATTTGGTGTCGCAATAGTTGTAGTCTGGATAAAGAGCGGTCTTTTCACAGTCCGCATAGCGCAGGACATCGCACAGGCCGCTGCGTATCCCGACAAACGCGCCCGCATGTTCCACGAGCGGCTGCGCCTCGGCAAGCCGCGGGCTGACCGGGAGCGTCCCGTCGAGCGCCTTCTCATCGCCCGTCACATTGGTAAAGCAGGAAAAGCCCCGGCTCCTATAGTCGTCCACGATCTGCCGCCATACGTCCTGCGGAAGAGCGGTCACAGATTTCGCATAGGGCGAGAGAATGACGGAGCGTCCCTTCGGGATCCTGTCGATCTCCGCATACGGCTCCCAGCGGGCCGGCCGCCGCGGTTCTGTCTCTTTGGGCAGACCGAACACGCCGCAGCAGTATATCTGCTCTAGCGGAATGCATTTTTGATACAGCGCCTTATGCAGATTCACGACATACGGCCTGTCCTGATGTGCGATAAAGGAATATCTGTCTTCGGTATACAGCGCCGCCTGTATGATCTCGTCCATTTCTTTTTGGGAAAAGATTTCTACCGGATCCTCTCCAAACAGCTTCACGACCTGCGCGCACGCATCCCCAATCACGCAGACCACGCACCCTCCGCACCTTCGCGCGGCAAGAAAATACGGAAGGTAAGACATGGCGAAGCAGACGTCTCCCAGCGCGTTGAACGGACAGAATATTTTCATCAAGCCCGGATATTGCTTCGACAGTTTATTCTGGCGCGTCAGCCCGCGTTCCAGCCTTTCGCGTTTTCGCCTGATCGTTTCCTCGGAGAGCGAATATTCCGCATAGCTGTCATATTCCGTCATTTTGTATATTGGATCAGAATAGCCCATGCTCCTAAGCTGCCGCGACATCGCTTCATAGGCGCGGGCGGCAATGCAGACGGCGGAGCTTCCCGGCGCTTCTGATAAGATCGCCCGCGGGGCCGTTATCGGGATATTCCGGTAGCTTATTTTCTGTTTTTCCTCATTATTGTCAAGGATCGCGCAGACCGGGATCTCCTTTTCCATAAGCGTATCGGCCAATGCTTCCGTTGCGTTGCAGTGTCCGAACAGGTATATTTTTTTATCCGCAAGCGTGCCCCTCTGGATCATATTTTTGAGGTTTTCGCACATTTCTTCATAGTGCGCCTTGTCCATAGGAAAATTTCCTTTCGTGTCAGTCCAATAAAGCACAAACTGCTTCTTCCGCCGATAAAAGCCCGGTCTTTACATAATTCAGGATCGTGCCGAAATTGCCGTCTGCGGAGAGCAGAGTGAATTGATCGGAAAATTCATAGCTAAGGTAGAGCTTTTGTATTTCTAGGAAGCTGTCTTCAGGGAGCCCTATCCATTCTATATTGGGAGAACCCGGCCTATTTACGTTATGTTCCGATAACAATACTACCTTCTTTTGCGGATCCCTCTTAGAACGCTCGCTAAGCAGCCTTTCGATCTCCGGCTCGCCGCATGAGACGAGCAAAACCTTCTCGGAAGAGGCCAGCATATTTTGAATCTGCCGAATCAGTTCCCGCCCTTCCATCTCAACCCCCTTTCTCAGCGCCCCAACACCGCCATTTTAAATAGATTGCAGATTACCAGCGAGCCCGCCGCAAGGATCCCGATGATCGCCATGTTGCTCTTTCTGCCGGAAAGGACGCTTGCCGCCGCAAACAAGGCGGCCATGATCCCGACATATCCCCAGCCCGCGATCCCTTCTCCCATCTGCTTTACCTGATAGATCAGGGACAGGATCACTGTAAACATAAGCCCCGACACAATGGGCCGTATCCAAGTTTTCAGCGTCATAAACGCCGGGACATCGCTTACCGCCCCGTAACATATATGTATCAGCGAAAAGATCCCGCATGAAGCAAATACACTGGCGGAAAACCCCAGCGCCGCCGTCAGGAGCCCGCCTATGACCGTTCCCGCGGCCTCGCTTCCGATAGAAAAGCCGACGCCGCTCAGCGTCTTGCATAGGATAGACCCCGGAAGGATATTGACCACCGGTACGATATTTCCATAGAAAACGCTCTCCGATACCAGCCCGGAGCTGACGAACATTCCGTCCGCAACCGTCAGATAGGCGTCTCCGCCGCCAAAGGAAATAACGGAAGACAATATCCCTTTTCCCGCAAAAGCAGCCGAGTCCGCAGTTATAAAGAAAGCGGGTATCAGGAATACGCATACCGGCGCGGCTAAGGCCGCGATATCCTTTATTCTCTCCCTCTTTCCGCCGCCTCCCGCCGCTTTCCTCTTATTCTTCAGCGAAGCCGCCAGACCCGTCGCGGCCATGACCGTCATGAACACGTATAAGACGTCAATTCCCACCGCCGACTGCAGCGGGATCCCTTTCCCCTTTAACGCAATATACAGAATACACAAAAGAACGGATACGGTATTTCTAAAAGCATTTTTTCTTCCGGCATTCGTAAAGATCACAAAAAATGCCAAAATAAAGATATCGATCGTCGCCAATCCGAATATCGGCGTCTGCGTACTGCCTAAGATCCTATAAAGATTCTTGCCGCAGGTAAGCGCAAACACGACGGCGGAAACGGCCAGTTCATAACGGTACTGTCTCCCTTCCCTTATCCCTTCTGCACATGACGGCCTATTGGCAAACGTACCCTTCACATATCCGAAAAGCAAAACGCATATGAACGCATAGACGCCCACCGAGATATATCCGATCTGTTCAAACACTTCTTCATTCAGCAATTTAAACAACGCCAAAAAAGCGAGCGTCAATATCACGCCCGGCAGAGCCATTCCATACGCTCCGATCAAAGTCCCCTTCCAGCCAAGAAGGCGATGTCCGATCCCGCCTGCGATCTCCACGGGAAGCGCTCCGGGCGTTATGCTTGCGACCAGCACGTCCTCCTCATACTGTTCATCCGCCAGCAGTCCCTCTTCTTCCACCGTCTTCTGATAAAGCACCGGTATCAGAGCGTTCCCTCCGCCAAATCCGATAAGCCCTGCCTGAAACATTGTCATAAAAAGCCGCAGCGGACCGTTTTTTGTATGTATGCCTTTATCCTTCATAAGACTCACCGCCTATATATTTCTGAATTTCTTCATATACATACGAGGAAGCTTCCTCTACCGTTATTCCGGCGGTATTAATTGTGATCTCAGGGCTTTCCGGTTTTTCATACGGAGCAGAAAGTCCCGTAAAATTAGGGATCTTCCCTTCGCGCGCTTTTTTATAAAGCCCTTTGACGTCTCTCCTTTCGCATTCCTCAAGCGGCGTAGAAACATAGATTTCAATGAAATGATCGTTTCCGATGATCGTCCGCGCCGTTTCCCGATCGCTGATATAGGGAGAAATAAACGATGTCAAAACGATAAGCCCCGCATCGTTCATCAATTTTGCGACCTCCGCCACACGACGGATATTTTCTATGCGGTCCTCCTGCGTAAACCCGAGATTTTTATTCAGTCCCAGCCTGACATTATCTCCATCGAGCGACATCGTATATCTCCCGGATACGGCGAGCTTTTTCTCCACCTCGTTCGCTAATGTTGACTTTCCCGCGCCCGATAATCCCGTAAACCACAAGGTCATCGGCTTCTGCCGCATTCTTTCCGCCCTACTGTCCCGGGTCACGTCCATATGCTGCCAGAACAGATTGTCCGCCCTTCGCAGCTCATGATCGGCAATCCCGCACGCGGACGTCATATTTGTCATACGGTCGATCAAGATAAATCTCCCGATCCCCATGTGCCTGTCAAATCTGTCAAACACGATCTTTTCGGAAACCGCGATCACGCATACCGCTATTTCATTCTTATAAAGATGGGAGGCTCTTATATGCCCGCCGCCGTTTATGTCGATACGGTATTTGATCTCCATGACCGCGGCCGGAATCATCTTTGTCCCGAGCTTTAGCCATAGGGTCTTGCCCTCCACAAGCTCCGTATCGTCCAGCCACAAAAGCGTCGCTTGAAACAAAGAGGATACCTGAAGGGAAGCCGCATTCGTAATGACACAGCCTCTCGATACGTCGATCTCCCGGTCAAGACAGATCGTTACCGCGTTTCCTTTCCGTATCCTGCCGACCTCCCTGTCCGTAGATAGGAGCCTTGCCACATGCGCCCTCTCGCCGCTGGGAAGAATCGTAACCTCGTCTCCGGCCGCGATCTCCCCACTTTCCACCTGTCCCTGAAATCCCCGAAAGGTATGATCCGGCCTGCACACCCTCTGTATGGGAAGCACAAAGCCTTCTTCTTCCTTTTCCTTCTCCACATTCACATTTTCCAAATAGCTCAGCAGGGTATCTCCCGCGTACCAAGTCATGACTTTGGAGGGGTTCGTGACATTGTCTCCCTCCGTTGCGGATACCGGTATGATCTTTACGGACAAAAGCTCTAAATCTATCGCCAGCTTTCGGATCTCCTTCTCGATATCCCGAAAGGCTTTTTCATCATATCGAATCAGATCCATCTTATTTACCGCGAACACAAAATGCCGGATCCCCATGAAAGAGCAGATCCTTGCATGACGCCTCGTCTGCGTCAGGATCCCCTGCGTGGCATCCACGAGGATCACCGCAAGATCCGCAAAAGACGCGCCGACGGCCATATTTCTGGTATATTCCTCATGTCCCGGCGTATCCGCCACGATAAAGCTCCTCTTATCCGTGGTAAAATACCTGTAGGCAACGTCTATGGTGATCCCCTGTTCCCGTTCCGCCATAAGGCCGTCTAACAGGAGCGAATAGTCTATCGCGCCCCCGCGGCTCCCCACCCTGCTGTCCAATTCCAACGCCTGCTTCTGATCCGCATAGAGCAGCTTCGCGTCATACAGCATATGCCCGATCAATGTGGATTTCCCGTCGTCAACGCTTCCGCATGTAATAAATTTAAGCAGTCCGTTCATCTTAAAAGTATCCCTCTCTCTTTCGTTTCTCCATGCTGGCGGAGCCGCCGTCCCTGTCTATCACGCGGCTAGTCCTCTCGGAGGACACCGCCCCCAGCGTTTCCTCTATCACCTTTGAAAGCGTATCGGCCTCCGACTCTATACCTCCTGTGAGCGGATAACAGCCCAGCGTCCTGAAACGGACCTTTTTCATGACCACCTCTTCCCCCTCCCGCAGCTTCATGCGCCCGTCGTCTACCATGATAAGATTGCCGTCGCGGTAAACAACCGGCCTTTCCTTCGCAAAATACAGCGGAACGATCTCTATGCCTTCGCGCGCGATATACTGCCATATGTCTTTTTCCGTCCAGTTCGATATGGGGAAAACCCGAATACTTTCCCCTTTATGGATCTGCGTATTATATGCATTCCACATTTCCGGCCTTTGATTTTTCGGATCCCACGCCTGTTCCCTGTTCCGAAAGGAAAAAATCCTCTCCTTTGCCCGCGACTTCTCTTCGTCGCGCCGCCCGCCGCCGAAGGCCGCCGTAAAGCCATACTTGCGAAGCGCCTGTTTCAGCGCCTCCGTCTTCATAATATCCGTATAGGCGCTGCCGTGATCGAACGGATTGATCCCCCGCCTGATCCCATCCTCATTTTTATAAACCAGCATTTCAATTCCATATTTTTCCGCCGCTTTATCGCGGAACTCTATCATTTCATGAAATTTCCATGTGGTATCTATGTGCATAAAAGGAAACGGCGGCTTCTCCGGGTAAAACGCTTTCAGCGCAAGGTGCAGCATGACGGAGCTGTCCTTGCCGATCGAATAGAGCATGACCGGCTTTTCACATTCCGCCGCGACCTCACGCATAATATAGATCGCTTCCGCTTCCAGCATATCAAGATGTGTATTCTTTATCTCGTTGTCCGTCATATTCCCTCCTGTCCCGATAAGCGCATCGATTCGAGCCATAGCCGGAGCCACGGCACGGATATTTCACTGTAATCGCCTGTCGAAGGCGTCCACAGAAACATGCCGTTTTCATTTAGGACGACCAGCCGTTCCTGCGGCGCGATAGTATGTCCGCTATACAGGATCGTCCCGCATGGCGTCTCCATTTTCTCCAGCGTCCCGGCCTCGGTCTTACAGCAGAATACCTCGCCGCTTCCCAACATCATAAAAACCGTTTCACGATCCCGAAACAGATACGCCCGCCTGCAGTCCCCGTCGCAGATCTTCCATCGGTTTAGCGCGCGCCCCTCTCTCATGTCCCACCGGATCAGAGAGCTTTCCCGCTTCGTGACATTCTGAAAAAATATACTATCCTCATAAAGGAGCAGTCCGAAATGTTCCCCCGGCTCATGGATCTCCATTACGTCGGCCAGCGCAAACTCCGCAAGATCAAACCGCGCGATAAAATCGCATTGTCTGGTCGAAACATTCATATACAGGTAGGGATCCCGCGCCATGATATCCCTGTGCCTGATAAACTGGAAATCATAATTTTTATCCTGAATAGACCCAAGCAGCGCTTCCTTCCACTTCGTATGAATCGTGGCCTCGTGATCCCGATACAGGATCAATCGGTCTCCCTTACGGGACAGCAGGATATACGCGTCCTTCCATTTTTCAACCATATACGGATTGCGCTCCCCGGCCTTTTCCCCTTCGCCTTCCCATGTAAGCTCCCGCCTTTTCCCCGTCCGTATATCAAAGATACAGAGACCGTCTCCGC